>NZ_JBVIDV010000039.1:0-54195 GCF_055572195.1 Streptomyces sp. NPDC030809
TCCCCCTCCCACCGAACCCCCCCACACCCCCCCCCCCCCCCCCCCCCCCCCCCCCCCCCCCCCCCCCCCCCCCCCCCCCCCCCCCCCCCCCCCCGCCGGCCTATTCGATAAGGATGACGCGTGCACATACGCACCCGTGGCGGCCGCCCGTCCGGCAAGCGCCGGCTCGTGGCCCCCGTGGCCGTGTCCGTACTCGCCCTGGCCGGCGCCGGTCTGACGGCCGCGGGTACCGCCCAGGCCGCCGAGTCCCCGGCGCCGCCCACGCGGTCCCAGGTCCGGCAGCAGATGAACGACGCGTTCCGCGCCACGCTCGCCGAGAACCAGACGGGCCGGCCGCAGCGGACCCCGATGATCATCGGCGGCGGTTCCACGACCATCTCCAGCGCGCCGTGGATGGCGCAGCTGCTGTGGTTCGACCCGAACGACTCGGAGAACGGCAGCTTCTGCGGCGGCTCCGTGGTCACGCCCACGAAGATCGTCACGGCGGCGCACTGCGTCGAGGGCATCGACTGGACCAAGGGCGGCATGGTCATCACCGGCGCCACCCAGCTGGCGACCGTCTACACGGACGGCACGGTCGACGCCCACGGCGGCACCGTCCACAAGATCAAGCGCCAGTGGATGAACCCGTCCTACGACGGCGTCACCTTCGACAACGACACCGCGGTCTTCACCCTGGCGTCGAAGACCTCGGCCAAGAACCTGCCGCTGGCCCGCTCCACCGACACGGGCCAGTACGCGGCCGGCGCCACCGCCACCGTGTACGGCTGGGGCCGGACCTCGTCCACCAGCCAGGCCATCTCCCAGACGCTGAAGAAGGCGGACCTGCCGCTGGTCTCGGACAGCACCTGCGAGACCTTCTGGGGCGACTACATCGTCCGCGGCCACATGGTCTGCGCCGGCACCCCCGCCAGCGGCTCCGACTCCGGCACCACCACCGCCTGCAACGGTGACTCCGGCGGCCCGCTCGTGCGCAACGGTCGACTGATCGGCATCGTCTCCTGGGGCGTCACCGGCTGCGTCGAGGCCGGCGCCTACGGGGTCTACACCAAGGCCACCTCGTACGCGGGCGCCCTGCGCGCCGAGGTCTACGACGCGAACTGGAACGGGGACGCCGCGGCCGACCTGCTCGCGCGCAACACCTCGAACACCGACCTGTACCCCTTCACCTCGAAGCTGACCTCGCTCTCCAAGGGCAGCAGCCTCGGCGACGCGGCGAACGTCAACCTCTTCCGCCAGACCGACCTGAACCGCGACGGGGTCCAGGACATCGTCCGCCGCCGCTCCTCCGGCGGGGACGTCTACTGGTACAACGGCGCCACCAAGACCGAGTCCAAGGTCTACACGGACTGGTCCACCCGCAAGCAGATCGTCGCCCCCGGCGACGTGACCGGCGACGACCTGCCCGACCTGGTCTCCGTCACCTCCGCCGGCGACCTCTACCTGTACCCGGGCAACGGCGCCGGCGCGTTCAACGCCCCGGTCAAGGCCGGCTTCGGCTGGCAGGTCTACGGCACCGTCCGCGGCTCCGGCGACCTGACCGGCGACGGCAAGGCCGACCTCGTCGCCCGCGACTCGGCCGGCACGCTGTACCTGTACCCGGGCACCGGCACCGCCGGCACCGGAGCCTTCGGCGCCCGCGTCAAGATCGGCACCGGCTGGAACATCTACAACCAGATCTCCATGACCGGTGACGTCAACAACGACGGCAAGGCCGACCTGCTCGCCCGCGACAGCGCCGGCACCATGTGGCTCTACAAGGGCACCGGCAAGTCGGGTGCGACCTTCGCCACACGTGTCGCCTTCGGCGGTGGCTGGAACGCGTACAACCTCTTCGGCTAAAGCCCCAGGCCAGCCCGTGTAACGGGCTGATCTCGGCCCGATCCGGACCGCTCCCTGTGCCCACCGTGCCCGCACGGTGGGCACAGGCCGTCATGCAACCCTTTGCCCTCGCCTCCCGTCTCCCCCTGTGCACCGCAGGAGGGCGACACGCCGGGGGCTGGGAATCCGGAGAACCGAGGAGAGCATGACCGAGCAGAGCAGCGGCCGGGCCGGCATACGCACGGCCGGGCGCGGCCGAAGGCGCAAGAAGGCGAGCGGGGGCCGCCGGGTCCTCGCCGTCGTCGCGTGGACCGCGGCCGGCGCGGTCGTCCTGGGCGGCGCGAGCATGGGCTACTTCTGGGTGAAGTTCGACGGGAACCTGAAGAGCGTCGACATCGACGCCGCCCTCGGCGACGACCGGCCCGCGGACATCGACAACGGCTCCATGGACATCCTCGTCCTCGGCTCCGACTCGCGCGGGGGCGCGAACTCCGAGTACGGCCGGGACGACGGCGGCTCGGCCCGCTCCGACACCGCGATGATCGTCCACCTGTACGAGGGCCACAAGAAGGCCAGCGTCATCTCCATCCCGCGGGACACCCTGGTCACCCGCCCCTCGTGCAAGACCCCGGACGGCTCGACCGACCCCGGCGGCGAGCGCAGCATGTTCAACGAGTCCTTCACCATCGGCGGCGCGGCCTGCGCGGTGAAGACCGTCGAGCAGATGTCGGGGATCCGCATGGACCACTACCTCGAAGTCGACTTCACGGGCTTCAAGAAGATCATCGACAAGCTCGGCGGGGTCGAGGTCACCACCACCAAGCCCATCAAGGACAAGGCCAGCCACCTCGACCTCGCGGCGGGCCCGCACCGGCTGAACGGGGAACAGGCCCTGGGCCTGGTCCGCACCCGCAAGAGCGTCGGCGACGGCAGCGACCTCGGCCGCATCCAGCTCCAGCAGGCCTTCATCAAGGCGCTCATCAAGCAGGTCAAGAGCATCGGGGTGTTCGACAACCCCAAGCGGCTGCTCGACCTCGCCGACACCGGCACCAAGGCCATCACCACCGACAGCAAGCTCAGCAGCGTCAGGGACCTGATGGGCTTCGCCTCCGGCCTCGCGGAGATCGACTCCCACGACCTCCAGATGATCACGCTGCCGGTGGGCGCCGACCGTATCGACCCCAACCGGGTGGTCCCCCTGGAGACCGAGTCCCGGCAGGTCTGGCAGGCCCTGCTGGCCGACCGGCCCATCCCGGCCTCGGCCACCGAAAAGTCCGCGGGGGACAAGGGCACCGCCGGTTCCCTGGTCAAGGAATAGATGCCGGGCCGCCCCCGTTGAGGGGAGCGTTCCCGAATTTTGAACAGGCGGCCCGGTCCTGGCAGACTGGTCCGTCGGCCCCGGTTCACGCAGCGTGCAATTCCGCCGCCTGCGACCCGGCGCCCTCCCGAAACTAGGAGACACCTTGAAGCGCGAGATCCACCCCGAGTACGTCGAGACCCAGGTCAGCTGCACCTGCGGCGCGTCGTTCACCACCCGTAGCACCCTGACCGAGGGCACCATCCGTGCCGAGGTCTGCTCCGAGTGCCACCCGTTCTACACGGGCAAGCAGAAGATCCTCGACACCGGTGGCCGTGTGGCCCGCTTCGAGGCCCGCTTCGGCAAGGCTGCCGGCTCCAAGAAGTAGCGAGCCGCGGCGCCGGTCGACGGCCGCCCCTGTCCACACGGGGGCGGCCGCACCGGCGCCTTTGTCGTCCCGCAGCCCCCAAGCCTTTTTCCACCCCAGGAGCACCCGATGTTCGAAGCGGTCGAGGAACTGGTCGGTGAGCACGCCGACCTCGAGAAGCAGCTCGCCGACCCTTCGGTCCACGCCGACCAGGCCAATGCGCGCAAGCTCAACAAGCGCTACGCGGAGCTGACCCCCATCGTGGGGACCTTCCGCGCCTGGAAGCAGGCCGGTGAGGACATCGCCACGGCGAAGGAGCTCGCGGCCGACGACCCGGACTTCGCGGCCGAGGTCAAGGACCTGACCGCGCAGCGCGAGGAGCTCACCGAGAAGCTCCGCCTGCTGCTGGTCCCGCGCGACCCCAGCGACGACAAGGACGTGCTCCTGGAGATCAAGGCGGGCGCGGGCGGCGACGAGTCCGCCCTGTTCGCCGGCGACCTCCTGCGCATGTACCTGCGCTACGCCGAACGGGTGGGCTGGAAGACCGAGATCATCGACTCCACCGAGTCCGAGCTCGGCGGCTACAAGGACGTCCAGGTCGCCGTGAAGACCAAGGGCGGCCAGGGCGCCACCGAGCCCGGCCAGGGCGTGTGGGCCCGCCTGAAGTACGAGGGCGGGGTGCACCGCGTGCAGCGCGTGCCCGCCACCGAGTCCCAGGGCCGCATCCACACCTCCGCCGCCGGCGTCCTCGTGACCCCCGAGGCCGAGGAGGTCGACGTGGAGATCAACGCGAACGACCTGCGCATCGACGTGTACCGGTCCTCGGGCCCCGGCGGCCAGTCCGTCAACACCACCGACTCGGCCGTGCGCATCACGCACCTCCCGACCGGTGTCGTCGCCTCCTGCCAGAACGAGAAGAGCCAGCTCCAGAACAAGGAGCAGGCCATGCGCATCCTGCGGTCCCGGCTGCTCGCTGCCGCCCAGGAGGCCGCGGAGCAGGAAGCCGCCGACGCGCGCCGCAGCCAGGTGCGGACCGTCGACCGGTCCGAGAAGATCCGTACGTACAACTTCCCGGAGAACCGGATCTCGGACCACCGGGTCGGCTTCAAGGCGTACAACCTGGACCAGGTGCTCGACGGCGACCTCGACGCGGTCATCCAGGCCTGCGTGGACGCGGACTCCGCCGCCAAGCTCGCGGCCGCGCAGTAAGCACCCGGCCAGACCCCCGTTCAACCCCGCGTACGACCCCGGTGGAGGAAGCGTGAACCTGCTGCTCGCGGAGGTGGCCCAGGCCACCCAGCGGCTGGCCGCCGCCGGCGTGCCCTCACCGCGCTTCGACGCCGAGGAGCTCGCTGCCTGGGTGCACGGGGTCAAACGCGGTGAGCTCCACACCGTCAAGGACGCCGACTTCGACGCCCGGTACTGGGAGGCCGTCGCGCGCCGCGAGGCCCGCGAGCCGCTCCAGCACATCACCGGGCGGGCCTTCTTCCGTTACCTGGAGCTCCAGGTCGGCCCCGGGGTCTTCGTGCCCCGGCCCGAGACCGAGTCCGTCGTGGACTGGGCCATACACGCCGTACGGGCCATGGACGTGGTCGAGCCGCTGATCGTGGACCTCTGCACCGGCTCCGGCGCGATCGCCCTCGCCATGGCCCAGGAGGTGCCCCGCTCGCGCGTGCACGCCGTGGAGCTGTCCGAGGACGCACTGGTCTGGACGCGCAAGAACGCGGCCGGCTCGCGGGTCACCGTGCACCAGGGCGACGCCCTGACCGCCCTGCCCGAGCTGGACGGGCAGGTGGACCTGGTCATCTCCAACCCGCCGTACATCCCGCTCACCGAGTGGGAGTACGTCGCCCCCGAGGCGCGCGACCACGACCCCGAGATGGCCCTGTTCTCCGGCGAGGACGGCCTCGACACCATCCGCGGCCTGGAGCGCACCGCGCACCGGCTGCTGCGCCCCGGCGGGGTCGTCGTCGTCGAGCACGCCGACACCCAGGGCGGCCAGGTCCCGTGGATCTTCGCCGAGGAGCGCGGCTGGGCCGACGCGGCCGACCACCCGGACCTGAACAACCGCCCGCGCTTCGCCACCGCCCGCAAGGCCCTGCCGTGACGAAGCCCCGCACCGCCCCCACCACCCTGCACGAGGAGGCCCGCTGATGGCCCGGCGATACGACTGCAACGACGCGACGGACCGCAAGACGGGCCTGCGCGAGGCCGCGTCCGCCGTCCGCCGCGGGGAACTCGTCGTACTGCCGACGGACACCCTCTACGGCATCGGGGCCGACGCGTTCAGCTCCGAGGCGGTGGCCGACCTGCTCGCCGCCAAGGGCCGCGGCCGCACGATGCCCACCCCCGTGCTCATCGGCTCCCCGAACACCCTGCACGGGCTCGTCACGGACTTCTCCGAGGCCGCCTGGGAGCTGGTCGACGCCTTCTGGCCCGGCGCGCTCACCCTCGTGGCCCGGCACCAGCCCTCGCTCCAGTGGGACCTCGGCGACACCGGCGGCACCGTCGCGATCCGGATGCCCCTGCACCCGGTCGCCATCGAGCTGCTGACCGAGGTCGGCCCGATGGCCGTGTCCTCCGCGAACCTGAGCGGCCACCCGGCCCCCGAGGACTGCGACGCCGCCCGCGAGATGCTCGGCGACTCCGTCTCGGTCTACCTGGACGGCGGGCCCACCCCCGGCATCCAGCCCTCGTCCATCGTCGACGTCACCGGCAAGGTGCCGGTCCTGCTCCGGGAAGGCGCCCTGTCGGCCGAGCAGCTGCGGGAGGTCGTACCCGACCTCGAGGTGGCCCCGTGAGCCCTCAGGGGCGTGGCATAGCCGGCACGGACGCGTTCCGCATCCTCCACGTCAGCACCGGCAACGTGTGCCGCTCGCCGATCACCGAGCGGCTCACCCGGCACGCCCTCGCCGACCGGCTCGGCGGGGACCGGTCGGCCGGCGCCCTGATCGTGGAGAGCGCGGGCACCTGGGGCCACGAAGGCGCACCCATGGAGGCCAATGCGGCCGCCGTGCTCGCCGACTTCGGGGCCGACGCGTCCGGCTTCACCGGCCGGGAGCTCCTCGACGAGCACGTCATACGCGCCGACCTGGTCCTCACCGCCACCCGCGACCACCGCGCCCAGGTCATCTCCATGGGCCACTCCGCGGGCCTGCGCACCTTCACGCTGAAGGAGTTCACCCGGCTGGTGCGCGCGATAGACCCGGCCACCCTGCCGCCCCTCGACGAGGGCGTGGCCGAGCGGGCCCGCGCCCTGGTCCGGGCCGCGGCGGCGCTGCGGGGCTGGCTGCTCGCACCCTCCGCCGAGGCGGACGAGGTGCACGACCCGTACGGCTCCCCGATCTCGTTCTTCCGCTCCATCGGCGACGAGATCAACCAGGCCCTCGACCCGGTGGTCACGGCCCTGACGGGAGTCGGCTCCCCGCGCTGACCCCCTCGACGCGCACGCGGGCGTAAAGTCCGATTTTCGGTGCGTATGCGGACCGGGCGGCCTACAGTGGGCGTACTGCCCTCCCAGCGCCGGAGCCGCGCCATGACCACCGTCAGCCATTCCGCCAGGCCCGCAGCCGCCGTGGACGAGGTCCTGCGCCGCCAGGACCCCGCCATCGCGGACGTCCTCGCCGGAGAGCGGCAGCGCCAGGCCACCGGCCTCCAGCTGATCGCCGCGGAGAACTTCACCTCGCCCGCCGTGCTGGCCGCCCTGGGCTCCCCGCTGGCCAACAAGTACGCCGAGGGCTATCCAGGCGCCCGCCACCACGGCGGCTGCGAGTACGCCGACCTGGCCGAGCGGATCGCCGTGGAACGGGCCACCGCGCTGTTCGGCAGCGCGCACGCGAACGTGCAGCCGCACTCCGGCTCCGCCGCCGTCCTCGCCGCCTACGCGGCCCTGCTGCGCCCCGGGGACACCGTGCTCGCGATGGGGCTCGCGTACGGCGGCCACCTCACGCACGGCTCCCCGGCGAACTTCTCCGGCCGCTGGTTCGAGTTCGTCGGCTACGGGGTGGACGCCGAGAGCGGCCTGATCGACTACGAGCAGGTCGCCGCCCTCGCCCGCCGGCACCGGCCGAAGGCGATCGTCGTCGGCTCGATCTCCTACCCCCGCCACCCCGACTACGAGGCCTTCCGCGAGATCGCCGACCACGTGGGGGCCTACCTCATCGCCGACGCGGCCCACCCCATCGGCCTGGTGGCCGGCGGGGCGGCGCCCAGCCCGGTCCCGTACGCCGACATCGTCTGCGCCACCACCCACAAGGTGCTCCGCGGCCCGCGCGGGGGCATGCTGCTGTGCGGTGCCGACCTGGCCGAGCGGGTGGACCGGGCGGTGTTCCCGTTCACCCAGGGCGGGGCCCAGATGCACACCATCGCGGCCAAGGCGGTGGCCTTCGGCGAGGCGGCCGGCATCCCGTTCACCGCGTACGCCCATCAGGTCGTCACCAATGCGAGGGTTCTCGCCGCGGCGCTGGCGGGGGAGGGGCTGGCCGTCACCACGGGCGGCACCGACACCCACCTGATCACCGCGGACCCGGCCCCGCTCGGCCTCGACGGCCGCACCGCCCGTGGCCGGCTCGCGGCCGCCGGGATGGTCCTCGACACCTGCGCGCTGCCCTACGGGGACCAGCGCGGGCTGCGCCTGGGCACGGCGGCGGTGACCACGCAGGGCATGGGCCCGGCCGAGATGGAGCGGGTCGCGGCCCTGTTCGGGGCGGCCCTGCGCGGGGACGAGACGGTGCGTGCGCAGGTCGCCGAGCTGGCGGGGAGATTTCCCCCGTATCCGTCCGACTGAGGACACTGCGGGCCCTCTGCAACCGGATACCGCCCCCGGTGTGTCCTCAAGGCCGGGGGCATCGAAGCTAATGTGTGGGGCTGAGATGGCCGGCGAAATCATCTGGGGCAGCCCGTGCGTGAATACCTGCTGACGCTGTGCGTCACGGTCGCGGTGACCTATCTGCTCACCGGACCGGTGCGAAAGTTCGCGATCGCGGCCGGTGCCATGCCCGAGATCCGTGCCAGAGACGTGCACCGGGAGCCCACTCCGCGGCTCGGCGGGATCGCGATGTTCGGCGGCCTGTGCGCGGGCCTGCTGGTGGCGGACCACCTGGAGAACCTCAACGGGGTCTTCGAGCTGTCGAACGAGCCGCGGGCCCTGCTCTCCGGGGCCGCCCTGATCTGGCTGGTGGGCGTGCTCGACGACAAGTTCGAGATCGACGCCCTGATCAAGCTCGGCGCGCAGATGATCGCGGCCGGTGTGATGGTCATGCAGGGCCTGACCATCCTGTGGCTGCCCATCCCGGGATTCGGGACGGTCTCGCTCACCCAGTGGCAGGGGAACCTGCTCACGGTGGCCCTGGTCGTCATCACCATCAACGCCGTGAACTTCGTGGACGGCCTCGACGGCCTGGCGGCCGGCATGGTCTGCATCGCCTCCGCGGCGTTCTTCCTGTACGCGTACCGGCTCTGGTTCGGGTACGGGATCGAGGCCGCGGCCCCCGCCACCCTGTTCGCGGCCATCCTCATGGGCATGTGCCTGGGCTTCCTGCCGCACAACATGCATCCCGCGCGGATCTTCATGGGCGACTCCGGCTCGATGCTCATCGGCCTGGTGCTGTCCGCCGGGGCCATCTCCATCACGGGGCAGGTGGACCCGGACGCGATGGCGCTGTGGTTCGACGGCGAGCGCAACGCGACCCACGCGATGCTGCCCGTCTTCATCCCGCTGCTGCTGCCGCTGACGATCATCGCGATCCCGATGGCCGACCTGGTCCTCGCGATCGTGCGGCGCACCTGGAAGGGCCAGTCCCCGTTCGCGGCCGACCGGGGGCACCTGCACCACCGGCTCCTGGAGATCGGGCACTCGCACAGCCGGGCCGTGCTGATCATGTACTTCTGGTCGGGCCTGATCGCCTTCGGTGCGGTGGCCTACTCGGTGCACTCGGCCTCGATGTGGATCGTCTTCGCGCTCGTCGGGCTGAGCGCGGTGGGCCTGGTGCTGCTCCTGCTGCCGCGCTTCACGCCCCGTGCACCGCGCTGGGCGGAGCGGCTGGTGCCGCCCCGCTACCGGCACGCGCAGCGGGCCGCCGAGGCCGCCGCAGAGGCCGCCCTGGCCGATCCCGCGGCTGCGGAGCCGGGCCCCCGCCCGGCGATGGTCGGCGTCTCCGGCGCGAACGGAGCCACCGCGATCGGCGCCCGCTCCCACCTCCCCGACCGCAGCAAGGCGGGCTCCCCCCGCTGAACACCCGGTGAACACTCCCACCGCGGGCCCCGCACGCACCCACCGCGCGGGGCCCGCGGGCATGTCCGGGGAGGCCTCCGTACGGGGGTCAACATCGCGCCGTTCGGGGGCCTCCTTTGGCGCGCGCCCGCCGGGGGAGGGCTCCCCGGGGCAGAAACGGAATCAGGATTTGTGGCGCCTTTACCAGACAAACCGGCGGCCTTCTGTGCACAGACGCGCATGTTCACTCTCATGTGTGACAGCGAGCACACCCAGCAGGTAAAGACCTCATCAAATAGTTTGTGATACCGTTCACTAAACCCGGCGACAGAGCCGAAGGACCGTAGTGCGACGGTCCCTCGGCCCGAGGCTCGCCCTCGAACCGGGCTTACGCTCGTCCCCGAACGAGTCCCGTGCCCCCACCACCATGCGGAGCAATTCGCCATGCGCTCTGAAGACACCCGGTCCCTGCTGCACACCGCCGTACCCACCGCTGCCGCCGGCGCCATCGCCACGGTCGTCAGCGGTGTCGTCGCGGGTGGCAAGGGCGCGATCGGGGCCGTCGTCGGAACGCTGATCGTCATCCTCTTCATGGGGATCGGCGTACTGGTGCTGCAGCGCACCGCCAAGACCCTGCCGCAGCTGTTCCAGGCCATGGGGCTGATGCTCTACACCGCTCAGCTGCTGCTGCTGTTCATCTTCGTCGCCGTGTTCAAGGACACGACGCTGTTCAACCCCCGGGCCTTCGCCGCCACCCTGGTCGCCACCACCGTCGTGTGGATGGCCGCCCAGGCGCGTGCGCACATGAAGGCCAAGATCTTTTATGTCGATCCCGACTCCGACAAGGGCGAGAAGCCCGAAAACACGGGGTCCTCGTCGTGAAAGGTAGGGGCGGGATAAGTGTGCGTTCGGGATCCTGCTATCGTCCGGTGCCAACTGCGGCATCGCGGGCGCGGGCATCTGAGCTGACGCCTGCTCAAGCGCGAGGCTCAATGCCTGCCAGCCGCCCCCACACCTGTAAGACCAGTCCCGTGCCGAACCGCGGCCTCACGCCGCGCCGACACAACGAGGTTGCCGTACCTATGCGCCACGCTGAAGGAGCCCGCGGTGAGTGCTGACCAGACCCAGCTTGCCTTTGACTGGAGCTGCCGCATCATGGCCGACAACGGCTGCGGCTTCCCCGCTCCGGGCCTGCACTCCTTCCTGTTCCAGCCGATCTTCAACGTCGGCGGGTACGAGTTCAACAAGGTGATGCTGCTCGCGCTCATCACCACCCTGCTGGTCATTGGCTTCTTCTGGGCCGCCTTCGCCAAGCCGAAGGTCGTGCCGGGCAAGCTCCAGATGGTCGGCGAGGCGGGTTACGACTTCGTCCGCCGCGGCATCGTCTACGAGACGCTGGGCAAGCGCGAGGGCGAGAAGTACGTCCCGCTGATGGTCTCGCTGTTCTTCTTCGTGTGGATCATGAACATCTGGTCCGTGATCCCGCTGGCCCAGTTCCCGGTCTCCTCGATCATCGCCTTCCCGGTCGTGCTCGCGCTGATCGTGTACGTGGTCTGGGTCTCGCTGACCTTCAAGAAGCACGGCTTCGTCGGCTTCTTCAAGAACGTCACCGGATACGACAAGTCGCTCGGCCCGGTTCTTCCGCTCGTCATGGTCATCGAGTTCTTCTCGAACCTGATCGTGCGCCCCTTCACCCACGCGGTGCGACTGTTCGCGAACATGTTCGCCGGTCACCTGATGCTGGTCATGTTCACGGTTGCCTCCTGGTACCTGCTGAACGGCGTGATGATCCCCGCCGCCGGTGTCTCCTTCGTCATGACCATGGTCATGATCCTCTTCGAGCTTTTCGTGCAGGCGGTCCAGGCGTACGTGTTCGTGCTCCTTGCCTGCTCCTACATTCAGGGCGCTCTCGCCGAGCACCACTGAGCCAACCCGCCCCGCAAACCCCAGTCGTCCGGTGGCCAACCCCCACCGGTCCGTGAAAGAGAAGGAAGAACCGGCATGTCCGCTCTCCAGAACCTCGCTGCCGTTTCCGGCTCCCTCGGCTCCATCGGCTACGGCCTCGCGGCCATCGGCCCCGGCGTCGGCGTCGGCATCATCTTCGGCAACGGCACCCAGGCCCTCGCCCGCCAGCCCGAGGCTGCCGGCCTGATCCGCGCCAACCAGATCCTCGGCTTCGCCTTCTGTGAGGCGCTCGCCCTCATCGGCATCGTTATGCCGTTCGTGTTCGGTAAGTAATCACTTCTTACTGACGCATTCGACGAAAGGCACTGATGTGATCGCCAACCTGGTTCAGCTGGCGTCCGGGGAAGAGCAGAACCCGCTCATCCCGCCGGGCCCCGAGCTGCTCGTCGGCACCATCGCCTTCGCCATCGTCTTCATCGTCTTCTGGAAGAAGCTCCTCCCGAACATCAACAAGGTTCTGGACGAGCGCCGTGAGGCGATCGAGGGCGGTATCGAGAAGGCCGAGGCGGCTCAGACCGAGGCCCAGAGCGTGCTGGAGCAGTACAAGGCCCAGCTCGCCGAGGCCCGGCACGAGGCCGCGCGCCTGCGCCAGGAGGCGCTCGAGCAGGGCACTGCGCTCAAGGAAGAGCTGCGCGCAGAGGGCCAGCGGCAGCGTGAGGAGATCATCGCTGCCGGCCACGCCCAGATCGAGGCCGACCGCAAGGCCGCCTCGCAGGCGCTGCGCCAGGACGTGGGCAAGCTCGCCACCGACCTGGCCGGCAAGCTCGTCGGCGAGTCCCTCGAGGACCACGCCCGGCAGAGCCGCACCATCGACCGCTTCCTCGACGAGCTCGAGGAGAAGGCCGAGGCCGCCCGATGAACGGAGCGAGCCGCGAGGCGCTGGCCACCGCTCGTGAGCGTCTGGACGCGCTGACGGACAACACGTCCGTCGACGCGCAGAAGCTCGCCGGTGAGCTGGCCGCCGTTACCGCGCTGCTCGACCGCGAGGTGTCGCTGCGTCGGGTCATCACGGACCCGGCGCAGGCCGGAGAGGCCAAGGCCGAGCTGGCCCAGCGCCTGTTCGGCGGCCAGGTCGGCGGCGAGACCGCCGACCTCGTGTCCGGCATGGTGCGGTCCCGCTGGTCGCAGTCGCGCGACCTGGTGGACGCGCTGGAGGAGCTGGCGGACACCGCCGACCTCACCGGCGCCCAGCAGGCCAACGTGCTCGACGACGTCGAGGACGAGCTGTTCCGCTTCGGACGGATCGTGGCTTCCAGCACCGAGCTGCGTGCCGCGCTGACCGACCGCGCCGCCACCGCCTCCGCGAAGGGCGAGCTGCTCCGCAGCCTCCTCGGCGGCAAGGCGAACGCGGTCACCGAGCGCCTGGTCACGCGTCTCGTGACGCACCCGCGGGGACGTAGCCTGGAAGCGGGACTCGAGTCCCTCTCCACGCTCGCCGCGGCGCGCCGGAACCGGATGGTCGCCACCGTGACCACCGCGGTGCCGCTCAGCGACGTGCAGAAGCAGCGTCTCGGTGCGGTCCTGGCCAAGCTGTACGGCCGCCAGATGCACCTGAACCTGGACGTGGACCCCGCGGTCCTCGGCGGGATCACGGTGCGGGTCGGTGACGAGGTCATCGACGGCAGCCTTGCGGAGCGCCTCGCCGAGGTGTCCCGCCGCATGGCCGGCTGACCAAGCCACCACAGCAAAAAGCATTTCCAGCGGCCCGGTTGGGCCGTGCAGAACTTGCAGAAGATTCCTGGGGGTCGCCCCCAGACCCCTAAGAAGCTTCAGGCCCAACAAGGAGAGCAGGGAACCCAGATGGCGGAGCTCACGATCCGGCCGGAGGAGATCCGGGACGCACTGGAGAACTTTGTCCAGTCGTACAAGCCGGACGCGGCCTCGCGCGAAGAGGTCGGTACGGTCAGCGTTGCCGGCGACGGCATCGCGAAGGTGGAGGGCCTGCCCTCCGCCATGGCGAACGAGCTGCTGAAGTTCGAGGACGGCACCCTCGGTCTCGCCCTCAACCTCGAGGAGCGCGAGATCGGCGCGATCGTCCTCGGCGAGTTCAGCGGCATCGAGGAGGGTCAGCCGGTGCAGCGCACCGGTGAGGTCCTCTCCGTCGGCGTCGGCGAGGGCTACCTCGGCCGCGTCGTCGACCCGCTCGGCAACCCGATCGACGGTCTCGGCGAGATCGCGACCGACGGCCGCCGCGCCCTCGAGCTGCAGGCCCCCGGCGTCATGGTCCGCAAGTCGGTCCACGAGCCCATGCAGACCGGCTACAAGGCCGTCGACGCGATGGTGCCGATCGGCCGTGGCCAGCGTCAGCTGATCATCGGTGACCGCCAGACGGGCAAGACCGCCCTGGCCGTCGACACGATCATCAACCAGCGCGACAACTGGCGCTCGGGCGACGTGAACAAGCAGGTCCGCTGCATCTACGTCGCCATCGGCCAGAAGGGCTCCACCATCGCGTCCGTCCGCGGCGCGCTGGAAGAGGCCGGTGCCCTGGAGTACACGACCATCGTCGCCGCCCCGGCGTCCGACCCGGCCGGCTTCAAGTACCTGGCGCCGTACACCGGCTCCGCCATCGGCCAGCACTGGATGTACCAGGGCAAGCACGTCCTGATCATCTTCGACGACCTGTCGAAGCAGGCCGACGCCTACCGCGCCGTGTCGCTGCTGCTGCGCCGCCCGCCGGGCCGTGAGGCCTACCCGGGTGACGTCTTCTACCTGCACTCGCGTCTGCTGGAGCGCTGCGCCAAGCTCTCCGACGACATGGGCGCCGGCTCGATGACCGGTCTGCCGATCGTCGAGACCAAGGCGAACGACGTGTCGGCGTTCATCCCGACCAACGTCATCTCCATCACCGACGGCCAGTGCTTCCTGGAGTCCGACCTGTTCAACGCCGGCCAGCGTCCGGCCCTGAACGTCGGTATCTCGGTCTCCCGCGTCGGTGGTTCCGCGCAGCACAAGGCCATGAAGCAGGTTTCCGGCCGCCTCCGCGTGGACCTCGCCCAGTTCCGCGAGCTGGAGGCGTTCGCCGCCTTCGGTTCCGACCTGGACGCCGCGTCGAAGGCCTCGCTGGAGCGCGGCAAGCGCATGGTCGAGCTGCTGAAGCAGGGCCAGTACCAGCCGATGCCCGTCGAGGAGCAGGTCGTCTCCGTCTGGGCCGGCACCACCGGCAAGATGGACGACGTCCCGGTCGAGGACATCCGCCGCTTCGAGTCGGAGCTGCTGGAGCACCTGCGGGTCAACCGCAAGGACCTCCTGACCTCGATCGCCGAGGGCGGCAAGATGTCGGACGACACCCTGCAGTCCATCGCCGACGCGATCGCCGACTTCAAGAAGCAGTTCGAGACCTCGGACGGCAAGCTCCTGGGCGAGGACGCTCCGGCGGCCGTCAACGTCTCCAAGTGACGACGGAAGGGACCTGACTCATGGGAGCGCAGCTCCGGGTCTACAAGCGTCGCATCCGATCCGTCACCGCGACCAAGAAGATCACCAAGGCGATGGAGATGATCGCCGCCTCGCGCATCGTCAAGGCGCAGCGCCAGGTGGCGGCCTCCACGCCGTACGCGACCGAGCTCACCCGCGCGGTGACCGCGGTGGCGACCGGTTCCAACACCAAGCACCCGCTCACCACCGAGGCCGAGGCCCCGAGCCGTGCCGCGGTCCTGCTCATCACGAGCGACCGCGGTCTGGCCGGCGGCTACTCCTCCAACGCCATCAAGGCTGCGGAGCGGCTGACGGAGCGGCTGCGCGGCGAGGGCAAGGAGGTCGACACCTACATCGTCGGCCGCAAGGGCGTGGCCTACTTCAGCTTCCGTGAGCGCAAGGTCGCGGACAGCTGGACCGGCTTCACCGACAGCCCGAGCTACGCGAACGCGAAGGCGGTCGCGGCGCCCCTCATCGAGGCGGTCTCCAAGGAGACGGCCGAGGGCGGCGTCGACGAGCTGCACATCGTCTTCACGGAATTCGTGTCGATGATGACGCAGAACCCGGTGGACGACCGGATGCTGCCGCTGAGCCTCGACAAGGCTGCGGAGGAGAGCGGTGCGAAGGGCGAGATCCTTCCGCTGTTCGACTTCGAGCCGTCGGCGGAGGACGTCCTCGACGCCCTGCTGCCGCGCTACGTCGAGAGCCGCATCTACAACGCGCTGCTGCAGTCGGCTGCCTCCGAGCACGCCGCCCGCCGCCGCGCGATGAAGTCGGCGACCGACAACGCCGGAGAGCTCATCAAGAACCTCTCCCGGCTTGCCAACGCGGCCCGCCAGGCCGAAATCACCCAGGAAATCAGCGAGATCGTCGGTGGCTCCGCAGCCCTTGCCGACGCGACCGCGGGGAGTGACAAGTAATGACGACCACTGTTGAGACGGCCGCCGCCACGGGCCGCGTCGCCCGGGTCATCGGCCCGGTCGTCGACGTGGAGTTCCCCGTCGACGCGATGCCCGACATCTACAACGCGCTGACCGTTCAGGTCGCCGACCCGGCCGAGGAGGGCGCGCTCAAGACGCTGACCCTCGAGGTCGCCCAGCACCTGGGTGACGGCCTGGTCCGCACCATCTCGATGCAGCCCACCGACGGCCTGGTCCGCCAGGCCCCGGTGACCGACACGGGCGCGGGCATCACCGTCCCGGTCGGCGACTTCACCAAGGGCAAGGTGTTCAACACCCTGGGTGAGGTGCTCAACGTCCCCGAGGCCAACGCCGAGGTGACCGAGCGCTGGGCGATCCACCGCAAGGCCCCGTCCTTCGACCAGCTCGAGTCCAAGACCGAGATGTTCGAGACCGGTGTCAAGGTCATCGACCTCCTCACCCCGTACGTCAAGGGTGGAAAGATCGGTCTGTTCGGTGGTGCCGGTGTCGGCAAGACCGTTCTGATCCAGGAGATGATCTACCGCGTCGCCAACAACCACGACGGTGTGTCGGTGTTCGCGGGTGTCGGTGAGCGTACCCGTGAGGGCAACGACCTCATCGAGGAGATGACCGACTCGGGCGTCATCGACAAGACCGCCCTCGTCTTCGGCCAGATGGACGAGCCCCCGGGCACCCGTCTGCGCGTCGCCCTCGCCGGCCTGACCATGGCGGAGTACTTCCGCGATGTTCAGAAGCAGGACGTGCTCTTCTTCATCGACAACATCTTCCGGTACACCCAGGCCGGTTCCGAGGTGTCGACCCTGCTCGGCCGCATGCCCTCCGCGGTGGGTTACCAGCCGAACCTGGCCGACGAGATGGGTCTCCTCCAGGAGCGCATCACCTCGACCCGCGGTCACTCGATCACCTCGATGCAGGCGATCTACGTCCCCGCCGACGACCTGACCGACCCGGCCCCGGCGACCACCTTCGCCCACCTCGACGCGACGACGGTTCTCTCCCGTCCGATCTCCGAGAAGGGCATCTACCCGGCCGTGGACCCGCTGGACTCCTCGTCCCGCATCCTCGACCCGCGGTACATCGCCAAGGACCACTACGAGGCCGCGACCCGCGTCAAGGGGATCCTGCAGAAGTACAAGGACCTCCAGGACATCATCGCGATCCTCGGTATCGACGAGCTGGGCGAGGAGGACAAGCTCGTTGTCCACCGTGCCCGTCGTGTCGAGCGCTTCCTGTCGCAGAACACCCACGTCGCCAAGCAGTTCACCGGCGTGGACGGTTCGGACGTTCCGCTCGACGAGTCGATCGCCGCGTTCAACGCGATCTGCGACGGTGACTACGACCACTTCCCCGAGCAGGCGTTCTTCATGTGCGGTGGCCTCGAGGACCTCAAGGCCAACGCCAAGGAGCTGGGCGTCTCCTGAAGCACTGCTCCCTGAGCAGCGCTGATTGCCGGAGAGGGGCGGGTGCGTCCCGTCCCTCTCCCCACGCCCATTAGAATTTGACCCAACACCCGGCCGACCCGCCGGGTGGAGACCCGAGGAGCCACCTTGGCTGCTGAGCTGCACGTCGAGCTGGTCGCCGCGGACCGCAGTGTCTGGTCCGGCGAGGCCACTCTCGTTGTCGCGCGCACCACGTCCGGCGACATCGGCGTCATGCCCGGTCACCAGCCGCTGCTCGGTGTGCTGGAGTCGGGCCCGGTGACCATCCGTACGACCGAGGGCGGCACCGTCGTCGCCGCTGTGCACGGCGGATTCATCTCCTTCGCGGACAACAAGCTGTCGCTGCTCGCCGAGATCGCCGAGCTTGCCGACGAGATTGATGTCCAGCGTGCGGAGCGGGCACTGGAGCGCGCCAAGTCGGAGGCCAACGCCGCCGCCGAGCGTCGCGCCGAAGTCCGGCTGCGTGCGGTGACGGGGTCCTGACCCCGGAACCGGTAGAGCTTTACCCCTCAGCCGCGGCCCGCTGGAATTTTCCAGGCGGGGTCGCGGCTGAGGCGATGCAGGTGCTGGTGCTGTTCCATTGCGTCATTCGGATGAGCGAGGAGGTCGGTGAAGATGCTCCTCGCTCTGCTTGTGAGCGGCCTGGTCGTCGCCCTGGTGGTGATCGGCCTTTTCGTCTTCGGACTGCGGCGGCGGCTGATCCAGCGCTCCGGCGGCACGTTCGACTGCAGCCTGCGCTGGGACGTGCCCGAGGAGACCGACCTGTCCGGCAAGGGCTGGGTCTACGGGGTGGCCCGGTACAGCGGTGACCGCATCGAGTGGTTCCGCGTCTTCAGCTACTCCCCGCGGCCGCGCCGGCTGCTGGAGCGCTCGTCGATCGAGGTGCTCGCCCGCCGCGCCCCCGAGGGCGAGGAGGAGCTGGCCCTGCTCTCCGACGCCGTCGTGCTCGGCTGCCTCCACCAGGGGGTGCGCCTGGAGCTGGCGATGAGCGAGGACGCCCTGACCGGGTTCCTGGCCTGGCTCGAGGCGGCTCCGCCCGGGCAGCGCGTCAACGTGGCCTGAGCGCCGCCCGCACCCTCGCCTTCCGCCCGGACGGCCCTGAACGGCCGAATTCGGGTGACCTGTACGCATGTGTCTCGTTTGTGATGCGCCAACTGCCGCCGTCACAGGATCGAGGCCCCGCGATGATGCCGTTCCCCCGTGTTCCCGCCGCTTTCGCCACCCTGCTCCTCTCCGCCGGCGCCCTGAGCCTCGGAGCCGGCTCGGCGGCCGCCGCCCCCGGAGTGCTGTGCGAGGAGGGCACCTGGGCGCTGCCCGGCGGCCTGTACACCGTGTGCGAGAACGACGACTACGTGGTCCACACCTGCCCGCCCGGCAGCTCGGCGGTCCAGATCGACCAGGGCATCGCCACCTGCGAGTGGGACGAGGAGTAGCCGTACGGCCCGTCCGCGCGGCCGGGCCCACGGGTGAAGCCGGGGAGCGGGGGGCGGACCCCTCTCCCCGGCTTCGGTCCTCCCGGCGGGCGGCTGCTACTGCAGGCCGGTGTGGATCGCGTTGGCGAGCTCGCCGTTCGCGGTGTCCCCGCTGAACTCCCAGAAGAAGGCTCCCTTGAGCCCCTGGTTCTTCAGCCAGGTCATCTTCCCGGCGATGGTGGCGGGGGTGTCGTAGCTCCACCAGTTGCTGCCGCACTTGGCGTAGGCGGTCCCGGCGACGGTGCCGGTGGCCGGGCAGCTGGTCTTGAGCACCTTGTAGTCCTCGATGCCCTGCTCGTACGTGCCCGGGGCGGGGCCGGTGGCGGTGCCGCCGGGGGCGTCCTGGGTGACGCCGGTCCAGCCGCGGCCGTAGAAGCCGATGCCGAGGTTCAGCTTGGAGCCGGGGATGCCCTTGCCCTTGAGCTTGGTGATCGCGGCCTCGGAGTTGAAGCCCTGGATCGGGATCCCGTTGTACGAGGTCAGGGGGGAGTGCGGGGCGGTCGGGCCCTTGGCGTCCCAGGCGCCGAAGAAGTCGTACGTCATCACGTTGTAGAAGTCGACGTACGGGGCGGCGCCGGCGTAGTCGGCGGCGTCGAGCTTGCCGCCGTTGGAGCCGTCGGCGCTGATGGCGGCGGTGACCAGGTTGTTGGCGCCGAACTTCGCGCGCAGGGCCGCCATGAGGTTCTTGAAGGCCGCGGCCCCGCTGGTGTCGCAGGACAGGCCGCAGGCGTTCGGGTACTCCCAGTCGATGTCGATGCCGTCGAAGACGTCGGCCCAGCGGGGGTCCTCGACCAGGGCGTAGCAGGAGTCGGCGAAGGCGGCCGGGTTCGCGGCGGCCTGGCCGAAGCCGCCGGACCAGGTCCAGCCGCCGAAGGAGTACAGGACCTTGAGGTTCGGGTACTGCTTCTTGAGCTTGCGCAGCTGGTTGAAGCTGCCGCGCAGCGGCTGGTCCCAGGTGTCGGCCACGCCGTCCACGCTCTTGTCGGCCGTGTACGCCATGTCGTAGTCGGCGTAGGCGTCGCCGATGGTGCACTTGCCGCCCTGGACGTTGCCGAAGGCGTAGTTGATGTGGGTGATCTTTCCGGCGGTGCCGGAGGTCACCAGGTTCTTCACGTGGTAGTTGCGGCCGTAGACGCCCCAGTCGGTGAAGTAGCCGAGCTTGACCTTGCCGCCCGGGTCCGGCGGGACGGTGCCGCCGGTGGTGGCGACGGTCAGGCTGCCGGAGGAGGGGCCGGTCTGGTCGGCGGTGTCGCGGGCGGTGACGGTGTAGGTGTACGTGGTGGCCTTGGTGAGGCCGGAGTCCGCGTACGTGGTGCCGGTGACCGTGGCGATCTTGGTGGAGCCGCGGTAGACGTCGTAGTTCTTGACGCCCTTGTCGTCGGTGGCGGCGGCCCAGTTCAGGGTGAGGGAGGTCTCGCCCACGTTGGAGGCGGTGGGGGTGCCGGGGGCGCCGGGGGGATTGTCGCCGGGCGGCTGGGTGCCGTCGCAGGAGGCGCCGTTGATCTTGCAGCCGGAGGGGGCGCCGCTGCCGGTGCCGTTGAAGCCGAAGCTCACGGAGGCGCCGGGGGCGAGGGTGCCGTTCCAGTTGACGTTCTTGCCGGTCCAGTGGTTGCCGCTGTTGGTGACGGTGGCGTCCCAGGCGGAGGTGACCCGGGTGCCGGCGGGGTAGTCCCACTCGACGGTCCAGCTGGTCAGGGTGGTGGTGCCGGTGTTCTTGACCGTCCACTTGCCCTCGAAGCCGCTGCCCCAGTCGGAGACCTTGGTGTAGGTCGCCGTCGCGGAGCCGGCGGCCTCGGCGGGGGAGGCCAGGCCCACCAGGCCGGCCAGCGGGAGGGCGAAGGCGGCAACGGTCGCCGCCATTCTGGACAGGATGCGCGTGCGCGGGGGTGCTGTGCTCAAGGGTGCTCCTCCGTAGGTCCGTCGGCATCGGGAGGTCGACAACGACATGGGGGTGGGACCTGCGCCGCCCGTGAGCACGCTTTGTCATGGCACGCTCACCACAGTGTTGCGGTGAGACTAGAAAGGTCTGGACCAAGCGTCAAGAGGTCCAGACCTTACCCGGCGGGGCTTCGCCGCTTCTTGGCTAGATCCCCAACTCCTGTGCCAGCACGGCCGCTTGGACCCGGCTACGCAGCTCCAGCTTGCCCAGCAGCCGGCTGACGTGCGTCTTCGCCGTGGCCTCCGCCATCTCCAGCCGGGCCGCGATCTCCGCGTTCGACAGCCCCTGGCCCAGGCAGGACAGCACCTCGCGCTCCCGCGGGGTCAGCGCCGCCACCGCAGCCTCCCGGGCCGCGTCCGGCCGCCGGACCGGCTGCGGGGCCGCGAACTCGGCGATCAGGCGGCGGGTCACGGCCGGTGCGATCAGGCCCTCCCCGCCCGCCACCGTCCGCACCCCCGCGATCAGGTCCGCCGCCTCCGTGTTCTTCAGCAGGAAGCCGGCCGCCCCGGCGCGCAGCGCCCCGAACACGTACTCGTCGAGGTCGAAGGTGGTCAGGACGAGTACGTCGGCCAGGCCCTCGGCGACCACCTGGCGGGTGGCCGAGACCCCGTCGAGCCGGGGCATCTGCACGTCCATGAGCACCACGTCCGGACGCAGCTCGCGGGCCAGCCGGACCGCCTCCTCGCCGTCCGCGGCCTCGCCGGCCACCTCGATGTCCCCCGCGCTGCGCAGGATGAGCACCAGCCCGGCCCGTACCGCCTGCTGGTCCTCGGCCACCAGCACCCGGATCGTCATGCCTTCACCGCTTTCTCGTCGGCGGGCAGCTCGGCCCGCACCCGCCACCGGTCCGGACCCTCCGGCCCGGCCTCGAACTCCCCGCCGAGCAGGGCCGCCCGCTCGCGCATGCCGACCAGCCCCGCACCCGAGCCCGGTGCTCTCGGACCGGAGCGGTGCTCACTGCACGGACTGTCGATCCGGACCGTGAGCACCCCTCCCGCCAGGGCAAGCCGCACCTCGACCCGCCCCGGCGCCGCATGCTTGATCGCATTGGTCAGCGACTCCTGCACGATCCGGTACGCCGCCAGGTCCACCGGCGCCGGCAGCCCGCCGCCCCTGGTCCCCGCCGCCGGGCGCTCGTCGTGCAGGACGAACTCCAGCCCGCTCGCCGACCCGTTCCGCCGGGCCTGCTCCAGCAGCGCCTCCAGCCCGTCCAGGGTCGGCGCCGCCACCGCCTCGCCGTCCCCGCCCGCCGTCCGCAGCAGCCCGATCAGCCGCCGCATCTCCGCCAGCCCCTGCACGCTGTTCTCCCGGATCACCCCCAGCGCCTCCCGGCTGGTCTCCGGCGAGTCGATCGACAGCGCGGCGGTCGAGTGGATCGCGATCGCCGACAGGTGGTTGGCCACCATGTCGTGCAGCTCCCGCGCCATCCGGGCGCGCTCCGCGGTCACGGCCTGCTTGCGGTCCATCTCCGCCAGCAGCGCCGTCTGCTCCGCCCGCAGCCGGGCCGCCTCGGCGGTGTCCCGGTGGCTGCGCACCGCCGCGCCCGTGACCGCCGGGAAGAAGCAGATGATCGACGTCACCACGCCGAGCATCAGCGCCTCCGCGTCCTGCCACCAGGCCACCGCGGCCACCGTCACCGCGATGGTGATCCCGGCCGTCGTGAACGGCAGCCGCCGGGCCATGCGCGCACTGCCGTACACCACGGCCGCGTACATCAGGTCCGTGAACATCATGACCGTGGCCATGCTGCCGACCGTGACCTGGTCCGCGACCACCGCGCAGCTGCCCACGAGCAGGGCCGTCCGCGGGGCGGTGCGCCGCAGCAGCTCCAGTCCCGCCGTCACCGCCAGCGGCACGAGGACCACCCACTCGGGCACCAGCCGGCGCCCGGCGTTCAGGTGCAGGCCCAGTGCGTACAGCACCAGGCCGATCAGCAGGCTGACCGCGGCGATCAGCACGTCGTGGCGGTGCGGGCGGGGGAGGGTCACCCCGCCATCCAACAGGGTCCGGAGCCGGTACGCGTCACCGTTCCGGACTCCGGCCGGCCCCGCCGCGTACATCGAAGGATGCAGGCGCGGTTCACCACCGGAGAGGAGGTGCGGGCGCCGCCGCCCGGCGACAGTGGGAGTGCGGCCGGAAGCCGGCCGACGCACCCCGACCGCCCGAGACCCGGAGGACGTCGTGATCGTCGCGCTCATCATCGCCTGCGAGGTGGCGTTCTGGCTGCTGCTCGCCGCCGGGCTGGCCCTGCGCTACGTGGCGCGGATGCCGCGCGCCGGGGCCGCCGTCCTCCTCTGCGAGCCCCTGCTGGAGCTGCTGCTCCTCGTGGTCACCGTGATCGACCTCCGCGGCGGTGCCCAGCCGGACTGGAAGCACGGCCTGGCCGCCGTCTACATCGGCTTCTCGGTGGGCCTCGGCCGCCACACCATCCGCCGGGTCGACGCCTACGTCGCGCACCGCTGGGCGGGCGGCCCGCCGCCCGCCAAGGCCCCGGCCGGCGGCCAGGCGCGCACGGTGTACGAGTGGCAGTCCGCGGGCCGCTGGATCCTCTCGGCCGCCGTGGCCTGGGCCCTCCTCCAGGCCGCCGCCTGGTTCGTCGGCGGCGCCGCGGCCGCCCCCCTGCACGGCTGGCAGACGAAGATGCTCTGGGTCATCGGCATCAACCTCGTGATCGCCCTCTCGTACACCTTCTTCCCGAAGCAGGAGAAGGCCGTGGGCGCCGGCCGCTGAGTCCCCGCCCCGGTCCTCAGCGTTCGCCGCCGGGAACCCACAGGACGTCGCCGGTCTCCTTGTTCGCGATGCGGGCCAGGATGAACAGGAGGTCCGACAGGCGGTTGAGGTAGGTGGCCGTCAGCGGGTTCATGGTCTCGCCGTGGACCTCCAGGGCGGCCCAGGTCGAGCGCTCCGCCCGCCGCACCACCGTGCACGCCTGGTGCAGCAGGGCCGCCCCCGGGGTGCCGCCGGGCAGGATGAAACTGCGCAGCTTCTCCAACTGCTCGTTGAAGCGGTCGCAGTCCGCCTCCAGCCGGTCCACGTAGAACTGCTCGACGCGCAGCGGCGGGTAGGCCGGGTCCGGGACCACCGGCGTGGACAGGTCGGCACCCACGTCGAAGAGGTCGTTCTGCACCCGGGTGAGGACCGCGACGACCTCGTCCGCGAGCCCGCCGAGCGCGATGGCGGTCCCGATGACGGCGTTCGCTTCGTTGGCATCTGCGTACGCGGAGATGCGCAGGTCCGTCTTGGCGGTGCGGCTCATGTCCCCCAGGGCGGTGGTGCCCTTGTCGCCGGTACGGGTGTAGATGCGCGTCAGATTCACCATGCCGCCAGCCTAGTCAGATCCGGGCCGGAGGCGGCCCGGGCGGTCCGGGGCGGCGCTCAACTGCACGGCTGCCGCGCCCGGATGGGCCGTACCGGTGTGATGTCCGTCATCTGAGACGTGACGCGTGTTACTTCCCGGTCACACGGCAGCTCACGGGCGCTAGTCTCCGCCGGAGAGGCCGGAGAATCGACAGAGATCCAGAGGTGTGCAGTGGCTGGGAAGCTTGCCGTCATCGGTGCCGGACTGATGGGTTCCGGTATCGCTCAGGTGTCCGCCCAGGCGGGCTGGGACGTCGTCCTGCGCGACGTCACCGACGCCGCGCTGACGCGTGGTACGGACGGCATCAAGGCCTCGTACGACAAGTTCGTCTCGAAGGGCAGGCTCGCGGCCGAGGACGCCGAGGCGGCCTTCGCCCGCATCACCACGACCACCGACCTCGACGCCGTCGCGGACGCGGACATCGTGGTCGAGGCCGTCTTCGAGAAGCTGGAGGTCAAGCACGAGATCTTCCGCTCCCTCGACAAGATCGTCCGCGAGGACGCGGTCCTCGCCTCCAACACCTCCGCGATCCCGATCACGAAGATCGCCGCCGTGACCGAGCGCCCCGAGCGGGTCGTCGGCACCCACTTCTTCTCGCCGGTCCCGATGATGCAGCTCTGCGAGCTCGTCCGCGGCTACAAGACCAGTGACGAGACCCTGGCCACCGCCCGCTCCTTCGCCGAGTCCGTCGGCAAGACCTGCATCGTCGTCAACCGCGACGTGGCCGGCTTCGTCACCACCCGCCTGATCTCCGCCCTCGTCGTCGAAGCGGCAAAGCTCTACGAATCGGGCGTGGCCTCCGCCGAAGACATCGACATCGCGTGCAAGCTGGGATTCGGCCACGCGATGGGGCCGCTGGCGACCGCAGACCTGACGGGCGTCGACATCCTGATGCACGCCACCAGCAACATCTACACCGAATGCCAGGACGAGAAGTTCGCGCCGCCGGAGCTGATGCGGCGCATGGTCGATGCCGGTGACATCGGCCGCAAGAGCGGACAGGGCTTCTACAAGCACTGAGCGAGCGCGACCGTTCGACTGCCTCACCCTGGAGGGTGAATTAAGTATCGGTTCGCTCACGGTCGGCAACTTCCCTGCCCGCAAGGCAGTCACTTCCAGTGAGAGTTGCCGACCTACGGACCACACGTACGCAGCACCTGCCGGGGAGCACACATGCACATCAGGGGCGACCACGCCGAACTCGCTGTCGGGGGCCGCCTCGACGTGCGCAGCGCGGCGGACGCCCGAACGGCCCTCCACTCCGCCCTCGACGACGGAGTCGGCGACCTCGTCCTGGACCTCACCGGGCTCGACTCCTGGGACGCGACCGGACTCGGCGTCATCATGGGCGCCCACCGCCGGGCCGGGCGCACCGGCCGCCGGCTCGTCCTGCGCGGGGTGCCCCCGCAGATGCAGCGGCTGCTCGTCGCCACCCGGCTGCACCGGATCCTCGCCATCGAAGGCGGACTGGCGGCGGAGTCCCTGCCCCGGGTCTGAGCCCGCGGGCTCCCCGCCGCCCCCCTGCGCGGTCTCCGCACCGCCTCCTCCCCGCCGGCACGTCCGAGTCCGTAACGTGATGGTCCCGTGCGGACGGGACCCCGGCTGTTCCCGGATACTGGGCGTACGTCTAGGGTTCGGCCGTCGGCTCTTGGTGAACCCACGGGCGGACGCCGGACCAGATGCGACAGCGGAGTGTGCGAAGGCCGGGAGGAACGACGGCGCACGACGCGATCGGGGGGCTTTGGTCATGGACCGGATACAGGGGCTCGGGGCAGCGGGCGACGGCGGCGACGCGACGCAGGCGCGCCGTCCCGGACCCGCCCGGATCACCCGGCTCGACTGCGGCGACATATCCCTGACGGTCAACCCCGTCGACGGCAGCGAGATAGAACCGCGCCGGCCCGACGCCCCCGCGCTCACCGCCGCCCGGCGCACCGCCGAGGACCGCGCCGCCCGCGCCGAGGCCGCGCTGCCGCCCGTACCCGCCGGCACCCTCCTCCCCGCCCTGCCCCTCCTCGAACGCGACGAGGACCGCGAGCGCCTGCTGCGCCTGCTCGCCCGCGGCCGCTCCGTACGCGTCCTCGGGCCCGCCGGATCCGGCCGGTCCGCCCTCCTCGACGCGGTCGCCGCCGACTGCGCCGGACTCGCCCCCGACGGGGTGGTCCGGCTCTCCGGCCACCGGCAGACCGCCGGCGACCTGCTCCACGCCCTGTACGCCGCGGTCTTCGACGCCCCGCTGCGCCGCCCCGACCTCGCCGAACTCCTCGCCCGCACCGCCGAGATCGGCGCCGTCGTCGTCATCGACGACCTGGAGCTCGGCGGCACCGGGCTGGAGGAGCTGCTGCGCGCCACCCCCGAGTGCGCCTTCCTGCTCGCCGTCGCCCCCGACAGCCCGGCCGCCGGGGACACCGGCCCCGCCGAGCACCTCGAAGACCTCACCCTGGCGGGCCTCACCAAGGCCGCCGCCACCGAACTCCTGGAGCGCGCCGCGATGCGGCCGCTCACCGACGAGGAGAAGGACTGGGCCGGGGACCTCTGGTTCGCCTCCGAGGGCCTGCCCCGCCACTTCGTCCAGGCCGCCGCCCTGCTGCGGCAGCGCGACGCCATCAACCACGTGGACGAGGACGAGGACGGGGAGGAGCCGGGGGTCTTCGGGGAGCGCACCCGCGAGCGGGCCCACGTCGGCCTGCCCACCCTCGGCCAGGCCGCCGCGCCCGCCGTGCTGCTCGCCTCCCGCCTCAGCGAGTCCGCCCGCGCCACCCTCCGCTTCGCCGTCGCGCTCGGCGGGGAGGTCCCGCACCAGGCCCACCTGCCCGCGCTCGTCGGCGACACCCACGCCGACGCCGCCGTCGGCGAACTCCTCGCCTGCGGACTGCTCACCCCGGTCGGCTCCCGCCACCGGCTGGCCCCCGGTGTGCTCCCGCAGCTGGAGGAGGCCGGGTACGGGGACGAGGCCGCGGAGCAGGCCCTCACCGCGGCCCGGCACTACGCCTGGTGGACCGGGCACGGCTCGGTGACCCCCGAGCGGGCCGCCGCCGAGGCCGACGCCGTCCTGGCCGTCCTCGCCGCCCTGGTCCCGGGCGCCCCCGAGCAGGAGAAGGAGGGCATCGCCGCCGCCCTGGAGCTGGCCCGCACCGCCGCCCCCGCCTTCGCCGCCGGACTCCAGTGGGGCGCGTGGGAGCGGATCCTGCGCTCCGGGCAGGAGGCCGCGCGGATCGCCGGAGAGGTCGCGGAGGAGGCCTACTTCCACCACGAGCGCGGCATCCTGGCCCTCTGCAACGGCCAGCTCGACCGGGCCCGCGCCGAACTGGAGGCCTCCATCGGCCTGCGCGGGGCGCTCTCCGACAAGCGGGGCACCGTCGCCGGCCGCCGCGCCCTGGCCCTGGTCGACGACCGCGAGGGCGGGCCGCGCGGCTCCGCCCCCCTCTCGCCGCCGCTGGTGCTGGAGGCCCCCAAGCCCTCCGAGGCCCTGACCCAGGCCCTGCCCCGGACCGGCCTCACCGGCCTGCCGCCGATGGGCGAGGAGACCCCGCCCGCCCCGGAACCCGTCAAGCACGCGTTCCCCACGCTCACCCCGCCCAGCGAGGTCACCGCCACCCCGCCGCGCCCCGTGGTGCCCGTCCTGCCCCCCGAAGGGCCGGCCGGTTCCGCCCGCCCGTCCCTGCTGCGCGGGACCCGGCGCAACCTGTTCGCGGCCGCGGGCGCGGCCGTCGTGGTCGCCGTCCTGGGCACGGTGGTCGCGCTCGGCCTCGGCGGGGCGGAGCAGCCCTCGGGCGGCGGGCAGCGCAGCGGCCAGTCGGTGAGCGGCGGACAGAGCGGCAAGCCGGGCACCGAGGAGCCGGAGAACGCCACCACCCGGCAGCCCGAGGGCGGATTCACCCCCGGCGCCGGCGCGGCCGGCCAGTCCGGCGGAGCCGGGGACGCGGGCGGCTCCACGGGCGGCCCCTCGGGCACTCCCGGCCCCGGCGGCTCGCCGAGCGCCACGGGGCCCGGCACCAGCCCCAGCCCGTCCGGCCCGGGCGGCAGCTCGCACCCCAGCCCGCCGGCCACGACCGGCACCCCGGGCGGCGGCACGGCCACGCCGGGGACCGGCGGTACGGACACGGGCGGCGCCGACACCGGGGGCACCGACACGGGCGGTGCGGACACGGGCGGTACGGACACCGGGGGCACCGACACCGGCGGTACGGACACCGGTGGCACCGACACCGGCGGTACGGACACCGGCGGCACCGACACGGGCGGCACCGACACCGCAGGCACCACCGGCACGGGCACCGGCACCGGTACGGGCACCACGACCGGCACCGGCACGGCCTCCGGCACCTCCGCCGGAAACGGCAGCACCCCGTAGTCGCCGCCCGGCCGGGGCCGGGGGACTACGGGGTGCCGGGCGTACGCCGCAAGCGCCTCAGAACAGCCGCAGCTTGTCGTCCTCGATGCCGCGCAGCGCGTCGTAGTCGAGCACCACGCACTCGATCCCGCGGTCGTTCGCCAGCACGCGCGCCTGGGGCTTGATCTCCTGGGCCGCGAAGATGCCCTTCACCGGCGCCAGGTGCGGGTCGCGGTTGAGCAGTTCCAGGTAGCGGGTGAGCTGTTCGACCCCGTCGATCTCGCCGCGGCGCTTCAGCTCGACGGCCACCGTGGCCCCTTCGCCGTCCCGGCACAGGATGTCCACCGGCCCGATCGCCGTCATGTACTCGCGGCGGATCAGCGTGTAGCCCTCGCCGAGGGTGTCGATCCGGTCGGCCAGCAGCTCCTGGAGGTGCGCTTCCACGCCGTCCTTGATCAGGCCCGGGTCCACGCCAAGTTCGTGGGAGGAGTCGTGCAGGACTTCTTCCATCGTGATGATGAGCTTCTCGCCCGCCTTGTTGACGACGGTCCAGACGCCGGCCTCGTCCCCGCTGCCCTCCTTGAGGGTGCACGGCGGGGACATCCAGTTGAGCGGTTTGTACGCCCGGTCGTCCGCGTGGATGGACACACTGCCGTCGGCCTTCACGAGGATCAGACGGGGTGCGGAGGGCAGGTGGGCGGTGAGCCGGCCCGCATAGTCGACGGAGCAGCGGGCGATGACGAGACGCATGGTCCGCAACGCTACTCGACCGACCCGCCCCGGCGCGATTCGCCCCTGAAAGCCCCCTTCGCTGGTGGCTCGTTGTATGCGCATTCTCCTGGTGCCGCACCCGAGGGGCGCCTACCGTGTAAGCGGGAGGTCGTCGGCCGTGCACGCTGCGTCGCCGCCTCCTTCCCTGCCCGTAAGACCTCGGTCGCCCGGGGTCGCGAGAGGAGAACTCATGTCGCTCGACGTCTCACCGGCCCTACTCGAACAGGCCGAGCGAGGCGAGGTCGACGAAGCCGCCTTCGTCGACTGCGTCCGGACCTCCCTGCCGTACGCATGGGAGATGGTCAGCTCACTGGTGGACCGGCTGAAGGTGGACGGCGGGGAGTTCGCCGACAACCAGACGCCCCCGCCGGACGAGCAGGCACGCGGCCAGCTGCTGCGCGCCCTTGCGAGTGACGCGATACGCGGTGCCCTGCAGCGGCATTTCGGGGTGCGCCTGGCGTTCCAGAACTGCCACCGGCTGGCGGTGTTCCCGCTGGACCCGGCGGCTGACGACAGGCTGGCCAAGTTCACGTCCATCCGCGGACAGCTGCTCAACCAGTCGCCGGAACTGCGGGACTGCTAGTACTCCGCTGCTGCTCGCGGCCCGCGGAACGCGCGGGACGAGGGTGGCGGTCCCCGGGGGGTGTGCTCCGGGCACACCCCCTTCAGCGCGCTGTTCAGCCGAGCCGCGGCAGGACCTCGGCCCCCAGCCGCCGTACGTTCTCCTCGGTGGCGGCCAGGTCCCCCGAGCCCTCGACGAGCAGCGCGAAGCGGGTGATCCCCGTGCGCTCGGCCGTGGCCGCGAGCCGGTCGGCGGCCAGCTCCGGAGTGCCCACCGGGTGCAGTCGGCACAGCAGTTCGGTGTACTCCACCGGGTCCCGCATGGTGCGCGGCCGTCCGTCCACGGTCTCGTACGCCGCCAGGCCCTGCCGCAGCCAGCCGGGCATGGCCTTCACCAGGGTCTCCACCGCGTCCTCGGTCCGGTCGGCGAGCTGGGCCACCCCCGCCGAGACGTGCCCGGCGGCGGCCACGGCGTGCCGCGGGTGCCCGGCCGCGAGCGCGGTCTCCCGCCACAGGGCGACCATCCCGGCCTTGTCCTCGTCCCCGCAGTGCATGCCCAGCAGCATCGGCAGCCCGCGCTCGGCGGCCAGCCGCACCGAGGCGGGGGAGGTGCAGGCGACGACCACCTCGGGCCCGCTGCCGTCCCTGTCCAGGGCCTCGGCCGGCCGCGGTACGACAGCCACCTCGCGGAAGGAGTACCGGTCGCCCCGGGCCCCCACCCGGGGCTCCGCCAGCCAGCGCCGCAGCAGGTCGAGGGACTCGGGGAAGCCGTTCTCGTACGCGCCGAGCCCGGCGTCGAAGACCTCCAGGTCCACCCACGGCCCGCCGCGGCCCACCCCGAGCGTGAACCGGCCCCCCGAGGTCAGGTGCAGCAGTGCGGCCTGCTCGCCGAGCGCCACCGGGTGCTGGGTGGGCAGGACGCTCACGGCCGTGCCCACGCGCAGCCGCCGGGTGCGGCCCAGCATCAGCGCCGCGAGGGTCACCGCGGACGGGCAGACCCCGTACGGGATGAAGTGGTGCTCGGCGACCCAGGCGGAGTCGAGCCCCGCCTCCTCGGCCACCTCGGCGGTCCGCACCGCGCGGTGCAGCGCCTCCCCCTGCCCCTGGCCCGGGAACTGGGCCGCCAGTACAAAAGCTCCGACACGCATCGCCCTCTGCCTCCTTGCGGCTGACGCGGGTTCCCCCCGATGGCAACAACGTCTGACACGTGCCAAGGGCACGGGTGGAGACGGAAGTTATTGAGATTGTCGGGGAATCACTCCTGGGAGAGCTGCGGAGTGCCGCCCTCCGCCTGCCACGATGGGGGCACCGGGGACCGCGCCGCGTAGTCTGGAGGAAAATCCCCGTCCGCCGCAGCTACGTGAGGTATACGTGTCACCGCGCCACAACCGCCCCCGGGGCGGCGAGAATCCGCCGGAGCGCGACAGCGCCGGCGTGGACCGCTACGGCCTGGAGCGCACGGAGGAGTGGCAGGGCGAGGACTGGAAGGTCCGGCAGGTGTCCGGCGCGAGCGCGCAGGGCAAGCGGTACCGCTGCCCGGGCTGCGACCAGGAGATCCCCTCCGGGGTGCCGCACGTGGTGGCCTGGCCGGAGTACGGCGGTGTGGACGACCGCCGGCACTGGCACAAGGCCTGCTGGAACGCGAAGGACCGCCGCACCTCGCGGGTGCAGCGGTCCCGCAACGCTCCGCGCCACTGAGCCGGGGCGCCCGGCCCCCGGGCGGCGCCCGGCCTCAGATGTCCCGGCGGGCCGTCACCGCGAACGCCCCCGCCACCGCGGCCGCGGTCACCAGCGCGAGCAGCACCAGCTGCCGCACCGGCTGCGCCCCGGCGTCCTCGCCCGCCATCGGCAGCCCGAACATGTCGCCGAGGGCCACCGGCGCGTTGTAGCGCAGCACCAGCCGGGACAGGCCCTGCGTGCTCTCCCAGACGGTGAGGAACCCGCCGAGCACCGGCGGGAGCGTGACCACGCCGAGCATCACCGCGATCGCCCCCGCCGAATGCCGCAGCATGGCGCCCACCGCCAGGCCGAGCACCCCGAGCAGGGTCACGTACAGGCTGCCGCCGAGCGCGTGCACCCACTCCTCGGCCCCGTGCCGGCCCGCGCCCGGCCCGCTGTGGAACAGGGCCGTGGCCAGGCCCACCAGCAGCACGGAGGCGGCGGTCACCGAGAACGCAAGACCCGTGAAGACGAGGAACTTGGCGGTCAGCACCCGGTGCCGCTCGGGGGCCGCGGTGAAGGTGGTGCGCACCAGTCCGGTGCCGTACTCCGAGGTGATCGTCAGCACGCCGAGCACCATCACGCTGAGCTGGCCGACGAAGAGGCCGAAGAGTGCCGGGGTGAGGAAGGGGACCTGGGCGTAGTCGGTGTCCGCCGTGTTGAGGATCGCTATCGCGCCGATCCCGGTCACCAGCCCGGCCAGCGAGCCCAGGGTCCACAGGGTGGAGCGGACCGAGACCATCTTCGTCCACTCCGAGGCCACGGCATGGGCCAGGGTGGGCCGGGTGGCGGGCAGCGGCGAGGTGTACCCGTCGGGGCGGGCGCCGGCGGCGGGGGCGGTCATCGGGGGTCCTCGGGGGTGGTCGGGGCCGCGGGGGAGGCCGGGGCCTGGGCCAGGTCGCCGGGCCGGGCCGGCATCAGGAACGGCTTGCCGCCGCTGCCGGGGGGCGGGGGCGCGTACCAGCCCTCCGCGGGCACCTGCGGGGGCTCCTCCTCGGGCCAGGGCCGCAGCCCCTGGGGCTCCGGCTCCCACAGCTCGGCGCGCGGGTCCTCGGACGAGGTGTACTCGACCGCGCCCTGGGTCATCCGCATGTACGCCTCCTCCAGGGAGGCGCGGTGCGGGGAGAGCTCCCACAGCCGCAGGCCCGCCTCGTGGGCGAGGTCGCTGATCCGCGGCAGCGGGATGCCGGTGACGCGCAGGGCGCCGTCCGGCTCGGTGAGCACCCGGCCCCCCGCGCCGTCGAGCAGGGCGGCGAGCGCGTCCCGCTCCTCCCGGCCGGAGCCGGCCGGGCGCACCCGGGCGAAGTCGGCCGAGTTGCGGGAGATGAATTCGCTCACGCCCATGTCGGCGAGGAGCCGGCCGCGGCCGATGACGATCAGGTGGTCGGCGGTCAGCGCCATCTCGCTCATCAGGTGCGAGGAGACGAAGACGGTGCGGCCCTCGGCGGCCAGCTGCTTCATGAGGTTGCGCACCCACAGGATGCCCTCGGGGTCGAGCCCGTTGACCGGCTCGTCGAACAGCAGCACCTGGGGGTCGCCGAGCAGGGCGGCCGCGATCCCGAGCCGCTGGCCCATGCCGAGGGAGAAGCCCTTGGTCCGCTGCCGGGCCACGTCCTGGAGGCCGACCACGCCCAGCACCTCGTCCACGCGGCGCTCCGGGATCCCGGAGAGCTGGGCGAGGGCGAGCAGGTGGGTGCGGGCCCGGCGGCCGCCGTGGACCGCCTTGGCGTCGAGGAGGGCGCCGACGTGCCGCTGGGCGTTCGGCAGCTCGCGAAAGGGCTGCCCGTTGATCGTGACCTGACCGGAAGTGGGCCGGTCCAGGCCGACGATCATGCGCATGGTGGTCGATTTGCCCGAGCCGTTCGGCCCCAGGAAGCCGGTCACGAGACCCGGCCTGACCTGGAACGACAGCTGGTCGACGGCGGTCTTCGCGCCGAAGCGCTTGGTCAGGCCGACTGCCTCGATCATTGCTCTGCCCTTGCTCTGCCCCGTGCCAGGCCCGGACGGCTTTCGTCCGCGTAAGGGTTAAGAGCTTATCTGCGGGCTGACGGTTCCGTCCCGTCCCGAAGGCGGGGGAAGACCCTGATACAACCCTGAACTGTCCCTGACATCCCTAGGGGGCGGGCCCCGGGGAGCCGGGCGCGCCCGGCCCCCTCAGGCGTCCCGGTACTTGATCACCAGCCAGCCCCCGAGCAGGGCGAGGACCACCCACAGCAGCATGATCCCCAGCCCGCCCCAGGGCCCGTAGGGGGCCGGGTCGCTGCCCATGGCCTGCGGGACCACCTGCATGATCTTGGAGCCGGCCTGGTCGGGGAAGTAGCGGGCCACCTCCTTGGCCCCGGGCACCGCGGCCAGGATCTGCGAGACGAGGAAGAAGAACGGCATCAGGATGCCCAGCGAGAGCATCGAGCTGCGCAGCATCGCCGCCACGCCCATCGAGAAGACGGCGATCAGGGCCATGTAGAGCCCGGCGCCCACCACCGCCCGCAGCACGTGCGGCTCCCCGATCGAGGTCCGGTGGCCGCCCAGCAGGGCCTGGCCGAGGAAGAAGGACAGGAAACTGGTCGCCATCCCGATCACCAGCGCGAGCGCGGCGGCCACCGCGATCTTGCCGAAGAGGAAGAGGGTGCGCTGCGGGACCGCGGCCAGCGAGGTGCGGATCATGCCCGAGCTGTACTCGGTGCCGACCACGAGGACCCCGAAGACCACCATCGCCAGCTGCCCGAGGACCATCCCCGAGAAGCTGACCAGGGTGGGGTCGAAGGTGGCCCGCTCCAGCTCGGACAGGTGCTCGAACCGGGACCTGGTCAGGGCGCACAGCGCGGCACTGAGCGCGACGGTCACCACGAGGGCGCTGACCAGCGTCCACGTGGTCGAGGCCACCGTGCGGATCTTGGTCCACTCGGAGGCGAGGACGGCGGGTACGGAGGCCATCGGTCAGTTCCCCCCGAACCGCTCGTCGTACGAGGAACCCCAGCGCGGGGTGTCCGCGGCCGCGGGGGCGGACCCGGGCGGTCCGGACGCCGCCGGGAGCGGCAGCCCGTCCGGACCGGCCTCCGGACCGGCGCCGGGGGAGTGGGCGTGGTACTCGACCGCGCCCGCGGTCATCCGCATGAACGCCTCCTCCAGCGAAGCCCGCTGCGGGCTCAGCTCGTGCAGGACCAGCCCGTCGCGGGCCGCCAGCTCACCCACCTGCTCGGCGGTGAGCGCGTCCACCTCCAGCGCCCCGCCGCCGGCCTCGACCGCGGTGACCCCGGCCGCGTGCAGCAGGTCCCGCAGCCGCTCCTGCTGCGGGGAGCGCACCCGCACGAAACTGCGCGAGTTCCGGTGGATGAAATCGGCCATCGAGGTGTCCGCGAGCAGCCGTCCCTGGCCGATGACGATCAAATGATCTGCGGTGAGTGCCATTTCGCTCATGAGATGGCTGGAAACGAAGATCGTTCTCCCCTCGGCCGCGAGCCCTTTCATGAGATTGCGGATCCAGTGAATTCCCTCCGGGTCCAGACCATTGACGGGCTCGTCGAACATGAGGATCTCCGGATCACCCAGCAGCGCGGAGGCGATTCCCAGCCGTTGTCCCATGCCGAGCGAGAAACCTTTCGACTTCTTCCGCGCCACCGCCGTCAGGCCCACCGTGTCCAGCACCTCCGCCACCCGGCTCGCCGGGATCCGGTTGGACTGGGCCAGGCACAGCAGGTTGTTGTAGGCGCTGCGCCCGCCGTGCATCGCCTTGGCGTCCAGGAGGGCCCCGATGTACTTGAGGGGCTCGTCCAGCTCCCGGTAGTGCCGGCCGTCAATCCGGACCGTTCCGCTGGTCGGATTGTCCAGATCGAGCATCATCCGCATCGTCGTCGACTTGCCCGCCCCGTTGGGCCCCAGAAAGCCCGTCACCACCCCCGGCCTGACCTGGAAGCTGAGGTGGTCCACCGCGGTCTTCGTCCCGAATCGCTTCGTGAGGCCCTCCAGCTCAATCATGCGGCTCACGCTAGAACGGCCAAGGGCCCCCCGCCACCGCAGTGACGTAGGGGGCCCTTGGCCGCACGGGGGTGTGGTGCCGCGAACGGCGGGGGGCTAGCGGCTCTGCTGCGCCGGGACCCCGCGGGTGACCGGCTCGTCGTCGATCGGGGAGCCGGCCGCCGCCACGGCGGCACCGGTCAGCGTGGCCAGCATCTCGCGGACGTTGGTCAGCTGCGCGTTGATGGAGTCGCGGCGGTTGGTGAGGGCCGCGAGCTCGCGCTCGGATTCGCTGCGGATGCGGTCCGCCTTGGCGTTCGCGTCGGCCACGATGTCCTCGGCCTGGCGCTGCGCGGTCTCCACCGTCTGGCGGGCCCGGCGCTCCGCGTCCGTACGCAGCTTCTCGGCCTCCAGGCGCAGCTGCTCGGCCCGGTGCTCGATCTCGGCGAGGCGCTTCTCGGCCTTGGCCTGGCGGGAGGCCAGGTCGCGCTCGGACTGCTCGCGGCGCTTGGCCAGGTTGGTCTCGAAGTCCGCGGCGGCCTGGGCGGCCTTGGCGCGGGTCTCCTCGAAGAGCGCGTCCGCCTCCTCGCGCTTGGAGGCGGCGTCCTTCTGGGCCTCGGCCCGCAGGGTGGCGGAGTCGGCCTTGGCCTTCTCCACGATGCGGACACCCTCGTCCTCGGCCTTCGCCTTGCGCTCGGCGGCGAACGACTCGGCGTCGTTGCGCACCTGCTGGGCCGCCGACTCGGCGAGCTCGCGGTGCTGCTCCGCGGCGCGGCGGGCCTCCTCGCGCAGGTCCTTCGCCTCCTCCTCGGCGAGCCGCAGGATCTTCTCGACCCGGGCGCCGAGACCGGCGTACGACGGCTCGGCGTCGTTGACCTGGGCCTGGGCGTTCTGCGTCTCGAGGTGGAGCTCCTCGATGCGCTTCTCCAGGGAGTTGATGCGGGACAGGGCGCTGTCACGGTCGGCGACGAGCTTGGAAATGCGGTCGTCCACCTGACCGCGGTCGTAACCACGCCGCACGAGCTCGAAGCCGAAGGGGGAGGAAGTGTCGCTCATGGGGTTCCTGTCGAATGAGACCGATGAGGGTGCTAGGTGAGGTGTTAAGGGGAATCCTAGGCGCCGGGACGGCGTGTCATCGAGTCAATCCGCGTTTGATCTGGACAATGACACCCCTTTTGAGTGGCAAGGCGACGGAATGCTTGTCACTCGTTCGACTGAAACTTCATCAGGAGCACACATCCAGTCTCGCTGGCTAGCCGTCAGACGACTTGCCACCCGAACGAGTGGAACCCGCGGCCGCTCCGGCCTTGACCCCGCCCCCGGCCGGACCGCCCTGCGAACCGATGGTCTTCCCGCCACCCGTAGGCGCCTCGAATGATTCCAACGCCTCAAGCACGTCCTGGACACGGGAGATCTCCGCCTGAATGTCCTCCCGGCGGCGCACCAGCACCTCCAGCTCGCGCCGGCCCTCGGCGACCATCTGCTCGGCCTCGGCCGCAGCCTCCGCACGCAGCCGCTCGGCCTCGCGCGCCAGTTCGGCCTTCTTCTGCTCGGCCTCCTTGAGCAGCTGCTCGGCCTTGCGGACCGCGGCGATGCGCACCTTGCTCGCCTCGCTGCTCGCCTCCGACACCAGGTTCTTCGCCTTGCGCTCGGCTTCCTCGCTCTGCTCGGTGGCCGCCTTGACCAGCTTGTCCACCCGCTCGCCCGCGGTCTTCATCTGCTCCGCCGACTCCCGGCGGGCCCGCTCGTGGAGCTCCTCCACCTCGGACTCGACCCGGGACCGCAGCTCCTCCGCCCGCTCCCTTATGGCCGCGGCGTCCGTCCGCGCACCGACCAGCAGCTCGTCCGCGTCCGTACGGGCCTTCTCCACCAGCGAGTTGCCCTCGACGGTGGCCTCCGCGGTGATGCGCGCGGCCTCCTTGCGGGCCGCGTCCACCATCGAATCGGCCTGCTCCTCGGCCGCCGTGGTCGTCGCCAGCGCCGTCTTCTGCGCCTCCGCCGTCAGCTTCTCCGCCTCGGCCGCGGTCTCGCCGATGAGCCGGTCCACCTGCTCGGCCGCCTCGGTGCGCTTCTTGTTCGCCGCCTCGCGGGCCTCGTCGAGCAGCCGCTCGGACTCCTCGCGGGCCTCCGTGCGCAGCCGCTCGGCCTCGCCGGCCGCCTCGGCCTTGAGCCGCTCGGACTCCTCGCGGGTACGGGTGGCGTGCTCCTGGGCGGATGCCAGGGTCTGCGCCGCCTCGGCGCGCAGCCGCTCGGCCTCCGCGGCCGCCTCGCCGACGGTGCGGTCGTTCGCCTTGCGGGTCTCCGCCAGCAGCCGGTCCGTCTCCGAGGTGGCCTCGGCGACCAGCCGGTCGGCCTGCTCGGCGGCCTCGGTGCGCAGCCGGTTGCTCTCGGCACGGGCCTCGTCGAGGGTCTGCTCCGCCTCGCGCTCCGCCGTCGCCAGCGTCTCGCCGGCCGCCACGGTGACCCGCTCGGCCTCCGCGGTGGCCTCGCCGATGATCCGGCCGCCCTCCGCGCGGGCCTCGTCGAGGGCCTGCGCGGCCTCGGTGCGCAGCCGCTCGGCCTCCTCGCGGACCTCGGTGCGCAGCCGCTCGGCCTCCTCGCGGACCTCGGTGCGCAGCCGCTCGGCCTCCTCGGCGGCCTCCCCGACCGTGCGGTCGTTGGCGGCCTGCGTCTCGACCGTCATCCGCTCGGTCTCGGCCGTCGCCTCGCCGATCAGCCGGGCGGACTCGGCACGGGCGTCCTCCAGCACCTGCGCGGCCTCGGCGCGCACGGCCTCGCCGTCCTCCGCGGCCTTCTCCCGTACGGACTCGGCCTCGGCGGCGGCCTCGGAGCGGATCCGGTTGGCGTCCTCGCGGGCGTCGGCACGGGTGCGCGCGGCATCGCGCTCCGAGGCGGCCAGGGCGTCCGTGGCCTCGGTGCGGACCCGCTGCGCGTACTCGGCGGTGTCGCTGCGCAGCTGCTCGGCCTCGGCGATCGCGTCGGTGACCGTACGCTCCGCCAGCGCCTTCGCGGCGTCCGTCTCGGTCCGCGCGTCGGTGCGGATCCGGTTCGCGTCCTCGGCGGCCCGCTCCCGCTCGGCGTGCGCGTCGGCGCGGACCCGGTCCGCCTCCTCCTGCGCCTCGGCACGGGTGCGCTCGGCCGCGTGCTCGGCGGCGCTGCGCAGCCCGGCGACCTCCTCCTCGGCCTGCTCGTGCAGCCCGGCCACCGACTCGCGGACCTCGCGGGCCGTGGTCTCGGCCGCCGACACCAGCTCGGCGGCCCGCTGCTCGGCCTCCTCGACCAGCCGCTGCGCCTCCGCCTGGGCCTCCTCGACCCGCTTGCGGGCCGCGGCGAGCAGCTCCTCGCTCTGCTCCCGCGCCTGGGCGCGCTCGTTTCCGGCCTCCTCACGGGCCGCGGACAGGGTCTCCTCGGCCTCGCGGCGGCGCCGGGCGGCCTCCTCCTGGGCGGCGGCCAGCGCCTCGGCGGCCTCCTCGGCTACCCGCTCGGCGGCCGACTTGGCCTCGGCGCGCAGCCGGTCCGCGGTGTCCTGGGCCTCGGCGCGCAGCCGCTCCGCCTCGGCGGCGGCCTCCGCCCGCAGGCGCACCGCGGCGGTCTCGGCCTCGGCGCGGGACCGGGCCGCGTCGTCGGCGGCCTCGTCGCGCAGCCGTACGGCCTCCTCCTCGGCCTGCCCCTGGAGCGTGCGGATCCGCTCGGCGGACTCGGTGCGCAGCCGCTCTGCCTCCTCGGCGGCCTCCCGCCGGATCCCCTCGGCGGCCGCGCGGGCATCGCGCAGGGTCTCCTCGGCGCCGGCGAGCCGGCCCTCGGCCTCCTCCTGGAGGCGGGCCAGCTCGGCGGCGGCCTCCTCGCGCCGGGCGGCCAGCACCCGGTCGGTCTCCTCGCGGCGCTCGCGGGCCGCGTCCTCGGCCTCGGCGCGGACGGCCTCGGCCCGCTCCTCGGCCTCGGTCCGCAGCCGCTCGGCCTCGGCCCGGGTCCGCTCCAGCGTCTCCTCGGCCTGCTTGCGCAGGGTGGTGGCCCGCTCGATGGCCTCGGACCGGACCCGCTCGCTCTCGGCGCCGGCCCCGGCGCGCAGCTCGTCGGCGTCCGACTTCGCCTTGGTCAGCAGCTCCTCGGCGGTCTTGGCCGCCTCCTCGATCTGCTGGACGGCCTCGCGGCGGGCCTCGCCGCGGATCCGCTCGCCCTCGGCGACCGCCTCCGCGCGCAGCTGCTCGGCCTCGCCGCGCAGCCGGCGGGCCTCCTCCTGGAGCTCGACCGTCTTGGCCCGGTACTCCTCGGTGTCGTCCTTGGCCGCGCCCTTGAGCTGCTCGGCGGTGGCCGCGGCCTGGGTGCGCAGCCGCTCGGCCTCCGCCTCGGCCTCGCGGCGGATCCGCTCGGCCTCCTCGGTGGCGGCGCGGGTGGTGGCCCGGGCGTCCTCGGACGCCTTGTTGAGCACGTCCTCCGCGGTGCGGGCCGCCTTCGCGAGCTGGGCCGCGGTGTCCTCGGCGGCGGCCGTACGGGCCTGCTCGCCGGCCTCGACGCGGATGCGCTCGGCCTCGGTCCGGGCGTCGGCCACGAGCTGCTCGGCCTCGGCCTTGAGGGTCTCGGCCTCCTTGGTGGCCTCGCCGACCAGCCGGGCGACCTGCTCCTTGGCGGTGCGGGTGCGCTGCTCGTTGACGGACTCGGCCGAGGCGAGCTGCCGTTCGGCGGTCTCCTTGGCCTCGGCGAGCAGCTTCTCCGCCTCGGCGCGCGCCTCGCGCAGCGTCCCGTCGGCCTCCTGCACCCGCTGCTCGGCCACCCGGCCGAGGTCGAGGGTCTGCTGCCGGGTCTGCTCGGCCTCGGCGGAGGTGGCGGAGCGCAGCCGCTCGGCGTGCTCGGTGGCCTCCTGGGCCTGCGCGGAGGCGGCGGTCAGCAGCCGCTCGGCCTCCTTGCGGGCGCGGACGAGGGTGGCCTCGGCCTCGGTACGGGCCGCCTCGGCCTCCGCCGACATCCGGCGGCGGGTCTCCTCGGCCACGCGGGCGGCCTCGGCGCGGGCCGCATTGAGGGCCTGGTCGGCCTCGGCGCGGGACTCCTCCATCAGGCGCCGCGCCTGGGCCTCCGTACGGGCGCGCAGCTGCTCGGCCCAGGCCACGTTCTCGTTGACGTGCGACTCGACGGTCTGGCGGCGCTCGTTGAGCTCCTGGTCCAGACGCTGGCGGCGGCTGACGGCCTCGGCGTGCAGCTCGGCCTGGAGCCGGGCCTGGTGCTCCGCGTGCTCCTGGAGGATGCGCTGGGTCTGCGCCCGGGCCTCGCGCAGCTCGCGCTCGGCGTCGGTGCGCATCTGGTCGGCCTGGATCTGCGCGTTGCGGAGCAGCTGCTCGGCCTGGTAGCCGAGGTCCGCGGAGTCGTAGGCGGGCCGGGAGGCGAGGTTGCGGCGCGCCTCGTGGAGCTTCGCGCGCAGCACCTCGACCTGGTAGCCGAGGTCCTCGGCGTGCTGGACGGCCTTCTCGCGCTCCTTCTTCAGCCGCTCCATCTCGGCCTCGAAGCGCGAGAGATGGTCGGCCTCAGCCTGATGGCTCTCCTGGCGTTCGTAGCCCCGCACGGCGCGGTCCCATCCGTCCCCTGGTCGCAAGCTCTCTCCCAAGAGCGCCGTCCGCCCGCTGAACGGCGCCCCCGGGGCATGGTGTCAGATTCCCGCTGCCGGTCAGGAGGTCCCAACCCCGCAACACAGCACCAAACCCCGGCCGAGCCACGGCCACTCTACCGGCCGTGGAATCCGGGGGTCAGTGCTCAGGGCGGAGAGGTCAGTGGCCGGGGGCGGAGGTGACCAGTTCGGTGAGGACGCCGTGGCAGTCCTTGGGGTGCAGGAAGGTGATGCGCGAGCCCATCGAACCGGTGCGGGGCTCGTCGTACAGGACCCGGACGTTCTTGCCGCGGATGGCCTCGGCGTCCCCGTCCACGTCGGCGGTGCCGAAGGCGATGTGGTGGACGCCCTCGCCGTTCTTGGCGAGCCACTTGCCGACCGCGGAGTCCTCGCGGGTGGGCTCCAGGAGCTGGAGGTAGGAGGCCCCGCCGTCGGAGGTCTCGTTGATCTTGAGCATGGCCTCGCGGACGCCCTGCTCCTCGTTGACCTCGGTGTGGAACACCTCGAAGCCGTACGTGGCACGGTAGAACTCGACGGTCTTGTCGAGGTCGAAGCAGGCGATCCCGATGTGGTCGATCCTTGTCAGCATGCCCCCAGTGGACCGGTCGGCCCGCGGTTACGCAACGTGCGGGCGATCACACCGGCTGCCCGGTGACGGCGGTGGTACCGCTGAGTACATTCAGGTAAACCCTCGTTCACTCCTCAGTCTCCCCAGTTGAAAGGGGATTCGCCTCATGTCCGGAACGAACAGCACCACGTCGGTGATCGTCGCCGGGGCCCGCACGCCCATGGGACGTCTTCTGGGTTCCCTCAAGTCGTTCTCCGGTGCCGAGCTCGGCGGGATCGCCATCAAGGCCGCTCTGGAGCGCGCCGGCGTCTCCGGCGACCAGGTCCAGTACGTGATCATGGGCCAGGTGCTCCAGGCCGGCGCGGGCCAGATCCCGGCCCGCCAGGCGGCCGTCAAGGCGGGCATCCCGATGAACGTCCCCGCGCTGACCGTCAACAAGGTCTGCCTCTCGGGTCTCGACGCCATCGCCCTCGCCGACCAGCTCATCCGCGCCGGCGAGTTCGACATCGTGGTCGCGGGCGGCCAGGAGTCGATGACCAACGCCCCGCACCTGCTCCCGAAGTCCCGCGAGGGCTACAAGTACGGCGCGATCGAGATGCTCGACGCGATGGCGTACGACGGCCTGACCGACGCGTTCGAGAACATCGCCATGGGCGAGTCCACCGAGAAGCACAACGGCCGCCTCGGCATCGAGCGCGCCCCGCAGGACGAGTTCGCCGCCGCCTCCCACCAGCGTGCCGCCGCCGCGCAGAAGAACGGCGTCTTCGAGGCCGAGATCACCCCCGTGGAGATCCCGCAGCGCAAGGGCGAGCCGGTCGTCTTCGCCCAGGACGAGGGCATCCGCCCCGAGACCACGGCGGAGTCCCTCGGCAAGCTCCGCCCCGCATTCGCCAAGGACGGGACGATCACCGCCGGCACCTCCTCGCAGATCTCCGACGGCGCCGCCGCGGTGGTCGTGATGAGCAAGGCCAAGGCGGAGGAGCTGGGCCTGGAGTGGCTGGCCGAGATCGGCGCCCACGGCAACGTGGCCGGCCCCGACAACTCCCTCCAGTCGCAGCCGTCGAACGCGATCCTGCACGCCCTGAAGAAGGAGGGGCTGGAGGTCTCCGACCTGGACCTGATCGAGATCAACGAGGCCTTCGCCGCGGTCGCCGTCCAGTCAATGAAGGACCTGGGCGTGACCCCGGAAAAGGTGAACGTCAACGGTGGCGCGATTGCCCTGGGCCACCCGATCGGCATGTCCGGCGCCCGGGTGGTGCTCCACCTGGCGCTGGAGCTCAAGCGGCGCGGCGGCGGCGTCGGCGCGGCCGCCCTGTGCGGCGGCGGCGGCCAGGGCGACGCCCTGATCGTGCGCGTTCCGCAGGCGTGACCCCGTAACACCCGGACGAGGAGGCAGGCAGGCATGGCGGTGGACGTCCCCCAGCTGGTGGCACAGGCCCGGGAGGGCCGGCCGAGGGCGGTGGCCCGGCTGATCTCACTGGTGGAGGGGGCGTCCCCGCAGCTGCGCGAGGTCATGGCGGCGCTGGCGCCGCTCACGGGCAACGCGTACGTGGTGGGCCTGACCGGGTCCCCGGGCGTCGGCAAGTCCACGTCCACCTCGGCGCTGGTCACCGCCTACCGGCGGGCCGGCAAGCGGGTGGGCGTGCTCGCCGTGGACCCCTCCTCGCCCTTCTCGGGCGGGGCCCTGCTCGGCGACCGGGTGCGGATGTCGGAGCACTCCTCCGACCCCGGCGTCTACATCCGCTCCATGGCCACCCGCGGCCACCTCGGCGGGCTGGCCTGGGCGGCCCCGCAGGCCATCCGCGTGCTGGACGCGGCCGGCTGCGACGTGGTGCTGGTCGAGACGGTCGGTGTCGGGCAGTCCGAGGTGGAGATCGCCTCGCAGGCCGACACGTCCGTGGTGCTGCTCGCCCCGGGCATGGGGGACGGCATCCAGGCCGCCAAGGCGGGCATCCTGGAGATCGGCGACGTGTACGTGGTGAACAAGGCGGACCGGGACGGCGCGGACGCGACCGCCCGCGAGCTGAACCACATGCTGGGGCTGGGCGAGGCCCGCGGGCCCGCGGACTGGCGGCCGCCGATCGTCAAGACGGTCGCCGCGCGGGCGCAGGGGGTCGACGAGGTGGTCGAGGCGCTCGAGAAGCACCGGGCGTGGATGGAGGAGCACGGGGTGCTGGCCGCGCGGCGGAGGGCGCGGGCCGCGCACGAGATCGAGACGATCACGGTGACCGCGCTGCGGTCGCGGATCGGGGACCTGCGGGGGGATGCGCATCTGGATGCGCTGGCCGAGCGGGTGGTTGCGGGGGGTCTGGACCCGTACGCGGCGGCGGACGAACTCCTGTCCCACCTCACGGCCGCCTGACCCCGCGTCCTGCACCCCCTGCTCCGCGCCGTTCCCCGGCCCCCGGGGGCGCCCGTCCGGGGCGCGGGGAACTGCGCGAAGGGGCGACGCGGACGGCGTGTGGCGAACGCGAAGGGGCCGGGCCCGTCGGAGGACGGGTCCGGCCCCTTCGGCAGGGTGCGGCGGAGCCGCTACGTGTTGGGGCGCTTGCCGTGGTTGGCGCCCTTCTTCTTGCGGGCTCGCCGCTTGTTGCCGCGCTTCGACATGGCGTAGATCTCCCTCATCCGGGACATTACGGGCGTACGCCAGTCTAGGTTCGCGCGCCCGGTCCCGCCCGGCTCAGATCTTGCCGCGGCTGTCGCGCAGCTGCTCCGCCACCGGCTTGAGGGAGGCGTGCAGGCCCGCGAGCGCCTCGGGGCTCAGCATGTCGATGAAGTGCCGGCGCACCGAGGCCACGTGGTGCGGGGCGACCTTGCGCATGGTCTCCATGCCCTGCTCGGTCAGCACCGCGTACAGCCCGCGCCGGTCGGACTCGCAGTTCACGCGGACCACGAGCCCGGCCGACTCCATGCGGGTGATCTGGTGGGACAGGCGGCTCTTCGACTGCAGCGTGGCGGTCGCGAGGTCGCTCATCCGCATCCGGTGGTCCTCGGACTCCGAGAGGTTGACCAGGATCTCGTAGTCGTTGTTGGTCAGTCCGAACGGCTGGAGATCCTTCTCCATCTGGTACGTCAGCAGTCTGTTGACGTCCAGGTACGTGCGCCAGGCGCACTGCTCGGCGTCGTCCAGCCAACGGGTTGCCGTCTCAGTCTCCATATGAGGACTCTACCCTAAGATGTTGAATTCCGTACAAAGATGAACGATCCCCGGACCGCGTCCCGTAACCCAGGGCAGGCTACCGGTCACAGTCCGAAGCGGCGCTGCAGGTCCCCCAGCTGCCCGGGCATCCGGGGCACGCCCAGCTGGTTGCCGAGCTGCCCCAGCGGACCCTGGCCGTGTCCGGGCACCCCGGGCTCGGCGTGCACCGCGCCCACCGGCTGCTCGGCCATGAGCAGCTCGGTCGACTGGAGCAGGACCGTGCCCGCGCCCACGAACTCGAACTGGTGCTCCTCGCCCGAGGTGCCCCCGATGCCCGTGAGCTGGCGCAGGCCGCCCATCACGCCCTGCATGTAGCCGTGGTCGTAGTGGTGGCACGGGGACGGGCAGTCGGCCCATCCCACCAGCGCCTGCGGGTCCACCCGCAGCGGCGGCTCCATGAAGACCACCGGACCATTGGACGCCGCCACGAACTTCCCGGTTCCGATCAGGGTCAGGAATCCCGGCACGATCGACTGCTTCAGCGCCAGGCTCGGCTGGTACGCGAGCAGGTTGCCGGACCGGATCGTCAGGTTGCCCTTGTCCAGGTCGTAGGAGTTGACGTCGAAGGCGCGGTCGGCGAGCAGCATCTTGCCCGAGCCCTCCGCCACCACCCAGTCGCTCGCGTGCAGCGGGGAGTGGAAGCTCGTGCGCAGCAGCCGGTCGAAGCGGCCGTGGCCGATGCCGTTGAACTCGATGCGCCCGTAGTAGGCGATCATCTTCCCCTTCTGCAGGAACCACTGGCTGCCCTGGAGCTCCACGCAGAAGGTGTACGGGTTGACGTTGTCGTCGGAGGGCAGCGAGTACGGGTCCAGGACGTTCGGGCCGCCCGGGCCGCCGAAGCCCGGACCGCCGGGGCCGGGGCCGCCCGGGCCGGGGCCGTAGCCGGGGCCGGGTCCGTAGGAGGGTGCGGGTCCGTAGTTCACAGCTTCTCCTCCGAGGCCTGGACGTACACGGCTCCGTGTCCGGACAGCTCCAGCTGGAACGCCTCGCCCGAGCCGCGCCCCACCATGTCCCGCCAGCCGAGCGCGGTGGAGAGCTTGTTCCGTACGTCCCCGTGGTGGGCCACGTACGCCTGCGGGTCCACGTGGACCGGCCGGTTGGGGGTGATGGGGAGCTCGATGACCCCGCCGTGGGCCATCACGGCGACCGCGCCGTGGCCCTTGAGGGTGGTGGTGAACAGGCCCTGGCCGGTCACCTGGCCGCGGACCATGCCCATGACCCCGCCCTGCGAGCCCATGAACATCGTGCCCTGCTGGAGGGTCCCGTCGAACGCCAGCAGCCGGTCCGCCTCCACGTAGAGGGTGTCGCCCTGGAGGTTGATCACCTGGATGTGGTGGCCGCCGTGCCCGAACATCACCGTGCCCTGGCCCTCGACGGTCATCAGCGGGGTCTGCTCGTTGGCCACCCGGCGGCCGATCATGCCCATGACGCCGCCCTGGCCGCCCGTGATGTCCGGGGTGAAGGACACCTCGCCGCGGTACGCGAGCATCGCGCCGCGCTGGCTGTAGACGCGCTGGCCCGGTACCAGCTGCGCCTCGATCATCTTCGAGTTGATCTCGCGGAACGGCATCAGACGTCGCCCCCGATCGTGTTGCGCTCGCTGGGCTGCACGTACACCAGCCCCTCGCCCTCGAAGCGGATCTGGAAGGCCTCGCCCGAGCCCTCGCCGATGAAGGTGCGGAAGGTCACGCCGGACTGGAAGTGCTGCTGGAGGTTGCCGGTGTGCGCGATGTACGCACCCGGGTCCACGGACAGCGGGTACTGGGCGCTGACGCGCAGCACCACCGCCGGCCCGTCGGACATGATGGCGGCCTGCCCGGTGCCCTCCACGGTCGTGGTGAAGAGGCCGTTGCCGGTCGCTCCGCCCCGCAGGCCGGTGAAGGTCGTGCCGGTGCGCAGGCCGGCGTCGGTGCACAGGAGGTTGCTGGACTCTACGTACAGCTTCTCCCCGTGCAGGTTGACGAGGTTGATCTCGCTCGCGCGGTCGGCGAAGTAGCAGGTGCCGTGCCCCTGCACTTCCATGACGGTCATCTGTTCGCCGGTCAGCCGGCGGGTCACCATCCCGCGGAGGCCCTCACCGCCGCCGGTCATCTTCTTGAAGGCCATCTGGCCGTCGTACGCGACCATCGAGCCGTTCTTCGCTTTGACGGCATCGCCGGAGAGGTCGACGGCGAGCACCTTGCTGCCTTGGAGTCGGAACTGAGCCACGGGGAGACGTTAACGGCCCCCGGCCCGCGCGAACAGGGGCACCCGGCCTATTGGCCCGCACGGCACCGGGACCGGGACCCCTCGGTCAAGATCGGGCAAACCGGCTGGGAGAATGGCGGGGCCCCAGCCCCCGGCCCGAAGGTTCCCCGTGGACATCAAGACCGCCTCCGCCCTGCACCGACTGCGCCTGGTCTCCATACCGGAGGCGCTGTCCTTCCCGGCCCTGCTGATCTTCGGATCGCTGCTCAGCCGGATCTCGGACATCGACTACCTGATGATGCCGCTCGGCGCCCTGCACGGCGTGCTCTTCGTGCTCTACGCGCTCTTCCTGCTCGACGTGTGGAACAAGGCGAAGTGGCCCTTCAAGAAGGCGGCCCTCTTCTTCCTCCTCGCGCTGGTGCCCTTCGGCGGGCTGTACGGCGACAGGCTGCTCAAGCGCGACGAGGCCGACAGTGTGATCGCCGCCCGCGCCCGCAAGGAGGGCGCCGCGGCCTGACCGCCGCCCCTCCCGGTACGCCCCGGCCCCGCGCAGACCGCCTTCCGGACACCCGGACGGCGGTGCGCGGGGCCTTCGCGTCAGACTCCCCCGCTCGGCCGAATCCCGTTCGACACGCCCCAGTACGTCCATTTTTGTAGGGGTATCAACTTTCGGGTTCGAGCTCAGGAGGGGCCGTGCAGCCGGACGGCTACGACTACGAGACCCACAGCCGACTCGCCGGCCCGCTGCGGGAGCCGGATCCCGCCGGGTACCGGGTGGAGTACCGCTCCCTGCTGTCGCAGGGGCCGCACCGAATACGCGCGGTCCTCCTGATGGCCCTGGCCCCGATCGCCGCGGCCGGGCTGCTCCTCTACCTGGTCTGGCCCACGCACTGGACCCGGCGGGAGGGCGGCGAGCAGTGGCTGGTCGCCCTGGACTGGGTGATGCTCGGGTCGATCGCGCTGATCATGTTCTTCACCGTGGTCAACGTGCTCTCCATCGCCCACGCCACCCTGGTCGCCCGGGACCCGGTGCCCGTCACCCCCGAACCGGGCACCCGCGTCGCCTTCCTCACCACGTACGTGCCCGGCAAGGAGCCGCTGGCCATGGTCCGGGCCACCCTGGAGGCGGCCGTCCGGGTCCGGCACGAAGGGCACCTCGACGTCTGGCTGCTGGACGAGGGCGACGACCCCGAGGCCCGCCTCCTGTGCGAAGAGCTCGGCGTGCGCCACTTCACCCGCAAAGGCGTCCCCGAGTGGAACCGGGCCAAGGGCCCGCACCGGGCGAAGACCAAGCACGGCAACTACAACGCCTGGCTGGCCATGCACGGGGACGACTACGAGTTCTTCGCCTCCGTCGACACCGACCACGCGCCGCTGCCGGCCTTCCTGGAGCGCATGCTCGGCTACTTCCGCGACCCGGACGTGGCCTTCGTGGTCGGCCCGCAGGTCTACGGGAACTACACCGAGTACGTCACCCGGGCCGCCGAGTCCCAGCAGTACCTGTTCCACGCGCTGATCCAGCGCGCGGGCAACCGCTACGGCGCCCCCATGTTCGTCGGCACCAACAACGCCGTGCGCATCAGCGCCGTGAAGTCGGTCGGCGGGCTGTACGACTCCATCACCGAGGACATGGCCACCGGCTTCGAGCTGCACCGCCGGCGCAACAGGGCCACCGGCCGGTTCTGGCGCTCGGTCTACACCCCCGACGTGCTCGCCGTCGGCGAGGGGCCGGCCTCCTGGACCGACTTCTTCACCCAGCAGCTGCGCTGGTCCCGCGGCACCTACGAGACCCTCGTCAAGCAGTACTGGAAGAGCTTCTTCCGGATGCCGCCCGGGCGCTGGCTCAACTACACGCTGATGCTCGTCTACTACCCGATGACCGCGGTGAACTGGCTGCTCGGCATCCTCAGCTGCGTCCTGTTCCTGTGGTTCGGCGCCTCCGGCACCCAGGTCTCCTCCTCGGTCTGGCTGATGCTCTACAGCGACGCCGCCGCCCTCCAGATCGGGCTCTACCTCTGGAACCGCCGGCACAACGTCTCGCCCCACGAGCCCGAGGGCTCGGGCGGCCTGGCCGGCATGGCGATGTCCGCGATCTGCGCCCCCGTCTACCTGAAGTCCCTGGGCGCCGCGCTGCTGCGGACCCCCGGCCGGTTCGTCGTCACCCCCAAGGGGGAGGGCGCCAGCCCCGACCGGATGACCACCTTCCGCATCCACCTCTACTGGGCCGCCGTACTCGTGGTCTCCCTGGCGGCCTCGCTCCGCTACGGCCACACCCACGCCGCGATGCGGATCTGGGCGGTGCTCGCGCTCCTGATCTCGCTCGCGCCGGTGGCGGTGTGGACCGCGACCCTCGTCCGCGACCGCCGGGCCCGCGCCCGGGCCCTGGTGCTCGGCGGCGAGCCGGGAGACGAGCCGGAGCCGGCCTTCGCCACGACGACCGGAGGGAACTGAGCCATGGCCTACCGGCCTTCCAAGAAGTTCAAGAAGACCGCACTCGGCGCCGGCGCGGTGATCGTCCTCGCCGGGCTCAACGCCCCCGCCGCGCTCTCCTTCGCCGAGGACCGCTACACGGCGTACAAGACCGGACAGGCCAGCTACAAGATCCAGTACGGGTCCTGGTCGATGGTCGGGATGCCCTCCGGGTACCGCGTCAACGCCATGCACGCCGCCCTGCTGCACACCGGCAAGGTGCTGCTCATCGCCGGGTCCGGCAACAACCAGAAGAACTTCGACAAGGGCACCTTCGACACCGTCCTGTGGGACCCGGCCACCGACACCTTCAAGAAGATCCCCACCCCCGAGGACTTCTTCTGCTCCGGCCACAGCCAGCTGCCCGACGGCCGGCTGCTGGTGGCCGGCGGCACCGCCCGCTACGAGGTGCTCGACGGCAAGGTCACCCGCGCGGGCGGCGGCATGCGGGTCAAGAACGAGAGCCCCGACAAGGCGGTGACGCTGAAGAAGGGCACGGTCTTCCGCTCGCCCTCCGGGGTCGAGTACGTCTCCCGCTTCGACGTCACCGTCCCCAAGGCCAAGCGCGAGTTCGAGATCACGTACGCCCGCAGCGGGCGCATGCTGCCCTGGAAGACCAAGGTGACCGCGTCCGAGGCCCGGGTCTTCGTGGAGGCCGTGGCCGAGGGCCCGCAGGGCCTGACCACCCAGGCCGCGCAGTACGAGGTGGTCGGGCTCAAGGGCGAGGACGCCGACAACGTGTACGGGCTCGCCGAGCGGCTGAGCGTGGACAAGCAGGACTTCCAGGGGATCAAGGCCGCCTACGAGTTCGACCCCAAGGCGGAGAAGTACATCCCGGTCGACCCCATGAAGGACGCCCGCTGGTACCCCACCCTCGTCACCCTCCAGGACGGCCGGGTGCTCGCGGTCTCCGGCCTCAACGACGTCGGGGACGTGGTCCCCGGGGACAACGAGATCTACGACCCGAAGACCAAGAAGTGGACCAAGGGGCCCTTCCGGTACTTCCCCACCTACCCGGCCCTCTTCCTCACCAAGGGCGGCAAGCTCCTCTACACCGGCTCCAACGCCGGCTACGGGCCCGCCGAGAAGGGCCGCGAACCGGGCCTGTGGGACCTGAAGACCAACACCTTCCGCAAGCTCCCCGGCCTCACCGACCCCGACCAGCTGGAGACCTCCTCCTCCCTGCTGCTGCCGCCCGCCCAGGACCAGCGCCTCATGGTGCTCGGCGGCGGCGGGGTCGGCGAGTCCCGCAAGGCCACCGGCCGCACCTCGATCGTGGACCTCAAGGAGGGCACCCCCGCCTTCAAGGACGGGCCGCGGCTGCCGCAGGGCACCCGCTACCTCAGCTCCGTGATCCTGCCGGACGACTCGGTGTTCACCACCGGCGGCGCCTCCGACTACCGGGGCCGCGGGGCCAGCGACATCCACAAGGCCCAGTTCTACTGGCCGCGGAGGAACGCCTTCACGGCCGCGGCCGCCCCCACGGTGGGCCGCAACTACCACTCCGAGGCCCTGCTGCTGCCCGACGGGCGGGTGGCCACCTTCGGATCCGACCCGCTCTTCGCCGACAAGGACAACACCAAGCTCGGCAAGTTCGACACCCGCCTGGAGGTCTACACCCCGCCCTACCTGCACCGGGACCCGAAGCGCCGGCCCCGGCTGGGCGACGGGCCGCAAGAGGTGGACCAGAACGGCCGGGCCACCTTCAAGACCCCCGACCCGGCGCGGATCGAACGGGCCCGGCTGATGCGGCCCAGCGCCGTCACCCACACCACCGACGTGGAGCAGCGCTCCATCGAGCTGGAACTGACCAAGAGCGCCGGCTCGGTGACCGTGAAGGTGCCCGGCGACCCGACCCTGGTCCCGCCCGGCTGGTACATGCTGTTCGTGACCGACGCCGACGGCACGCCCTCGGTGGCGAAGTGGATCCAGGTCAGGCCCGCGGAGCCGGTGGCCCCGGGCAGCGACGACCGGCCGCGGCGGCTGCGGCCGGGGCTCTGAGCAGGCGGACGGCGTACGCGGGACCCGCGCGCCGGGGCGGTCCGGGCGGTCCGGTACGCCGGGCTCCCCGGGCCGCTCGGTAGGCCGGGCCGCCCGGGGCCGCTCGGTAGGCCGGGCCGCCCGGGGCCGTCACTCCTTGGCCCGGCGGGCCAGCCCCAGGGCGTAGTCGGGCCACCAGGTCCCCGCCTGCGGACCGCCCCGGCACTGCCCGTCCGACTCGCCCGGCCGCTTGATCCACAGGTAGGCGTCGACGAGCGGGTCGCCCGTGCGGTCCGTGGGCGGGGCCCCGAGCGCCCGCCCCGGCGGATTGCACCAGGCCTCGGCGCGGTCGCCCGGCAGCGGGCCGTCCCCGTTGCGGCTCGTGTCGATCACGAAGTGCTTGCCGCCGGTGGCCTTCGAGATGCGCGCCCCGTACGCCCGGCCCGCCGCGTCCGGCTGGAAGTTGGAGACGTTCAGCGAGAAGCCGTCCGCCTTCTCCAGCCCCGCCTTGAAGAGCGGCTCGACCAGCTTCTCCGGGTCCGGGATCCACGCCGGATTGCCGGCGTCCAGGTAGACCCGGGTCCTCGGCTGCTGCTTCAGCCGGGCCACCGCCTCCGCCAGCAGGGCGTAGCGCTCGCCGTGGTGGTCGGCCCGGGTGCAGCCGTCGATGATGTGCGGGATCGCGTCGGGCTCCAGCACCACGATCGCGGGGGTGCCGCCGATGGCGTCGGCGAAGGCGCCGATCCACCGGCGGTAGGCCTCGCCGTCCGGGGCCCCGCCCGCCGAATGCTGCCCGCAGTCCCGGTACGGGATGTTGTACGCGGTGAGCACGAGGGTGCGCCGGGCCGCCCGGGCCGCGGCCGCCGCCCGCCGGATCTCCGGCCCCGGGTCCTCGCCCGCACCCCACAGCGCCATCGGCCGCTCCGAGATCCGCCGCAGCACCTGGGCGTCGCTGTTGCGGCCCTGGGCCTCCCAGCGGGCCACCTGGCGGGCCGCGTCGCTCTCCGGGTCCACCCAGAACGGGGACTCGGGGGGCTCGGGCGCACCGGGGGAGACGGCTGCGGCGGGGGTGCGGCCGGCCGGGCGGGGCCCGGCGGGCGCCTCCTCCCGGGAACAGGCGGCGGCCTGCGGCAGCAGCAGGGCGAGGCCGAGGGCGAGGACCAGGGGGCGGTGGCGTCGGTGGCCGGACATCCGGGACCCTTCGGGGCGGCAGGGCGGGTAGCGGACCGGCTCATCGTGACACGCATCACCCCCGGCGGGGCCCCGCGACACCGCCCGTCCCCCGCCGGGGGGCCTTCAGGGGGCGGCCGGGTCCCCGGACAGGGCGATGCCCAGGGGGGTGCGCTCGTACAGGACCTGGTGGCCGTGGCGGCGGGGGAGGAGGAGGCCGGCGCCGGCCAGGGCCTTGAGGTGGGCCGAGACCGTGGACGGGGCGAGGCCCAGGCGTCCGGCGAGGGCGGTGGTCGAGGCCGGCTCCACCAGTGCGCAGAGCACGTCGGCCCGCGCCCGGCCCAGCAGCCGGGCCAGCGCCTGCGGGGTCCGCTCGCGCGGCTCGCTCCACAGGGCGCCGATCCCGCGGGCCGGATACACGACGGTCGGCTGCCAGGGCGGGTCGAAGCCGCCGACCACCTCCGGCCAGACGAAGGCGCTCGGCATCAGGACCAGTCCCTGGCCGCCGAGCTCCCGGTCGTGGTGGGCGGGCCGGTCCAGGACCAGGGTGCGGGCCGGCCCGTCCCAGTGCAGGTCCGGGTGGAGCCCGGCGAACAGGCCCTCCAGGCCCTCGGCGGCCAGCCGCCGGGAGTGGAAGACCACGTCCGCCTCCAGCAGGGCCCGCAGCCGGGGCCAGTACGGCTCGACCAGCACGTGCCAGGCCTGCTCCGTCAGATCGGCCAGCCTGGCCACGGCCGACACCGGGTCGTCGAGCAGGGCCCGGCCGGTGTCCGACTGCAGCGCGCCGGGGGTGCAGGCGAGCGACCGGGCGAGGTCCGCCCGCACGGCCTCCGGGTCGGCCGCGGCGGCCCGGATCCGTTCCAGCTCCTGCCCGATCGGGGCGGCCGGGCCGAGGGGCGGCGGGCCGAGGAAGTCGGGGCTGTGGCCGCGGAGGGGCATCAGCAGCCACAGGGGGTGCAGGTCGAGGGATTCGGCGGTGGCGGATGCGCGGATGCTTTTCAGCCAGGGGAGGTGGTGGCCCTGGCGGGCCGGGCGCTGGAGGGTGCGGACGGCCTCCTGCGTTTCCCAGCGGGGGGAGACGGCGAAACGGCACCGGAGCAGATCCCCCTCCCCAAACCGCAGATAAAACACCCTTCCCCCTCTCCACCACCCCTCCCCAACATGCCGCCCCAACCCTTGCGCGTCCAATCCGCCCCTGCGCGTCCAATCCGACCCTGCGGGTCCAACCCGACTCTGCAGGTCCGATCCGCCCCTGCGGGGCCCATCCGTCTCCGCGGGTCCAATCCGCCGCTGCGGGTCCAATCCGACCCTGCGGGGGCAAAACAGCCTCGCCGGCGTTTGAGGCGCGGGGGCCCGGGGGCGGAGCCCCCAAATCAAGCCCCGCCGGCGTTTGAGGCGCGGGGTGCGGGGGCGGAGCCGCCGGGGTGGTTGCGGTTCACGGGGGTGGGTGGCGAAGACCCG
>NZ_JBVIDV010000040.1:0-45508 GCF_055572195.1 Streptomyces sp. NPDC030809
ACTCCCTCCCCCCCCCCCCCCTCACGCTAGAGGGCCCGGCTCGGATCCCTGCGGGGCTTTCCCCTACCCGCCCCTTCCCGAAGTGGGGCTCCGCCCCAGACCCCGCGCCTCAATCGCCGGCGGGGCTGAAAAGCCCGGGGCTCCGCCCCAGACCCCGCGCCTCAAACGCCGGCGGGGCTGAAAAGCCCGGGGGTCGGGCGGGGCCGGGTCAGGGGGCGAGGACGCCCTCCAGGAAGGGTTCCAGGGCGGCCTGCCAGGCGTCGGGCTGGTCGTAGTGGAGGTAGTGGCCCGCGTCCGGGACTTCCGCGTACGCCCCGTGCGGAAGGACGCGGACCATCTCCTGCGCCTCGGCCCGGCCGAGCTCCCCGTCCAGCCCCCGCACCACGAGCGTGGGGCAGCGCACCTGTGCGAGTTCCTCCCAGTGCGCGTCGTACACCCAGGTCTCGCGGGCCCGCAGCATCTGGCGCCGGGAGAAGACGGGGCGCCAGCCGTCCGGGCCGGGCTCCATCATCTCGGCGAAGTACTCCCCGCGCGCGGGGCTGGGGCGCTCCACCCAGGGGTCGTCCTCGGCGAACCACTGCCGGACGGCGGCGGGCGAGGCGAAGGGCAGCGGCCAGGAGCGGAACCAGTCCTCCCACTGGCGCTGGGAGGCCGCGCCGAGGGCGGAGGCGCGCATGTCGCAGATGACGAGGGCCTGGACGAGGTCGGGGCGGCGGGCGGCGAGCTGCCAGGCCGTCAGGGCGCCCATGGAGTGCCCGATCAAGGTGACGGGGGCCAGGCCGAGCTGTTCGATGGCGGCCTCGGCGTCCGCCACGAACGCCTCGCGCGTGTAGGGGCCTTCGGCGGGGTGCTCGCTGTCGCCGTGTCCGCGCTGGTCCAGCGCGAAGGTGCGGCGGCGGGCGGCCAGCCAGCGGGCGGTGCCGGCCCAGTGGGCGGCGCGGCCCATCAGCCCGTGCAGTAAGAGCACGGCGGGGGCGGATGCTCCGGGTCCTTCCTCGCCCGGGTCCCGGTCACCGGGCTCGGCGGTGAACTCCCAGGCGGCGAGCCGGACGCCGCCGGTTCCTGTCACATCGAAGCGCCGTACCAAGGTCGATGCACCCCCTTCGCTCCCGCCCAGAGTATCGAACCTGCATTCGAAAACCGGGCCTTGCCCGGCAACACCGCTCTTTCGAGTGACCTTGCTCAAGGATTGGCGGCCGCTGCCGAGGGGAGATCTTCATCGGGAGGCGGGCCGCTCGGGGAAGACGGTCCGAGGGGATTGACCCTGAGAGCTCGGGGCTCCGGGTCAGCCAAGGGGAGGACGGGTCCCGGCGCTGCAAGGCGCCGGGACCTTCCCTTTGAGGCCGTGGGCGCGGCGATCGCCGCGCGGCCCGGAAGAAACCTACGAAACCCATTCCGCCCAGACTGGCACGCAAGCCGGGCGCAGGGGCCCGGTTCGGCCAGATTCCCCGGGGTCCGGCGGGGCGGGCGCCGGACCGGGTCGGGACGGGCGGGTCAGCGGCGGGCGGCCACGAACACGTGCGAGGCGATGTCGGCCTCCAGCTCGGCGGCCTCGCCGCCGCTGCCGACGAGCACCCCGCCGGGGGACTCGGTCACGCTCACCACGGAGCCGGGCTGCACGCCCGCCCGCCGCAGCGTGTACATCAGCTGGGCGTCGGTCTGGATGGGCTCGCCGATGCGCCGCACGATCACGGTCTTGCCCTCGGTGCCCGGGTCCAGGTCGTTCAGGCTCACCATGCTGTCGTCGAGGAAGGGGTCGGCCTCGGCCTTCTCGCCCAGCTCCTCCAGGCCCGGGATCGGGTTCCCGTACGGGGACTCCGTCGGGTGGCGCAGCAGCTCCAGTACGCGCCGCTCCACCGCCTCGCTCATCACGTGCTCCCAGCGGCAGGCCTCGGCGTGGACCTGCTCCCACTCCAGGCCGATCACGTCGACGAGCAGGCACTCCGCCAGGCGGTGCTTGCGCATGACGCGCGTGGCCAGCCGGCGGCCCTCCTCGGTCAGCTCCAGGTGGCGGTCGCTGGCGACGGCCACCAGGCCGTCGCGCTCCATCCGAGCCACCGTCTGGCTGACCGTCGGACCGCTCTGGTCCAGCCGTTCGGCGATCCGGGCGCGCATGGGGACCACGCCTTCCTCTTCCAGCTCGAGGATGGTGCGGAGATACATCTCCGTGGTGTCGATCAGTCCGGACATACGTGCCCCTCGGTATCGTGCGCTGGCCCTGCCACCAATTCTGACGCATCGGGCCGACAACCGTCCCGTGCCGAGGGCCGCGGGATCCGGCCGGGGGCCCGGGCGCCGGGTTGACCCGCGTATTGACAGGCCGATGGTCCAGACCGCACGGTGAGCGGCGACACGCACGCACCCCACCCCGGAAGGGTCCTCGGCGCATGAGCGAGAGCAAGCTGGCCGGCCAGTTCTTCGACGCCGCGATCGGGCTCCTGCAGCGGGTCAGGGACGAGGAGGCCGACAGCATCGCGGCGGCCGGCGAGCTGATCGCCGCAGCCGTGGCCGCCGGCAACCGGCTCTTCGCCTTCGGCGCCGGGCACTCCTCGCTGCCCGCCCAGGACGTGGTCTACCGGGCCGGCGGCCTGGCCCTCATGAACTTCCTCGCCGTGCCCGGCACCGCCGGGGTCGACGTCATGCCCGCCACCCTCGGCAGCGCCCTGGAGCGGGTGGACGGCCTGGCCGGGGCGGTCCTCGACAGCAGCCCGGCGGCCGCCGGGGACGTGCTCGTGATCATCTCGCTGTCCGGCCGCAACTCGCTGCCCGTGGAGATGGCCCTGAACGCCCGGGCCCTGGGCCTGAAGGTCATCGGCGTGACCTCGGTGGCCTACACGACCGGCACCCGGTCCCGGCACTCCTCGGGCACCTTCCTCAAGGACCACTGCGACGTGGTGCTCGACAGCAAGATCGCGGTCGGGGACGCCGAGCTGACCCTCGACGGGATCGACGCGCCGTTCGCCCCCGCGTCCACCGTGGTCACCAGCGCGATCATGCAGTCCGTGATGGCGGCCGCCGCCGAGCAGCTGGTCGCCCGCGGGATCGAGCCGCCGATGCTGCGCTCGGGCAACGTGGACGGCGGCCACGAGTGGAACGGCCGGGTGCTCTCCGAGTACCGCGACCGGATCTTCTTCCGGCACTGACCCGGCCGCCGGCTCCGGGGCCCGCCCCGGCACGGACTCCGGCCGTACCCGCGGCACCGGTCAGGGCGTGAGCGTCCGGGCCAGGTCGAGGTCGGCCGCGACCCGGGCCGCGACCTCCTCCGCGTAGACGGCGTCCGGCCGCTCGAAGGCGGGCCGGGTGCCCGACCGCAGGAAGGTCAGCACCCCCAGGGTCCGGCCCCGGCTGCGCAGCACCGTGCACAGCCCGTGCGCCACCCCCTCCGGCCAGCCGTCCGGGAGCCGCGCCGGGCTGCCGACGCGGACCGAGCCCACCCGGTCGAGGGCCTGGAGCGCCGGATGGCCCGGCTCGTAGCGCAGCGGCAGCGGGCCGGGGTGGGCCGGCGGCGGGGGCGAGACGGAGGAGCGTACGAGCCGGTCCCCGTCCAGCAGGTCCACCAGCGCGTGGTCCGCGAACCCGGCCAGCGCGAAGTCCAGCCGCACCCCGACCGCCTCGGCCGGGGACTCGCACTCGGCGGCCGCCCGGGCCGCCCGGTGCATCTGGTTCGTACGGAACCGCAGCTGCGCGGTGTCCAGCTCCGCCTGCCGGGCCTCGGTGATGTCCTGGAACAGCAGCCCCACCCCGAGCGGCACCGGCTCCTCCCCGAGCGGGGAGGCGAGCCGCAGGAACCCGCACCGCCAGCAGCGGCGCCGCAGCCCGTCCCCGGTGCGCACCGACACCCACAGCTCCACCGGCGCGGGGGGCGCGCCCTCGGCGAGCACGTGGTGGAGGGCGCCCTCCAGCTCCTCCACGCCCTGCGCGAGGAGGTCCCCGAGGGGCCGGCCGAGGAGGGCGGCGCGGTGGGCGCCGAAGGCCCGGGCCGCGTGGGTGTTGACCACCGCGGGGCGCAGGTCCACGTCCACGAGGACCACCCCCCAGGAGGCGTCGTCGAGGAGGGCCTCGCTGAGCGCGATGGACCGCTCCAGGTCGATCTGGGTGTGGACCTCGCTGAAGGCGCAGTACACCCCGGCGGGCCGGCCGCCGGCCCCGGAGACCCGCGCCGACTGGGTCCGTACGAGCACCCGGCCGCCGTCCTTGGTCAGCAGGGCGAACTCGTGCACCTGCCGGCCCGGGGCGTCCTGCGCGGCCATCAGGCGTTTGGCCACGTCCTCGGCGTCGGCGGGCATCGCGGCCCAGCCGGCGAACCCGCGCCGTCCGACCGCCTCGGCCGCCGACCAGCCCAGGATCCGCTCGGCCTCGCGGTTCCAGTGGGTGATCACGCCCTCGGCGTCGAACGCGCACAGGGCCGCGTCCATGCCGTCGAGCAGCGCGGCAAGCAGATCGTCGGTGGTCTCACTACGTCCGGAAGCACTCACCTGGAACCCCCCGCAGGTGTTCGCGTGTGCGGCACGTCAGATCATTCAACTGCAACGTGACGCAGCCCACACTGCGTTCCCCCGAAGAGGTGGGGAAAAAAATGGGTTGAGGGCCTCCCGGGGGGCGGCGTACGTTGGCCGCACACTGAAAGGAGGTGATCCGGAGCATGTACAACTCTCGGACGCGTGAGGTGGCTGCGGGCTAACGCTCGTCGTCAGCGCGCACCCAGTGCGTAGCCGGCGCGAGCGCCGGCCAATCCCAAGCAGTCACCCGACCCGCGGGCTCGCCGGTACGTCCGGCCGGCTCCTCTCACTGCAGGAGAGGATCCCGAGCCCGCGGGTCGTCTGCGTTTTCCGGGTTCCCGGGTTCCCGGTTTCCCGGGTCTGCGGGTTCCCGGGTTTCCGGTGCGGCGCCCGTCAGGGACAGAGCCGCTCCACCCGCCACTTCCCGCCCGCCGGTTCCTCGCGGACGTAGCGCAGCCGGTCGTGCAGCCGGTTCTCGTGGCCCTGCCAGAACTCCACCGCCTCGGGCGTGACCCGGTAGCCGCCCCATTCGGTGGGCACGGGGACCTGCTCCCCCTCCGGGTAGCGGGCGGCGAGCTCGGCGTAGCGCCGGTCGAGGTCTTCGCGCGAGCCGATCACCGTGGACTGCTCGCTGGCCCAGGCACCCAGCTGGGAGCCGTGCGGGCGGGAGCGGAAGTAGGCGACGGTCTCGTCCCGGCCGACCCGGGCGGCGGTGCCCGTGACCATCACCTGGCGGGCGATCGGATGCCAGGGGAAGAGGAGGGAGACGTGCGGGTTCCCGGCGATCTCGGTGCCCTTGCGGGAGCGGTAGTTCGTGAAGAACACGAACCCGCGGGCGTCGAACTGCTTGAGGAGCACCGTACGGGAGCTGGGGCGGCCGTCCGCGGTGGCCGTGGAGACGACCATCGCGTTGGGCTCGAAGACGTTGGCGTCGGCGGCCCGCTGGAACCAGACGGCGAACTGGTCCATCGGGTCCGCGGCGAGATCGGCCTCGTACACGATCTCGGAGCGGTACTGCCGGCGCATGGTGGCGGGGTCAAGGTCCTGGTTCGGCACCCTGCCATCCTGCCGCAGCCGGGCCGCCGCACCCCCGCCGGGCCGGGCCGCGGCGGGGCCGCCGGTGGCCGGGATGTGCCGGACGTCACGCTTCCGCGCCGGGGTGGGAGCCGACAAAATCTTGACGCCGGGCAGCGGAGCCCGCTGTATTTCGTGTCCGCGCGGGGCATGACGGGATTGACCCCGCCCGGCCGGGCCGAACCGCGAAGCGCGTGCAACCGTACAAAGATGTACGCAGCCGCCCATCCTGACGCATGGTCATAGCCGTACCTCGCACTACACAGAGGAGCCGCCTGATGTCCGACTTCGTACCCGGGCTCGAAGGAGTCGTCGCGTTCGAGACGGAGATCGCCGAGCCCGACAAGGAAGGCGGCTCGCTGCGGTACCGGGGCGTAGACATCGAAGACCTGGTCGGCCACGTCTCCTTCGGGAACGTGTGGGGCCTGCTGGTCGACGGTGCGTTCAACCCCGGCCTGCCCGCGGCCGAGCCCTTCCCGATCCCCGTGCACTCCGGGGACATCCGGGTGGACGTGCAGTCCGCCCTCGCCATGCTCGCCCCCGTCTGGGGGCTGAAACCGCTCCTCGACATCGACGAGCGGACCGCCCGCGACGACCTCGCGCGCGCCGCCGTCATGGCCCTGTCGTACGTCGCCCAGTCGGCGCGCGGCCAGGGGCTGCCGATGGTCCCGCAGAAGGAGATCGACAAGGCCGAGTCGGTCGTCGAGCGGTTCATGATCCGCTGGCGGGGGGAGCCGGACCCGCGGCACGTCAAGGCCGTGGACGCGTACTGGACCTCCGCCGCCGAGCACGGCATGAACGCCTCGACGTTCACCGCCCGGGTGATCGCCTCGACGGGTGCGGACGTGGCCGCGGCCCTGTCCGGGGCGGTCGGCGCCATGTCCGGCCCGCTGCACGGCGGTGCGCCCTCGCGCGTCCTCGGCATGATCGAGGAGATCGAGCGCACCGGGGACGCCGTGGCGTACGTGAAGAAGGCCCTGGACAAGGGCGAGCGGCTGATGGGCTTCGGCCACCGCGTGTACCGCGCCGAGGACCCGCGGGCCCGCGTGCTGCGCCGCACCGCCAAGGAGCTGGACGCGCCGCGCTACGAGGTGGCGGCCGCGCTGGAGAAGGCCGCCCTGGAGGAGCTGCACGCCCGCCGCCCCGACCGGGTGCTCGCCACGAACGTGGAGTTCTGGGCCGCGATCATGCTGGACTTCGCCGAGGTCCCGGCGCACATGTTCACCTCGATGTTCACCTGCGCCCGCACGGCCGGGTGGTCCGCGCACATCCTGGAGCAGAAGCGCACGGGCCGGCTGGTGCGCCCCTCGGCTCGGTACGTGGGCCCCGGCCCGCGCGACCCGCGGTCCATCGAGGGCTACGAGGACATCACCTCGACCGCCTGATCTGCAACACCCTTGCGCCGCGCGCCGCATCCCGCTCCGGGGTGCGGCGCGCGGTGCGTGGTACGCGCGGGGCGTGGCCGTGCGGCCGTACGGGCGTACGGGCGTACGGGCTCAGTGCACCGGGCCGGGGCCGAGGGCGGTGTCGAGGATCAGCGACCACTGGGCCAGGACGCGGGCCCGGCGGGCGGCGTCGTCGGTGAGGACGTTGGCCAGGCCCAGGCCGCGGGCCATGTCCAGCAGCCCCTGCACGGTCTCGCGGACCCCCGGCACGGACTCGTCCGCGCCGAGGAGCTCCACGGCGATCCGGTGGGTCTCGCGGCCCACGCGGGCTTCGAGTTCGGTGACGCGGGGGCGCAGCTGCTCCTCGTTGGAGGCGGCCACCCACAGCTGGAGGGCGGCCCGGAACAGGGTGCCGGTGTAGAGGTCCACGAGGGCGCCGACCGCGGCGGCCCGGGAGGCCGGCCCGTCGGCGAAGAGCCCGCGCAGCGCGGCGGAGCGCTCCTCCGCGACGTACTCCACGGCGGCCGTGAACAGGTCCTCGCGGGTGGGGAAGTGGTGCTGGGCGGCGCCGCGCGAGACCCCGGCGCGCTCGGCGACGACGGCCACGGTGGAGCCGGCCCAGCCGTGCTCGGCGAGGCAGGCCACCGCCGCTTCGAGGAGGCTCTGGCGGGTGGCGCGGCTGCGGTCCTGCTTGGGTCCGCGCAGCGGGGTCACAGCGCCCATGCGGGGTCCCGGCGTTCGAAGCGGGCGGTGATGCCCTCGCGGGCCTCTGCGGAGCCGAAGATCCGGGCGGACAGGGCGGTGAGGGCCTCGCCGTCCCGGTCGAGCGCCTCCCGTACGGGGGCGGTGACCAGGCGTTTGGTCTCGGCCAGGGCCTCGGGTCCGGCCTTGCGCAGGCCGTCGAGGACCGGTTCCAGGGCCTCGTCGAGCTCCTTGGCGGAGCCCGGGCCGGAGTGCAGGGTGAGGAGTCCGATGCGGGCGGCCTCGGCCGGGCCGAAGGGCTCGGCGGTCAGGAAGTAGCGGGCGGCGGCGCGCGGGTCGAGCCGGGGCAGGAGGGGGCCGGAGATGACGGCCGGGGCCAGTCCGAGGTGGGTCTCGGTGAACGCGTACGTGGACTGCGGCCCGCCCGCGGCGATGTCGCAGGCGCCGAGCAGCCCGAGGCCGCCGGCCCGGACGTGTCCGGTCACCCGGGCGACCACGGGGGCGGGCAGCTCCAGCAGCTCGCGGAGCAGGGCCAGGAAGTCGGCGGGTTCGCAGGGGGACTTGAGGTCGGCGCCGGCGCAGAAGGTGCCGCCGGAGTGGGTGAGGACGACCGCCCGGACCGCCGGGTCCGCGCCCGCGGCGGCCAGCGCGGCGCGCAGCTCGCCGACGAGGGCGGCGGAGAGCGCGTTGCGGTTGGCCTGCGAGTCGAGCGTGAGGGTGGTGATGCCGCGCGCGTGCGCGGACCCGACGAGGGCGTTCACTGGTTCTCCTCCGGCTTCTGCTTCTAGTAGGACTTGGGCAGGCCCAGGGTCTGGTGCGAGACGTAGTTGAGGATCATCTCGCGGCTGACGGGGGCGATCCGGGCCACCCGGGATGCCGTGATGAGGGACGCCAGCCCGTACTCGCGGGTGAGGCCGTTGCCCCCGAGGGTGTGGACGGACTGGTCCACGGCCCGGACGCAGGCCTCGCCGGCAGCGTACTTGGCCATGTTGGCGGCCTCTCCGGCGCCCATGTCGTCACCGGCGTCGTAGAGGTGGGCGGCCTTCTGCATCATCAGCCGGGCGAGTTCCAGCTCGATGTGGGCCTGGGCCAGGGGGTGGGCGACCGCCTGGTGGCCGCCGATGGGCTGCTTCCAGACCTGCCGGGTCCGGGCGTAGTCCACGGCCCGGGTGAGGGCGTACCGGCCCATGCCGATGGCGAAGGCGGCCGTCATGATGCGCTCGGGGTTGAGCCCGGCGAAGAGCTGGAGCAGTCCGGCGTCCTCGTCGCCCACGAGGGCCTCGGCGGGCAGCCGTACCTCGTCGAGGACCAGTTCGAACTGCTTCTCGGCGGCCTGGAGTTCCATGTCGATGGCGGAGCGGCCGAAGCCGGGGGCGTCGCGGGGGACGATGAACAGGCAGGGCTTGAGGCTGCCGGTGCGGGCGTCCTCGGTGCGGCCCACGATGAGGGTGGCGTCGGCGATGTCCACGCCGGAGATGAACACCTTGCGGCCGCTGAGCACCCAGCCGTCGCCGTCCCGGCGGGCGGTGGTGGTGATCCGGTGGGAGTTCGAGCCGGCGTCGGGCTCGGTGATCCCGAAGGCCATGGTGCGGGAGCCGTCGGCGAGGCCGGGCAGCCAGGTCTGCTTCTGCTGCTCGGTGCCGAAGCGGGCGATGACCGTGCCGCAGATGGCGGGCGAGACCACCATCATCAGCAGGGGGCAGCCCGCGGCCCCCAGCTCCTCCAGGACGAGGGAGAGTTCGGCGATGCCGCCGCCCCCGCCGCCGTACTCCTCGGGGAGGTTCACGCCGAGGTAGCCGAGTTTGGCGGCCTCCTCCCACAGTTCCACGGGGTGCCGGCCCTCGCGGGCGGTCTTGGCGAGGTACTCGCGGCCGTAGCGCTGCCCGAGGGCGGCGACGGCGGCGCGCAGGGCCCGGTGCTCTTCGGACTCGATGACGGTGCCGGTGGCGGAGCTCATGGCTGTGCTTCCTCCTGGACTACGGCGAGCAGGGCGCCGAACTCGACCTGGTGGCCGACGGCGGCGTGGAGCGCGGTGAGCGTGCCGGGGGCGGGCGAGAGGATGCGGTGCTCCATCTTCATCGCCTCCAGCCAGATCAGGGGCTGTCCGGCGGTGACGGCGGCGCCGGGGGCGAGCCCTTCGGCGATGCGGACGACGGTGCCGGGCATGGGGGCGAGCAGGGAGCCGGGTTCGGTGCGGTCCTGGGGGTCGGCGAACCGGGGCAGCTCGGTGAAGGTGTGGGAGCCGAGCGGGGAGTCCACGTAGACCCTCCCGGCGGGGCTGTTCGATTTGTGTTTCACGTGGAACATCCGCTGGTGTTTCACGTGAAACGTCCGTCGGATGCCGTGGTGTTCGAATACGACCTCGGTGGGCGAGACGGCGAGCACGCGCAGGCCGGGGTGGCCGTCCGGCTCGGGTCCGGTGCGGGTCTGGTGGTAGCGGACCTCGTGCTCGGTGCCGTCGGGCTCGGCGCGGTAGCGGCGCAGCTGCGGGCGGGAGGGCACGTTGCGCCAGGCGCCGATGCGGGTGGCGAGCGGGGCGCCGGGGGCGGGGGCGGCGGCCGCGAGGGCGGCGGCCAGGGCGGCGAGGGGGGCTGCGGACTCCTCCCCGCCGCCGGCCGTCAGGTCCGGCAGGTGCCGGTCGTAGAACCCGGTGTCGAGGCGGGCGGCGGTGAACTCCGGGTGGCGCAGGGAGCGTACGAGCAGCTCGCGGTTGGTGGCCAGGCCGTGGATCCGGGCCCGGGAGAGGGCGTGGGCGAGGGTGCGGACGGCTTCGGCCCGGGTGGGCGCGTGGGCGATGACCTTGGCGAGCATCGGGTCGTAGTGGACGCCCACGGTGTCCCCGGCCTCGAAGCCGCTGTCCACGCGGACCCCGCCCGGCAGGTCGAGGGTGTCGAGGGTGCCGGTCTGCGGGCGCCAGTCCCGGGCCGGGTCCTCGGCGTACAGGCGGGCCTCCACGGCGTGGCCGTACGGCTCGGGCGGGGTCAGGGGCAGCGCGGCCCCCTCGGCGATGCGCAGCTGGAGGGCGACGAGGTCGAGGCCGAACACGGCTTCGGTGACGGGGTGTTCCACCTGGAGGCGGGTGTTCATCTCCAGGAAGCACGGCCGGCCGTCGGCGGTGACCAGGAACTCCACCGTGCCCGCACCCTGGTACGACACCGCACGGGCGGCGGCGACGGCCGCCTCGTGCAGGGCGGTGCGCAGCCCGGGGGGCAGCCCGGGGGCGGGGGCCTCCTCGATGACCTTCTGGTGGCGCCGCTGGAGGGAGCAGTCGCGGGTGCCGAGGGCCCACACCGTGCCGTGGGAGTCGGCGAGGACCTGCACCTCGACGTGCCGGCCGTGCTCGACGTACGGCTCGGCGAACACCTCGCCGTCCCCGAAGGCCGAACGGGCCTCGGCGGCGGCCGCGTCCAGCTCCGGCTTGAGCTCGTCGAGGTCGCGGACCACCCGCATGCCGCGCCCGCCGCCGCCGGCGGCCGCCTTGAGCAGCAGGGGGAGGTCGGCGGCGGTGGCCCGGCCCGGGTCCACCGGCTCCAGCAGCGGCACCCCGGCCGCCCGCATCAGCTCTTTGGCGCGGGTCTTGGACGCCATGGCCTCGATGGCGGCGGGCGGCGGGCCGATCCACACCAGCCCGGCCTCCTGGACGGCCCGGGCGAAGGCGGCGTTCTCGGAGAGGAACCCGTAGCCCGGGTGGACCGCGTCGGCCCCGGCCGCGAGAGCCGCCTGCACGATCAGGTCCGCGCGCAGGTAGGTGTCCGCGGGGGCCGCGCCCGGCAGGCGTACGGCGGCGTCGGCGGCGCGGACGTGCGCGGCGGAGGCGTCGGGGTCGGCGTACACGGCGACCGTGTCCAGGCCGAGGGCGCGGGCGGTGCGGAAGATGCGTACGGCGATCTCCCCGCGGTTGGCGACGAGGAGGGAGGTGAGGGGGGCGGGGGGCGCGGGCGCGGGAACGGGCGCGGGCCGGGGCTCGGGCTCGGGCGCCGCGGAGGGCTGGGAGTGGGGCGGGGTCTGGGACGGGGACTGGGTCATCGGGGGCTCACATCCGGAAGACGCCGAAGCCGCCGCGGGCGCCCTCGACGGGGGCGTTGTGGACGGCGGAGAGGCACAGGCCGAGGACGGTGCGGGTGTCGCGGGGGTCGATGATCCCGTCGTCGTACAGCCGTCCCGACAGGAACATGGGCAGGGACTCCGACTCGATCTGGGCCTCCACGAAGGCGCGCATCCCGGCGTCGGCCTCCTCGTCGTACGGGCGTCCCTTCGCCTCGGCCGACTGCCGGGCCACGATGGAGAGCACCCCGGCCAGCTGCTGCGGGCCCATGACGGCGGACTTGGCGCTGGGCCAGGCGAACAGGAAGCGCGGCTCGTAGGCGCGGCCGCACATGCCGTAGTGGCCGGCCCCGTAGGAGGCGCCGATGAGGACGGACAGGTGCGGGACCCGGGAGTTGGAGACCGCGTTGATCATCATCGAGCCGTGCTTGACGATGCCGCCCTGCTCGTACTCCTTGCCGACCATGTAGCCGGTGGTGTTGTGGAGGAAGAGCAGGGGGATGTCGCGCTGGTTGGCGAGCTGGATGAACTGGGCGGCCTTCTGGGACTCCTCGCTGAACAGGACGCCCTGGGCGTTGGCCAGGATCCCGAGCGGGTAGCCGTGCAGGGCGGCCCAGCCGGTCACGAGGCTGCTCCCGTACAGCGGTTTGAACTCGTCGAACTCCGAGCCGTCCACGATCCGGGCGATGACCTCGCGCGGGTCGAACGGGGTCTTGAGGTCGGCGGGGACGATGCCGAGCAGGTCCTCGGCATCGTGGACGGGTTCGGCGGCCGCCGGCGGCTCGGGGTGGGCCCGGCGGTGGTTGAGGCGGGCCACGATCCGGCGGGCCTGCCGGATGGCGTCCTCCTCGTCGGCGGCGAGGTGGTCGGCCAGGCCGGAGACCCGGGCGTGCATGTCGGCGCCGCCGAGGGATTCGTCGTCGCTCTCCTCGCCGGTGGCCATCTTGACCAGGGGCGGGCCGCCGAGGAACACCTTGGAGCGGCCCTTGACCATGATCGTGTGGTCGGACATCCCGGGGACGTACGCGCCTCCGGCGGTGGAGTTGCCGAAGACCACGGCGATGGTCGGGATGCCCTCCGCGGAGAGCCGGGTGAGGTCGCGGAAGACGGCCCCGCCCGGGATGAAGATCTCCTTCTGGGAGGGCAGGTCGGCGCCGCCGGACTCGACGAGGCTGATGCACGGGAGCCGGTTGGCGCGGGCGATCTCGTTGGCCCGCAGGGCCTTCTTGAGGGTCCACGGGTTGGAGGCGCCGCCGCGCACGGTCGGGTCGTTGGCGGTGATCAGGCAGGCCGTGCCCGCGACCGTGCCGATGCCGGTGACCATCGAGGCGCCGACGGGGTGGTCGCTGCCCCAGGCGGCGAGCGGGGAGAGTTCGAGGAAGGGCGTGTCGGGGTCGAGCAGCAGCTCGATCCGCTCGCGCGCGAGCAGCTTGCCGCGTGCGCGGTGGCGCTCGGTGTACTTCTCGCCGCCCCCGGCGAGCGCCTTGGCATGCTCCCCATCAAGCTCGGCGAGCCGCTCCAGAGCGACGGCCCGGTGGGCCGCGAACTCGGCGGACGCAGTATCGACACGAGTACCGAGCCGGCTCACGGGCTCACCTCCGGGGGCGTCATCGGAAACGGGGTCGGGAATCCGGGCCCGGGGCCCGGGCCGGGCGCGGGGTCGGACGCGGATGCGGGGGCGGGGTCGGGCGCGGGGTCGGACGCGGGGGCGGTATCAGGCGCGGATGCGGAGGCGGGCCCCGGTGCCGGGAGGAGGGTGGTGGGGAGGTCGGCGTGGCGGGAGCGGAGCCATTCGCCGAGGGCCTTGGCCTGGGGGTCGAAGCGGTGGCGGGAGGCCACGCCCTCGCCCAGGAGCCCGCGGATCTCGAAGTTGAGGGCGCGCAGGGCGGGCAGGCGGTGCCGCACGATGCCGAGGCCGCGGACCTCGGGGAGCAGCTCCGCCAGGGCCTCGGCGGTCAGGTTCGCGTCCAGCCACTGCCAGGCGGCCGGGCTCTCCGCCCAGACCCCGAGGTTGGCGTCGCCGCCCTTGTCCCCGCTGCGGGCCCCGAACACCCGGCCCAGCGGCACCCGGCGGGTCGGGACCGCGTGCCCCGCGGACGGCGCGGGCCCGGCGGACGGCTCGGACCCCGCGGACGGCGCAGACCCGGCGGACGGCGAAGGCCCGGCGGACGGCGAAGGCCCGGCGGACGGCGAAGGCCCGGCGGACGGCGAAGGCCCGGCGGACGGCGTAGGCCCGGCGGGTACCGCCGGCTCGGTGGACGCCGCCGGCTCGGTGGACGCCCCCCGCTCGGTGGACGCCGCCGGCTCGGTGGGCGCCGCCGCCACCGTGGGCGGTGCGGACTCCGGGGACCCGGGCGGTGCGGAGTGCAGGGGCCCCGTGCGGTCCGCGGCCGTGGCAGGCGTCGGAGCCGTTGCCTCGGGACGGGTCGTCGCGTGGGGCGGCGGGAGGGGCGGGAGCCCGTGTACGGGGAGTCGGGGCGGGGCCGGGATCGGCAGGCGGATGCCCGAGGGGAGGACCGCCGTGTGCGGGACCGACTCGGCCGGGACGTGCTCCGCCGTGAACACCCCGTACGGCTCGGCCGGCCCGGGTGGGGCCGTGAGGTGGAAGCCCGGGTAGCCGGACAGGGCGAGTTCGACGGCGGCCGCGGTGAAGGCCCGGCCCACCCGCTCCGGCGAGGGGTCGCGCACCACCAGGCGCAGCAGGGCGCTCGCCGCCTCCTCGGTGTCCGCGTCCGGGTGGTCGGTGCGGGCCAGGGTCCAGGCGGACCCGGCCACCCCGGCCAGCGCCCCGGACATCTGCTCGCGCACCAGCGCGGCCTTCTCCGCCACGTCCAGCCCGGTGAGCACGAAGACGGTCTCGTTGCGCCAGCCGCCGATCCGGGTCACCCCTGCCTTCAGGGTGGCGGGCGGGGCCTCGCCGCGGGTCCCGTGGATCCGCACCCGGTCCGGGCCCTCCTGCGCCAGCCGTACGGTGTCCAGCCGGGCCGTGACGTCCGGTCCCGCGTACCGCGCGCCCTGGGTCTCGTACAGCAGCTGGGCCGTGACGGTGCCGGTGGTGACCGCGCCGCCGGTGCCGGGGTGCTTGGTGACGACCGCGGAGCCGTCGGCCGCGATCTCGGCGAGCGGGAAGCCCGGCCGGCGCACGTCGTGGCGGCCGAAGAAGGCGTAGTTGCCGCCGGTGGCCTGGGTGCCGCACTCCAGCACGTGCCCGGCCACCACCGCCCCGGCCAGGGCGTCGTAGTCCGCCGGGGACCAGTCGAACCACCACGCCGCCGCGCCGCTGACCAGGGCGGCGTCCGTGACCCGGCCGGTGACCACCACGTCGGCACCCGCCCGCAGGCAGGCGGTGATCCCCCCGCCGCCGAGGTACGCATTGGCGGTCAGGGCCCCGTCCCGCGGCAGCAGGTCGTCCCCCTCCACGTGCGCCACCGCCACCGGTACGCCCGTCTTCGCGGCGAGCTCCCGTACCGCATCGGCCAGTCCGGCCGGGTTGAGGCCCCCGGCGTTGGCGACGATCCGCACCCCGCGCTCCCGGGCCAGCCCGAGCCCGTCCTCCAGCTGCCGCAGGAAGGTCTTGGCGTAGCCGAGCTGCGGGTCCTTCAGCCGGTCGCGGCCGAGGATCAGCATGGTCAGCTCGGCCAGGTAGTCGCCGGTCAGCACGTCCAGCGGGCCGCCGGTCAGCATCTCCCGGACGGCCGCGAACCTGTCCCCGTAGAAACCGGAGGCGTTCCCGATGCGGAGCGGGCGCGACGGGTCGGGCCCGCGGGCCCCGGGCGGGCCGGACGCGCCGGACGCGCCGACCTGGCCGGGGCCGCCCCGGGCCGGGCCCGCGCCGACCCGGGACGCGGCCCTTCCGTCGGATGCGCTCGGCCCTCCCCCGGCCGCGCTCACCGCCGGCCCTTCGGGGCGCGGCCCGGCCCGGCCGGGCCGGCGAAGCCCTGGGCGATGCCGAGCCAGTGGTCCGCGTCCGGTCCCTCGGCCCGGAGGGCGAGGTCGTCCCGGTGGGCCCGCTGGGTGACCAGCAGGCAGAAGTCGAGCGCGGGCCCGGTGACCCGCTGGGGGGCGTCGGCGGGACCGTGGGCCCAGACTCCGGCGGCACCGTCGCCGATGGCCGCAGCGTCGGGGGCGCCGGCCTCCGGCGGCGGGGTGAGCTCCACCCGGAACTCCCCTTCCGGGGCCGGGAGTCCGCGTACCGCGTACGCGTAGTCCCGGGCCCGGACCCCGATGCGCGCCACGTGCCGCAGCCGGGCCGTCGGGGTCCGCCGTACACCGAGTGCGTCGGCGATGTCCTGGCCGTGCGCCCAGGTCTCCATCAGCCGGGCGCTCGCCATGGAGGCGGCCTTCATCGGGGGCCCGTACCAGGGGAAGCGCGCGTCCGGCGGGGCCGCGGCGAGCACCGCGTCCAGCGCGCTGCGCCCGGCCCGCCAGCGTTCCAGCAGTTCGGCGGGCGGCAGTGCGGCCCCTTCGGCCGCGCCCTCGTCCACGAAGCCGTCGGGGTCGGCGAGGGCCGTCTCGACCATGCGGCCGAAGCCGGCGGCGTCGGTCACGGCGAGCAGTGCGGCCCGGTCGGTCCACGCCAGGTGGGCGATCTGGTGGGCCACGGTCCAGCCGGGGGCGGGCGTCTCCCGCGTCCAGTCCGCTGCGGCCAAACCGCCCACCAGCAGGTCGATTTCCTCGCTCTCGGCCCGCAGATCCGCGAACACGGGCAGGGGCGGGCGGGCGTTCGGATCGGGCACGTGCGCTCCCTCGGGAAGGGTCCGGACACGGACGGGCACTCCGGCGTGAGGGGAAGAGTGGCAGTGCCGATGAAAACAATCAAGCGTGCTTGCATGATTTGTCGAGAACCCGGCGCGCACCCGCGCACGGAGCCCGGCGAACCCCAGGGTTCGGATCTGGCCACGGCCCAACTCTCTGCAATCCCGGGCGTGTTGCGGCCAACCCGGCCGCGCCGCAGCGGAAGTGCCACCCCCGTTCCGTCCGGCCGCCGCCCGACAAGGGGGCAATTCCGGTCTGATACCCGGAACCCGCGAAACGTCGCGGATGTCTGAGCCCATACTGAGCAGCGCTCAGGGCCCGAGCACTCACGCGTTCATCCCTGTGCAGGCCCGACGGGACGGGGCCGCCGGGCACAGCACGCACCTCAGGGGCACATCAGGGACACGTCAGCGATCCAGCGATCCAGGGATCCGGGGACCGAAAGGGCTCCGGGGTCCGCGGAGCCAGGGGAACCGACATCACGATGAGATCCAGCCGTCTTCTCTCCATCCTCCTGCTGCTCCAGACCCGGGGGCGGATGACCGCCGCACAACTGGCCCGGGAACTGGAGGTGTCGGTCCGTACGATCTACCGCGACGCGGAGGCCCTGGCGGCCTCCGGGGTGCCGGTGTACGGGGATGCCGGGCACAGCGGCGGCTACCAGCTGCTGGACGGGTACCGGAACCGGGTGACCGGGCTCGGTCCGGGCGAGGCCGAGGCCCTGTTCCTGGCCGCGCTGCCCGGGCCGGCGGCGGAACTCGGGCTGGGCCAGGCGCTGTCGGCCGCCCGCCTGAGACTCCGCGCGGCCCTCCCGCCCGAACTCCGCCCGGAGGCCGACCGGCTGCGCCAGCGCTTCCACCTCGACGCGCCCGGCTGGTACGCGGACCACGCGGAGGTCCCGTTCCTGCCGCAGGTCGCGGACGCGGTGTGGCGGGGGCGGGTGATCGAGGTCCGGTACCGGTACGGGTACGAGTACGGGCACGGGGCGGAGGGGGCCGGGTCCGCCGCGGGTGGGGGCGAGGGCGCGGGTGCGGGCGGGGATGTGGATTGCCGGCTGGAGCCGTACGGGCTGGTGCTGAAGGCGGGGCGGTGGTACCTGGTCGCCGGACCCGGGCCCCGTACGTACCGCGTGGACCGCATCCTCGCGCTGACCGAGACCACCGTGGAGGCCGCGCCCCCCGCGGACTTCGACCTGGCCGCGCACTGGCGGGCGGCGGAGGCCGCGGCACGGCATCCGCAGCAGGCGGAAGTACGGCTCTCCCCGCGCGGGGCCGCCCGCATCACGTGCGCGCAGGCGCGGGCGGCGGCTGCGGCGGGGGCGCCGGACGGGGACGAGGGGTGGGTGCGGGCGGTGCTTCCGGTCGCGTCGCTGGACGAGGCGGAGCGGGAGTTCTTGGCGCTGGGCACGGACGTGGAGGTCCTCGGACCTCCCGAACTCCGGGCCCGCCTGGCCACGACGGCGGCGGCCCTCGCGGCGCGCTACGCGTAACGCGGCTCCGCCGCGTGGTTACGGGGCTCCGCCCCGCCCCCGGGCCTGACGCGGCCCGGCCCGAAGAGTGCGGCCCGCCACGCGTTAGGCCGGGGCCGGGGCCGGGCCAGGGACCCGTTAGGGCTGGGGTGGGGTGGGTTGGGTCTGGGTGCGGACTGCGCCCATGCTGGCCGCGATGACCAGCGTGATGGCAGCCGCGTCCGTCCAGGACATGCCCTGGCCCAGTACCAGCAGCCCGGCCAGCGCAGCGATCGCCGGCTCCAGGCTCATGAGGACCGCGAACGTCGAGGCCGGCAGCCGCCGCAGCGCGAGGAGTTCGAGGGTGTACGGGAGGACCGACGACAGGAGGGCCACGCCGACGCCCAGCAGCAGCGTCCCCGGCACGACCAGCGCCGCCCCCGCCTCCGCGATGCCGAGCGGCAGGCTGAGGACCGCCGCGACCGCCATCGCCAGGGCCAGCCCGTCCGCCTGCGGGAAGCGCCGTCCGGTGCGGGCGCTGAAGACGATGTACGCCGCCCACATCGCACCCGCCCCGACCGCGAAGCCGGCCCCCGCCGGGTCGAGACCGCCGAAGCCGCCGCCACCGTGCCCGCTCAGCAGCGCCACGCCCGCCAGCGCGAGCCCCGCCCACAGGAAGCTGGACATCCGTCGGGCGACGAGGACGGACAGGGCGAGCGGGCCGAGCACCTCCAGGGTGACCGCGGGGCCCAGCGGGATGCGGTCGATGGCCTGGTAGAAGAGGCCGTTCATCCCGGCCATGGCGGTGCCGAAGGCGAGGACCGTGCCCCAGTCGGTGCGCGAGTAGCCGCGCAGCCGCGGCCGGCACACCGCCAGCAGGACCAGGGCCGCGGCGGCCAGGCGGAGCGCGACCACTCCGGCGGCCCCCGCGCGCGGCATGAGCATGACCGCAATGGCCGCTCCGAACTGCACCGAGATGCCGGCCGTGACGACCAGGCCGACCGGTCCCAGGCGGGAAGGCCCGCGTTCCTTGCCGGGCAGGGCGAGGGAGGGCCGGGCGGCGGCAGAGGACACGGCGGTACCTGGGGTGGCGGAGGCGGAACGGGTCATTCACCCAGACTAAGCCTCCCGTAAGGGGCATGCCGCCGTGTTTTGCCTTACAGGGGGTGCCCTGCGAGCCGTGCGGCGCTCACCCCCGGTCCAACGCCTCCGCCAGCAGTTCCGCCAGGTGCCGGCCCGGGCGGTCCGAGAGGTGGGCCAGCTGGGTCCGGCAGGAGAAGCCGTCCGCGAGCACCGCCGCGCCCGGGCCGGCGGCCCGTACCGCGGGCAGCAGCTGCTCCTCCGCGCAGGCCACGGAGACGGCGTACCGCCCGGCCCCCCGCTCGAAGCCGAAGTTGCCCGCGAGCCCGCAGCAGCCCCCGCTGAGCTCCCCGGTGAGTCCGGCCCGCTCGCGCAGCCGCCGTTCCGCCGCGTCACCGAGTACGGCGTGCTGGTGGCAGTGGGTCTGGCCGACCACCTCGCGGTCCAGCCGCGGCGGCTGCCAGCCGGGGGCGCGCTCCTCCAGCACCTGGGCGAAGGTCCGCACGGCCGCGGCCAGCCGCCGGGCCCGCGGGTCCCGGGGCAGCAGCTCCGGCAGGTCGGTGCGCAGGGCCGCCGCGCAGCTGGGTTCCAGTACGAGGACGGTGGCCGCCTCGCCGCCAGACTCCCGGTCCGAGCCCCCGACCGCCTCGCCGCCAGACTCCCGGCCCGAGTCCCCGGCCGCCTCGCCGCCCGAGTCCCCGCCCCGGTCCCCGCCCGAGTCCCGGCGCGGCTCACCGCCCGGGGCACCGCTCGCGCCACCCAGGGAGTCCCCGACCGTGTCCAGGGTGCGGCGCATCACGGCTCGGGCCCGGTCCAGGCGCCCGGTCGAGACGTACGTGAGCCCGCAGCAGACGCGCCCCCGGGGCAGGGCGGTGCCGATCCCGGCCGCGTCGAGCACGCGTACGGCGGCCCGCCCGACCTCGGGCGCGAGGTGTTCGGTGAAGGTGTCCGGCCACAGCAGCACCGGCCGGGTGCCCGGCGCTCCGTCCCGGCCGCCGCCCGGCGCCCCCTCGGGCCCGCCGCCGGCCCCACCGGAGGCCGTACGCCACCCGCCGGAGGCCCCGCGCCGCCCGCCGCCCGAAGGCCCGCCCCCGGCCGCGTACGTCTCCCGCCCCGTCCGGTGCCACCACCGGCTGAAGGTCTCGGTCGCCAGCCGCGGCAGCTCGCGTTCCGGGGTGAGGCCGGCCAGGCGGTGGATCCCGGGGAGGCGGGCCAGGGCGTTGGCGGGGCGGGCGGCGCGGGCCGCCGCGACCAGGCGGAGCCAGTCGGGCAGGCCGCCCATCGAGTAGTGGGCGGCGGGCCGGAGGCGGCCGGCCCAGTGCCGGTGCAGGAACTCGGCCTTGTACGCCGCCATGTCCACGCCCACCGGGCAGTCGCTGCGGCAGCCCTTGCAGGCCAGGCACAGGTCGAGGGCCTCGCGGACCTCCGCCGAACGCCAGCCGTCGGTGACCACCTCCCCGGCGAGCATCTCGTGGAGCAGCCGGGCCCGGCCGCGGGTCGAGTGCATCTCCTCGCCCGTCACCCGGTACGAGGGGCACATCACCCCGGCCCCCGGCGGGCCCGCGGACCGGCAGCGGGCCACGCCCACGCACCGGGCCACCTCCCGGGCGAGCCGCACCTCCGGCCCCGCCCCGGGACCTCCCGCCAGCTCTGCCCCGGGAGCCGCGCCCAGCTCTGCCCCGGGAGCCGCGCCCGGCCCCCCGCCCCGCGGCAGCACCGCGAAGCGCAGGTTCTCGTCCAGGCGGGCCGGGCGGGCCAGGGTGCCCGGGTTCATGCCCCCCGCCGGGTCCCACAGGTCCTTGTACGCGCCGAACAGCCGCACCACCTCCGCGCCGTACATCCGCGGCAGCAGCTCGGCCCGGGCCTGCCCGTCGCCGTGCTCCCCGGACAGCGAGCCGCCGTGGGCCGCGACCAGGTCCGCCAGCTCCTCCGAGAAGGCCCGGAACCGGGCCACCCCGGCCGCGCTCACGAGGTCGAAGTCGATCCGCACGTGGATGCAGCCCTCCCCGAAGTGCCCGTACGGGACGCCCCGGAGCCCGTGCGCCGCCAGCAGGGCGCGGAACTCCCGCAGGTACGCGCCCAGCCGGGCGGGCGGCACCGCGCAGTCCTCCCAGCCCGGCCAGGCCTCGCTGCCGTCGGGGAAGCGGGTCGCGGTGCCGGCCGCGTCCTCGCGGATCCGCCACAGGGCCCGCTGCCGGGCCGGGTCGGCCACGACCACCGCATCCAGGGCGTCGGCGGCCCGGGCCACCGCGTGCGCGGCCCCCGGGTCCGGCATCTCGACGAACAGCCAGGCCTGCCCGCGCGGCAGCAGCCCGGCGCCCGCGGCCCCGCGCACCAGGTCGGCCGCCATCCCCTCCACCGTCAGCGGCCCGTACGGAAGGAGCCCGGCGGCGGCCTCGGCGGCGGCGCTCTCGTCGGCGTACCCGAGCACGGCCAGCGCCCGCCACGGCGGCACCGGCACCAGCGCGACCACCGCCTCGGTGACCACGCCGAGGGTCCCCTCGCTGCCGCAGAAGGCGCGGGCCAGGTCGGTGCCCCGCTCGGGCAGCAGCGCGTCCACCGCGTATCCGGAGATCCGGCGGGTCAGCCCCGGTCGGTCCATCTCGGTCCGCAGGAGGGCCAGGTGGGAGGCGACCAGGGCGGGCAGGCCGTCCGGGGCGCCGGCCCAGCCGCGGCCCAGCCGGTGCGGGCCGCCCGGGTCGCCGTACCGCAGGACCTCCAGCCTGCGGACGTTGTCAGCGGTGGTCCCCCAGGCCACCGAGTGCGCCCCGCAGGCGTTGTTGCCGATCATCCCGCCGAGGGTGCAGCGGCTGCGGGTGGACGGGTCGGGGCCGAAGGTCAGCCCGTACGGCGCCGCCCGGTCGCGCAGCACGTCGAGGACAGCGCCGGGCTGCACCACCGCCGTGCGCGCCTCGGGGTCGAGGTCGAGCACGGCGGCCATGTGCCGGGTGAAGTCGAGCACCACGCCGGTCCCGGTGGCCTGTCCCGCGATGGAGGTGCCGCCGCCGCGCGGCACCACGGGGACCCCCGCCGCGGCGCACACCTGCAGGGCCGCCGCCACGTCCTCGGTGTCCCGCGGGGCCACCACGCCCACCGGCACCCGGCGGTAGTTCGAGGCGTCCATCGTCATCAGCGCCCGGGCCGCGGCCCCGAACTCGACCTCGCCGCGGACCGCTTCCCGCAGCGCCCGTGCCAGCTCCCCCGCACCCCGCGTATCCGTCACCCGTACACCCTGCCACCCACTCCGCAGGGTGAGTCCGTCTCACCGGGTGGACGCGCCTGAACAGCACCTGGCCGGACCGGATACGCTCCGCTCGTGGCTGAGATCCAGATTCCCGCTGACATCAAGCCCGCCGACGGCCGTTTCGGCGCGGGCCCCTCCAAGGTGCGGACGGAGGCCCTCGAAGCCCTGGCCGCCACCGGCACCTCTCTCCTCGGAACCTCCCACCGCCAGGCACCGGTCAAGAACCTGGTCGGCGCGGTGCGGCAGGGCCTCCGGGACCTCTTCTCCCTCCCCGAGGGCTACGAGATCATCCTGGGCAACGGCGGCTCCACCGCCTTCTGGGACGTGGCGACCCACGGGCTGATCGAGAGCAAGTCCCAGCACCTCAACTTCGGCGAGTTCTCCTCCAAGTTCGCCAAGGCCGCGAAGCTCGCGCCGTGGCTGGAGGAGCCCACCGTCATCGCCTCCGAGCCCGGCACGCACCCGGACCCGGCCGCCGAGGCGGGCGTGGACGTCTACGCGTACACCCACAACGAGACCTCCACCGGTGTCGCCGCCCCGATCAAGCGGGTCGCGGGCGCCGACGAGGGCTCCCTCGTTCTGGTGGACGCCACCTCGGGCGCGGGCGGCCTGCCCGTGGACATCACCGAGACGGACGTCTACTACTTCGCCCCGCAGAAGTCCTTCGCGGCGGAAGGCGGCCTGTGGCTGGCCGCGTTCTCCCCGGCCGCCCTGGAGCGCGCGCAGCGCATCCACGCGTCCGGCCGGCACGTCCCGGAGTTCTTCTCGCTGCCGACGGCGATCGACAACTCGCTGAAGAACCAGACGTACAACACCCCGGCGCTGTCCACCCTGTTCCTGCTGAACGAGCAGGTCCAGTGGATCAACGGCCAGGGCGGTCTGGACTGGGCCGTGGCCCGTACGTCGGCCTCCGCGCAGGCGCTGTACGGCTGGGCGGAGGAGTCCAAGTACGCGCAGCCGTTCGTCACCGACCCGGCGAAGCGCTCGTCCGTCATCGGCACGATCGACTTCGACGAGAGCGTGGACGCGGCCGCGGTCGCCAAGGTGCTGCGCGCCAACGGCATCGTGGACACCGAGCCGTACCGCAAGCTCGGCCGCAACCAGCTGCGCATCGCGATGTTCCCGGCGATCGACCCGGCGGACGTCACGGCGCTGACCGCGTGCATCGACTACGTGATCGAGAAGCTCTGACCCGATCCGTCGGGAGACTCCGGCCTGTGTGATCGACGAGCTCCGACCCCGGCCCGACTGCGGGCTCCGAGGCCCCTGGTGACCATGTGTCACCGGGGGCCTCGGCCGTTCGACCGGGGGCGGGGCCGCGGGGGCCGGGACCTTGGTCCCAAAAATGGCGGCAAAGAGGCTGCAAACGGGGTTTCCCGGCGGGGCCGCGGCCTGCGGTTTCCCCGTACGGGACCTTCGGCGGGCCGGTCCGGGGGCGGCTGCGGGGCCGCAACCTCCTGCGCAGGATGTGCCTCATGTCTGGTGTGCCGGGAAACGTCCCGGCCCTGTCAGGAGGTACCACCATGCGCAAGGCACTCACCCTTCCGGCGATCGCCCTCGCCTCCGCGATCGCGCTGGCCGGCCCCGCGACCGCGTTCGCCGCCGACGGCGGCTCCCACCCGGGCAGCAGCACGGCGTCCGGCGACGCGGCGCAGGGGGGCGCGGCGAAGGGGGACGCGGCGAAGGGGGACGCGGCGAAGGGCGACACCGCGTCCGGCGGCCGCAAGGACACCGCCGCCGCGGACTCCGCCGCCACCCTCGAACTCTCCTCCGGCACCGCGAAGCCCGGGGCCGCGATAGAGGTCACCGCCCGGGTCCCGGCCGGCTCCACGAACGTGCGGGTCGCCTCCGCCGCCCTGGACGACGTGACGATGACCGAGGGCAAGAGCGGCACCGTCTGGACCGGCCGCGCCACCGTGGCGAAGAACGCCCAGGACGGCAACCACGGGGTCGCGCTCACCGGCACCGGCCCCCGGGGCGAGAAGCTCCAGGCCGCCGTCACCCTCACCGTGCAGGCGGGCGGGCCGGGCCCGAAGCCCACCCCCGCCGTGACCGACTCGCTGCGCCTGTCCGCCGACCACGGCAAGCCGGGTGAGCGGATCGGCATCACCGTCACGACCGCCGCGAAGAGCGCGTACGTGGACTCCGGCGCCTTCGGCGGGCGCGTCAACCTGAAGAAGACCGGCACGGACACCTGGACCGGCACCGCCGTGGTCGCCTCCGGGGTCAAGACCGGCTACTACGGGGTGGACGCGTACGCCGGGGGCAAGAAGTTCGGCACCTGGAAGTTCAGCACCGACGCCACCGGCCCGCAGCCGCACCCGCACCACCACGGCGGCCTGAAGCCGCTGCAGCCGAGCGAGCACCGCACCCCCAAGGGCTCGGTCAACACCGGCGAGGCCGCCCCCGCCGCCCTCCGCAAGGGCGTGGACGACGGCCTGCTCGCCGTCGGCGGGGCCTCCGCCGCCACCGCGGTCGGCCTGGCCGGCGCCGGTCTGCTGCGCCGCCGCCGGAACCATGGCTGACCCGACCGCGGCCGGCCGCCGCCCGGCCCGCCCAGGCCGCCTGCGCCGCGCGGCCCGCCTTGACCGCGGGCGGCACCCGGCCCCCCTGCGCCGCGCGGCCGCCTGCGCTGGAGCCGCGGCCCTGACCGCCGCCCTGGTCGCGGGCTGCGGCTCGGCGGACGGCGGGGCGGACGGCGGGGCGAAGGGCGGGGCCGCCGGACCGCCCGTGAAGGCCGCGGCCGCCTCCTCCCTCTCCCCCTCCGTGCCGGACCGGATCGACATCCCGTCGATCCACGTGGACGCCGCGCTCGGCGCGGTCGGTCTCGACGCGCAGGGGCGGATGCAGGAGCCGCCGTTCGACAAGCCGATGGAGGCCTCCTGGTACCGGCAGGGGCCGACGCCGGGCGAGAAGGGCGCTGCCGCGATCGCCGGGCACATGGACACGCCCACCACCCCGGAGGCCGTGTTCCACCGGCTGAAGGACCTCGGGAAGGGCGCGCAGATCGAGGTGCACCGCGAGGACGGCACCACCGCCGTCTTCGCCGTGGACGAGGTGGACACGTTCAAGAAGAGCGCCTTCCCCACCGGCAAGGTCTACGGGGACACCCACGGCAGGGCCGAGCTGCGGCTGATCACCTGCGGCGGCAGCCTCACCGCGGACCGGCACTGGGACTCGAACGTGGTCGTCTTCGCCCACCTGACCGGCAAGGCCTGAGGAGCCGGGGCAGGCCCCGGCAGCGGGGCCCGCGGGGCCGGGCACGGAGGTGGGGGGGGGGGGGGGGGGGGGGGGGGGGGGGGGGGGGGGGGGGGGGGGGGGGGGGTGGGAGGGTGGGGAGGGTGGGGCGAGCTGACGGCCCCTCTTTTCCCCCCCCCCCCCCCCCCCCCCCCCCCCCCCCCACGACCGCATTCGGCTATCCCGCCGAGGGCTGCCGCCCCGCCGGATATCGCACCGCCGGCGGCCGGGGCCGGGGCCCTCACGCGACCGGCAGCGGCGGTACGGGGACGGGGGCGGGCAGCGGCGGCACGTCCACGGGCAGCTTCGGGAGTGCGGGCAGGCCCGGCAGGTTCGGCAGCGGCAGCCCGGAGCCGAGGACGAGGGCCACGACGAGGTTGACCAGCCCGGTCACCACCTCGGTGGCCTTTCCGGCCGCGTCCGCCGAACAGCCGCACGGGCCGGCCGCCTTGACCAGGCCCTCCACCGACTTCTTCAGGTTGTCCACCGCTGCGGTGATCAGGTCCAGCGGGGCCGCCTTGGCACCCGCGGCAGCCGGCGCGGCCTGCGCCGCGATCGGCAGCTTCGGGGCGTCCACCGGCAGCTTGGGGGCCTCGACGGGCAGCTTCGGCGCCTCCACCGGGAGCTTCGGGGCCTCCACGGGCAGCTTCGGGGCTTCGACCGGCAGCTTCGGCGCCTCCACCGGCAGCTTCGGCGCCTCCACCGGCAGCGGCGGTACGGGCACGGGAAGCGGCGGCACCGGCACCGGCAGGTCCACCGGGGGCTTCGGCAGGTCCGCGGGCGGCTTCGGCAGCCCCGCCTTCAGCCCGTCCAGGGCCGAGGTGACGGCCGCGAGGTGCTTGTCCAGCTCGGCCTGGGGCAGCTTGCCGTCGTCCGCCTTGAGCACGGCGGTGAGCAGATCGGTGACCGGCGTCAGCACCCCGCCGATGTCACCGAGCGTCTTGACCTGCGCCAGCAGCGCATCGGCCCCCGGCACCGGGGCGGCCGCGAGGGTGCCGGACACCGCCGTCCGCTGCGGGGCGGCGACGGCCGCGCCGGCGAGTGCCGGCGACACGCCGAGCAGGGACAGGGAGAGGGCGAAGGGGACGACGAAGCGCGTTGTGGGACGCAACTGCTTCTCCTGTTCGGAAAGGGCGCTCCCCGGCCGGAAGGACGTCCGGCGCGGGAGGCACGGGGATGGGAAGGGGACGGGGACTACCCCACCCACTACTGATCACCCGTCAGCCCGCCGCAACCGGAGGCCCCTGCCCGCTACTGCACCCGTGAGTGACCGTCACCCGCCCCGCCGTACGAGCCGCTTCAGACCGACCACCACCGCCACCGCGAGCGCGAGCACCAGGGCCCCGGTGGTGAAGCTCCCCGATCCGGACTCCGCCGGCGGGTCCGCCTTCCCCGGTGCGCCGCCCGGTCGGCGGGTGCCCCCGGCCCCCTCCGCGGGCTGCTCCGCCGCCACCGGCACGGCCACCACCCGGCTCTGCGCCCCCTCCGAGCCGAACATCAGGGCCGAGCCGTCGGGCGCGTACGCCACGGACTCCGCCTGGGCCTGGAAGGGGGCGGACACCCGCTCGCCCTCGCCGCCGATCCGCCCGTCCCGCCAGGCGTACGTCTCGGCGAAGAAGTAGCCGCGCAGGGTGAGCCGTTTGCCGTCCGGGGAGAAGGCCCCGTCCGTCACCCACGGCACCTCGCCCACCCGGCGGAACACGTTGGAGCCGCCCGCGTCCAGGCGCGCCGGGCCCTCGTACAGGCCGCCCTTGTCCTCGTGCTTGCTCGCGATGTAGACCCGGCCGGTGACCGGATGCACCATCAGGGCCTCGGCGTTGCGCGGTCCGTCGGCGTAACGGACCGTGAACTGGGTGGCCTTGGCCGTCGAATCCCCCAACCGGGCTGGCTCCGGCAGCCGGTAGATCCACACGTGGTCCCAGCCGCCGTCCCGGTTGTCCCCGATGTCGCCGACGTACAACCGCCCGTCCGGGCCCAGGGAGACCGCCTCGATGTCCCGCGGACTGCCGACACCCGTCATGGTGATCCGCGCGACCGTCCGGCCGGTCGCGGAGTCCACCCCGTAGAGGTACGGGCCGTCGTCGCTGTCGTTGTGCGTCCAGTAGACCCCCGGGTGCGCCCGGCTGGCCGCCAGCCCGCTGGACTCCTTGATCCGGGGGTCCGTGATCGTGAACGACTCCGCCCCGGGCCCGGCCGCGGCCGCCGCCGGCAGGGCGGTCAGCGCGAGCACGGCAGCGGCGGCAAGGGCACACACGGCGGGACGCGAGGCAGGGCGCATGCCCTCAAGCCTGCCATCCCGCCCACGTGGCCAGGCTCACAGCAGTGCGCCTCGGAGCGCCGGGGCCGATCCACGATGATGTCCGGATGCGTTTCATGTTCGTCGGAGACTCCATGACCATCGGGCGCGCCGGCGACTTCACCTGGCGCTACCGCATGTGGCAGCACCTCAACCGCACCTTCGGCGGCCCGTACAAGATCGTCGGCCCGCGGACCGAGGTGTACGACACCTTCGCCGACGCCCCGGTCTCCCACGAGTACGCCGATCCCGGCTTCCCGGAGGCCGGCCGCCGCCACCTGGCGGGCTGGGGCGAGGGCTGGCAGCACATGGCCCCGCTGATCGGCGGGACCGTGCGCGAGCACAAGCCGGACGTGCTGCTCATCTCGCTCGGCCTGATCGACCTGGGCTTCTACACGGACGCCGAGGAGACCGCGGCGAACGCGCGCCGGTTCGTCGCGGAGGCGCGCGCGGCCCGGCCCGGCATCCGGATGGTCATGCTCCCGGTGATACCGAACGTCCGGGCCGAGTCGGACGAGCCCTTCGCCGCCCAGTGCGCGCGGTTCAACGAACTGCTGGCGAAGGCGGTCGCGGACCTCTCCACGACCGCCTCCCCGCTGCTGCTGGCGGCCCGCCCGCAGGACTACGACATCCACGCGGACACGTACGACGGCACGCACCCGAACCCCTCCGGCGAGCACCGCCTGGCGGGCGAGTTCGCCGGCGCCCTGCACCAGGCCTGGGGCATCGGCGCCCCGTACGAGCCGGCCGCCTGAGCAACCGGCCCGCGCGGGCTCCGGCGGGGCGCCGGCAAACCCGCAGCCCCGCGCCCCGTCAGTGCGAGGGCCGCCCGAACCCGTGGTGGGTCCAGTCGCCGAGCTGCGGCGGGCGGACCACCGCCGTGGGCTCCGGTCCGGCGAGCCTCCCGTTGCGGGTGCCGACCGACCACACCTGGTGGTGCGAACCGCCGGCCACGCGCAGCGCGAACGTCACCTCCGGCCGCCCGTCCCCGTTCAGATCGGTGACCCGCGGCTCCGCCCCGAGGCTGGTGGGGACGGGGACGGCGGAGGCGGCGGGCAGCCCGGGGGCCTTGCGGTCGTAGAAGGCCGCACCGGCCGTGAGCGGCTTCCCGGCGGGGCCGCCCTTGAACACGTACAGGCCGCCGCCGCTGGTGGGCGCGCAGTCCTCGTCGCCGGGCTCGCACCAGGCGCCGTCCTCGCCGGGGGCGGTGGCCAGGAGTTCGGCGTACCCGTCGCCGTTCAGGTCGCCGGCGGCCAGCCCGGCGCCGAAGGCGTCCTTGGGCCGGGCCCGCCCCGGCACCCCGATGGTGTCCTCGGTGACGGTCCGGGCGGGCCGGGCCGGGTCGATGCCGCCGGCCGCGCCGTGGCTGACCCGGATCCGGCCGCCCGTCTGCTTCCGCCCGTCCCGGGCATCGGGCTCGCCGACGGCCAGGTCCCCGTACCCGTCGCCGTCGAAGTCGCCGATGGCACCGGCGCTGCCGCCGGGGAGGTCCTTCCCCGTGCGCCGCAGGCCCGAGGGGCCCCCGAGGAACACCCGGCCGAGATCCTTCAGCCCGTTCTCGTTCGGGCCGAGCACCACCAGGTCCAGGGCGCCGTCCCGGTCGATCCGGCCGGGGACCAGCCGGGTGCCCCAGTCCACCCGCATGCCGGAGCCGGTGTCGAGGCGCCGGGTCTTCGCCGGGACGCCCTTCTCGGTGAACGGGCCCTCGAAGAGGTCGATGCCCCCGTGGTACCGCGCGACGAGGTCGGGCTTCCCGTCTCCCGTGAAGTCGCCCGCCTGGAGCTCGGCTCCGAGGTCCCAGTGGCGCACGGGCGTGTCGCCGCCGAGGAAGGTGCCCGTCCCGAGGCCCTGGGGGCTGCCCCAGATGATCCGCAGCGGCGGCCCCTCCGGCTCGTCGGAGGTCGACGAGGCCCTGCTGACCACGAGGTCGGCATACCCGTCGCCGTTCAGGTCGGCGTGGGTGAGGTTCGACCCGAAGTCGCTTCCGCTGCCGATGCCGCCGGGAGTCCCCAGGCTGCGTTCGTCGATCAGCCTGGACCCCGTGGTCCGGACCCCGTCCCGCGAGCCGTGGGCCACGGTGACGTAACCGGAGCCGCCGGTGGCCTCGCTCGCCGCATCGGGCACGCCGAGCGCCAGGTCGTGGTACCCGTCCCCGTTGAAGTCGTCGGCGTAGCGGGTCTCCGCGGGCCCGGCGGGGGCGAAGGCCGCCGAGGCGCCGGCCGGGATGGTCAGCCCGCCGGTGCACGCGGCGGCCACGGCCGCGGCCAGCACCCCGCGCCTGATGTTCCGATGCACAGTCTTCCCCCCGTACTCACGTACTCGATCCGTACGGGGGGTTCGACGGGCCGGGCCCGGCAAAGGTTGTACGGCGCGCACGGCCCGGCCCCCGCGCGCACCGCCGCCCGGTCACCAGGCGAAGGCCTCCGGGGACGGGCCCGGGCCCGGGAAGATCTCGTCCAGCGCGGTCAGCAGCTCCTCGCTCAGGTCCGTCTCCAGTGCCCGCAGCGCCGAGTCCAGCTGCTCCGGGGTGCGCGGGCCGACGATCGGGCCGGTGACCCCGGGCCGGGTGAGCAGCCAGGCGAGGGCGGCCTCGCCCGGCTCCAGGCCGTGCTTGTCGAGCAGGTTCTCGTACGACTGGATCTGGGCGCGGACGGCCGGGTCCTCCAGGGCCTCGGCGGTGCGGCCGGAGGCGCGGCGGCCGCCCTGGACCTCCTTGCGGATGACCCCGCCGAGGAGCCCGCCGTGCAGCGGGGACCACGGGATCACGCCGAGCCCGTACTCCTGGGCGGCCGGGATGACCTCCATCTCGGCGCGCCGCTCGTAGAGGTTGTAGAGGCACTGCTCGCTGACCAGGCCGACCGTGCCCCGGCGGGCCGCCGTCTCGTTGGCCTGGGCGATCTTGTAGCCGGGGAAGTTGGAGGAGCCGGCGTAGAGGATCTTGCCCTGTTGGATCAGCACGTCCACGGCCTGCCAGATCTCCTCGAAGGGGGTCAGGCGGTCGATGTGGTGGAACTGGTAGAGGTCGATGTAATCGGTCTGCAGGCGCTTGAGGCTGGCCTCGACGGCGCGGCGGATGTTCACCGCGGACAGCCGGTCGTGGTTGGGCCACACGTCCCCGTCGGGGGCCATGTTCCCGTACACCTTGGTGGCGAGGACGGTCTTGTCGCGGCGGCCACCGCCCTGGGCGAACCAGGTGCCGATGATCTCCTCGGTACGGCCCTTCTCCTCACCCCAGCCGTACACGTTGGCGGTGTCGAAGAAGTTCAGGCCCGCGCCGAGGGCGGTGTCCATGATCGCGTGGCTGGTGGGTTCGTCGGTCTGGGGTCCGAAGTTCATCGTGCCGAGAACGAGTCGGCTGACCTTGAGTCCGGTGCGTCCGAGCTGCGTGTACTTCATGGGACCCAAGCCAACTGCTTCGAGTCCGCTCCAAGCAAGAGCCGCCCGCCCGGTTCACCGGACGGGCGGGTTCTGGGGCCGGAGGTACGACTGCCCTACGGCACCACTGTCCTACGGCGCTTCTGTCCTACGGCACTACTGTCCTACGGCGGCGGCCACGGCCACGACGACGAACATCAGCACGAGCACACCGGCCATCACACGGTTACGGGTCTTGGGATCCACACATCGAGCGTAACGAACCCCGCGGCTCATCCTTCCAGCGGCCAGGCCGCGAGCACCTCGTACCGGGGCTGCTCCCCGGGCACCCCGCTCACCGGCAGCCGGCTGCGGACCAGGCTCACCTCGCCGACCTGCCAGGACGTGCCCTCGAACGGGGCGAGGGCCTCGGTGTACGGGCGGAGCGGGAGGTCGGCGCGGCTGCGGGCCACCGTCAGGTGCGGGGTGTAGCGGCGGTGCTGCTCCATCGGGATCCCCGTACGCCGGGCCGCCGCGTCGGCGCGTTCGGCGAGCAGCCGCATCGTGCCGAGGTCCCCGGCCGCGCCCACCCACAGCGCGCGGCTCCCGAAGTGGCCCGAGCCGTGCAGGCGCAGCGGGAAGGGGGCGGTGCGGCGGGCGGCCCGGGCCAGCCGGCCCCGGAGCTCGTCGAGCAGCTCCTCCGCCACCTCTCCCATGAAGGCGAGGGTGAAGTGCCAGCCCTCCTCGGCGGTCCAGCGCAGCCGCTCGTCGGCGGGCAGCTCCCGCACGGCGGCCCGCAGCTCGGCGACGGCCGCCGGGGGCGGCAGGACGGCGGCGAACAGTCTCATACGGCCGAGGTTAGGGCCTGCCCGCGGCGGGCGGGGGCGGTCCGGCCGCGCCGTACGCGCCCCGGACCGCCCTACCCGGCCGGGACCGCCGCACGGCCGACCCGACCGGGACCGCCGAACCGACCGGGACCGGCCGTACCCGACCGCCCGGAGACCCGGAGCCGTACGCCCCTCAGGCCGCCGTGGCCAGGTCCCGGCGCGGCACCAGGGCCACGTGCGGGCGGCCCGGGCGGAGGTCCACCCGCAGCCGCAGCCCGCCGATGCGGGAGAGCACCAGGCCCACGGCCACCGCCGCCAGCAGGGACAGCGCCCCGCCGGCCGCCATGCCGGTCCGCGGCCCGTACGTGTCGGTGATCCAGCCGAGCAGCGGGGCGCCGAGCGGGGTGCCGCCGGCGAAGACCATCATGAACAGGGCCATCACCCGGCCCCGCATCTCGGGGTCGGCGGCGGTCTGCACCGTCGAGTTGGCGGTGACGTTCACCGTGAGGCCGAACATGCCGATCGGCACGAGCAGCAGCGCGAAGGCCCAGAAGCCGGTGACGAACGGGGTCAGCGTCAGCAGCAGCCCGAAGGCGACCGCGGCGGCGACCAGCAGCCGCAGCCGTGCGATGCCGCGCCGGGCGGCCAGCAGGGCCCCGGCCAGGGAGCCGGCCGCGAGCAGGCTGTTGAGCAGCCCGTACGTGCCCGCGCCGCGGTGGAAGACGTCGTCCGAGAAGGCCGACAGCCACACCGGGAAGTTGAAGCCGAAGGTGCCGATGAACCCGATGAGCACGATCGGCCAGATCAGCTGCGGGTGCTGCGAGACGTACCGCAGGCCCTCCCGGAGCTGCCCCTTGGCGCGCGGCACCGGCTCCACCCGGTGCAGCTCGGCGGTGCGCATGAGCAGCAGGCCGGCGATCGGGGCGAGGAAGGACAGCCCGTTGAAGAGGAAGGCCCAGCCGCTGCCGACGGCGGCGATCAGCACACCGGCGACGGCGGGGCCGACCAGGCGGGCGGACTGGAAGTTCGCGGAGTTCAGCGAGACGGCGTTGGCGAGCCGGTCGGGGCCGACCATCTCGTGGACGAAGGCCTGCCGGGCCGGGTTGTCGACGACGGTCACGAGTCCGGCGGCGAAGGCGGTCAGGTAGACGTGCCAGACCTGGACCTGCCCGCTGAGGGTGAGCACGCCGAGCGCGAGGCCGGTGAGTCCCAGGGCGGACTGGGTGGCGATCAGCAGGGGCCGCTTGGGCAGCCGGTCGGTGAGGACCCCGCCGTAGAGGCCGAGCAGCAGCATCGGCAGGAACTGCAGGGCGATCGTGATGCCGACCGCGGAGGCCGATCCCGTCAGGGACAGGACCAGCCAGTCCTGGGCGATGCGCTGCATCCAGGTGCCCGTGTTGGAGACGACCTGGCCGGCGGCGAAGAGCCGGTAGTTCCGGATCTTCAGCGAGTCGAACATCGACGGCTTGCGCCGGGTCGGCCCGCGGGTGTCGAGGGTGGATGTGGACGGTCCGGGTGCGGAGTCTGCTCCGTTTCCCGTACTCAAGGGGCTTCGCCTCCGTGCGTGGTGCCTACAGGTGCGCGAGCTTCTCCAGGACGGGAGCGGCAGCGCGCAGCTTGGCCCACTCGTCCTCGTCGAGCTCGGCCGCAAGCCCCGCCAGGAAGGCATTCCGCTTGCGACGGCTCTCTTCGAGCATCGCTTCGGCCTGCTCCGTCTGGCTGACCACCTTCTGGCGGCGGTCCTCGGGGTGCGGCTCCAGCCTGACCAGTCCCTTTGCCTCCAGCAATGCCACGATGCGGGTCATCGAAGGGGGCTGCACGTGCTCCCTGCGGGCCAGCTCACCGGGGGTGGCCGAGCCGCAGCGGGCAAGGGTGCCGAGCACCGACATCTCGGTCGGGCTGAGCGATTCGTCGACGCGCTGGTGCTTCAGGCGCCGGCCCAGCCGCATCACGGCCGAGCGCAGGTCGTTCACGGCGGCAGCGTCGTCGCCATGGGAAAGGTCACGCATGTTCTTTAGACTAACTCATTACCCATGCTAAAGACCAGGCGCCACCCCGGCTGCGGACGGTGATACCCGGCACATCGGGGGGCCACGACACGTGTCACCCGTACGGGTGAGACAGCACCGGAAAGTGACACGCCGTACGCCTGTCTGCCCCGACCCTGTCCGCATGGGGACACACGTGCTCAGCATGCGGATAGACGGGGAGCTGCTGGACCGGCTCCGGCACCACGCCGCTAAGCGCGGGATGAGCGTCCAGGACTACGTGGTCCGGACGCTGATCCGCGACGACTTCGACGAGCGCTTCAAGGCGGCCGTCGACGAGACGGAGAAGTTCTACGGGCTCACCTGAGCCGGCCCGGAACGCGGACCGGCCCGGAACCCCGTCGCTTCGGGTCCCGGGCCGGCGGTGCGCGGAGGGGTCAGCCCAGGCCGAGGGCCGGCATCGCGTAGTAGAAGACGAAGACCGCGGAGACCGCGTACATCGCCGCGGGGACCTCGCGGCCGCGGCCGGCGGCCAGGCGCAGGACGCAGAAGCTGACGAAGCCGAGCCCGATGCCGTTCGTGATCGAGTAGGTGAAGGGCATCATCAGCATGGCCAGGAAGGCCGGCACGGCGATGGTGAAGTCGCTCCAGTCGATGTCCTTCACCGAGCCGGCGAGGATCAGGAAGCCGACCGCGACCAGGGCCGGGGTGGCCGCCTGGGAGGGGACCATCGTGGCCAGCGGGGTGAGGAACAGCGCGGCCGTGAAGAGCAGGCCCGTGACCACGCTCGCCAGACCGGTGCGGGCGCCCTCGCCGACGCCGGCCGTGGACTCCACGAAGCAGGTGTTGGCCGAGGAGGAGGTGGCGCCGCCCGCCGCGACGGCGATGCCGTCCACGATCAGGACCTTGTTGATGCCGGGGAAGTTGCCGTCCTTGTCCATCAGCTTCGCCTCGTCGCCGACGCCGAGGATGGTGCCCATCGCGTCGAAGAAGCAGGACAGCAGCACGGTGAAGACGAACAGCACTCCGGTCAGCACGCCGACCTTGCCGAAGCCGCCGAACAGGCTCATCTGACCGACCAGCCCGAAGTCCGGGGCCGCGACCGGGTTGCCCGGCCACTCCGGCACGGTCAGGCCCCAGGCCTGGCCCGGCAGGTCCGCGATCAGCTGCACGGCCACCGCGACGACCGTCATGACGACGATCGAGATCAGGATCGCGCCCGGCACCTTGCGGATGATCAGCGCGAGGGTCAGCAGCACGCCGAGGACGAAGATCAGGACCGGCCAGCCGTGCAGGTGGCCGTTGCCGCCGAGCTGGAGCGGGACGGTGGTGTGGGCGGCGTCCGGGATGCGGGAGACGAACCCGGAGTCGACCAGGCCGATCAGCATGATGAAGAGGCCGATGCCGATGGCGATGCCCTTGCGCAGGCCCAGGGGCACCGCGTTCATGACCCGCTCGCGCAGGCCGGTGGCCACCAGCAGCATCACCACGAAGCCGGCGAGGACCACCATGCCCATGGCGTCCGCCCAGCTCATCCGGGGGGCGAGCTGGAGGGCCACGACGGTGTTGACGCCGAGGCCCGCCGCGAGGGCGATCGGGACGTTGCCGATCACGCCCATGAGGAGGGTGGAGAAGGCCGCGGTCAGCACGGTCGCGGTGACCAGCTGGCCGCCGTCGAGCTGGTGCCCGTACATGTCCTTGGCGCTGCCGAGGATGATCGGGTTCAGCACGATGATGTAGGCCATCGCGAAGAAGGTGGCGAAACCGCCGCGGACCTCGCGGCCGAGGCTGGAACCGCGCTCGGAGATCTTGAAGTAGCGGTCCAGGGCGGACCGGGTCCCCTCGGGGGCGGGCTGCGGGGCGGTGGCCGGTGCGGCAGGGGCCGACGTGCTCATTCGGTCCTCAAAGGTTTGCTTAGGAGATTCGCACCAATAAATTCGGTCGCGAACAAACCGTTTCAGTATGAACACATGAACGAAGGGCCGTCCATCTCCGCGCGTAGACCCGGAAGCGGGCGACCTAGACTGGCCCGCATGGCGAAGTGGACCCCCAAGCACGAGGCACCCGAGCCCCTGGAGGGGCCCGTCGTCGCCACCATCACCGGCGGCACGATCCTCTGGTTCGCCATGTTCGTGGTGCAGCTCCCCTTCTACGGCTGGTTCGCCGACCGGGACCTGCTGTGGTGGGTGTGGACCTGCGCCGCCGGGGGCGCCCTCGGCCTGATCGGCATCTGGTACGTCCGGGCCCGCGATGCCGCGCTCAAGCGGCACGCGGCGGAAGCGGCCGGGGCGGCCGGAGCGGAAGCGGCCGGAGCGGAAGCGGCCGGAGCGGCCGGAAACGGCCTTCGACCGCAGGACGATCCTGGTCATCCCCAGGTCTGATCTTCACACCGCTCGGCGGGTGAACCACCCAAACCACCCGTACCGTCGAAAGCATGACGCAGCGGGCGAAGATCGACACCGAGGGGCCGGAGCCGGGCGGCGGCGGCGCGGGCGCCCCGAGCGGCACCGCCATCGACGCGGGCGCCGAGCTGGACCCCGTACACCCCGTCCCCCTGCCGCCGCCGCCCTTCCGGCCCGGCGGCCTGCTCACCCCCGAGGTGGCCGAGCGGGTCGCCCGCGGCGAGGTCAACGACGTACCCGTCCGCAGCAGCCGCTCCACCGCCGACATCGTCCGCGGCAACGTCTTCACCCGCTTCAACGCCATCATCGGCGTGCTCTGGGTGATCATGCTGTGCGTGGCGCCGATCCAGGACAGCCTGTTCGGGTTCGTGATCATCGCGAACACCGGCATCGGCATCATCCAGGAACTCCGCGCCAAGAAGACCCTCGACGGACTCGCCGTCATCGGCGAGGCCAAACCCACCGTCCGCCGCGACGGCAGGACGGTGGAGATCTCCACCTCCGAGATCGTCCTCGAAGACGTCATCGAACTCGGCCCCGGCGACAAGGTGGTCGTCGACGGGGTCGTCGGCGAGGCCGAGGGCCTGGAGATCGACGAGTCCCTGCTCACCGGCGAGGCCGACCCGGTCCTGAAGAAGCCCGGCGACCAGGTGATGTCCGGCTCCTTCGTGGTCGCCGGCGGCGGCGCCTTCACCGCCGCCAAGGTCGGCCGCGAGGCCTACGCCGCCCAGCTCGCCGAAGAGGCCAGCCGCTTCACCCTCGTCCACTCCGAACTGCGCAGCGGCATCTCCACCATCCTCAAGTACGTCACGTGGATGATGGTCCCCACCTCCATCGGCCTGATCGTCAGCCAGCTCGTGGTCAAGGACGACAACCTCCGCGACGCCATCGCCCGCACCGTCGGCGGAATCGTGCCGATGATCCCGGAGGGCCTCGTCCTCCTCACCTCCGTCGCCTTCGCCATCGGGGTCATCCGCCTCGGCCGCAAGCAGTGCCTCGTCCAGGAACTGCCCGCCATCGAGGGCCTCGCCCGGGTGGACGTGGTCTGCCTCGACAAGACCGGCACCCTCACCGAGGGCGGCATGGACGTCACCGAACTGCGCACCCTCGGCGGCGCCGACCCCGGCTACGTGAAGAAGGTCCTCGGCGCGCTCGGCGAGTCCGACCCCCGCCCCAACGCCAGCCTCCAGGCCATCATCGACGCCTACCCCGACAGCGAGGAGTGGCGCTGCACCGAGTCCCTGCCCTTCTCCTCCGCCCGCAAGTACAGCGGCGCCAGCTTCAGCGAGGGCGACGGGGAGAACTCCACCTGGCTGCTCGGCGCCCCCGACGTGCTGCTGCCCAGCGGGGACCCGGCCCTCGACGAGGTGGACCAGCTCAACGAGCAGGGCCTGCGCGTCCTGCTGCTGGCCCGCTCCCCGCGCGAGCTCGACGACCCCGACGTGGCCGGCGGGGCCCGCCCCACCGCCCTCATCGTCCTCGAACAGCGGCTGCGGCCCGACGCCGCCGACACCCTGCGCTACTTCGGCGAGCAGAACGTCCACGCCAAGGTGATCTCCGGGGACAACGCGGTGTCCGTCGGGGCCGTCGCCGGCAAGCTGGGCCTGCCCGGGGCCGAGAACACCGTGGACGCCCGCACCCTCCCCGCCGAGCAGACCGCGATGGCCGAGGAGCTCGACCGCAACGCCGTCTTCGGCCGGGTCACCCCCCAGCAGAAGCGGGACATGGTCGGCGCCCTCCAGTCCCGGGGCCACACCGTCGCCATGACCGGCGACGGGGTCAACGACGTACTCGCCCTGAAGGACGCCGACATCGGGGTCTCGATGGGCTCCGGCTCCGAGGCCACCCGCGCGGTCGCCCAGATCGTGCTGCTGAACAACAGCTTCGCGACCCTGCCCTCGGTGGTCGCCGAGGGCCGCCGGGTGATCGGCAACATCACCCGCGTCGCGACCCTCTTCCTGACCAAGACGGTCTACTCCGTCCTGCTGGCCATCCTGGTGGTCTGCTCCCAGGTGGAGTACCCCTTCCTGCCCCGGCACCTGACCCTGCTGTCCACCCTCACCATCGGCGTCCCCGCCTTCTTCCTCGCCCTCGCGCCCAACAAGGAGCGGGCCCGCCCGCACTTCGTCAAACGCGTCATGCGGTACGCCGTCCCCGGCGGGACGATCGCGGCCGCCGCCACCTTCGCCACGTACCTGATCGCCCGCCACCACTACGTGGGCCCCGGCTCCCTCGACGCCGAGACCAGCGCCGCCACCCTCACCCTCTTCCTGGTCTCCATGTGGGTGCTGGCGATCATCGCCCGCCCGTACACCTGGTGGCGGGTCGCCCTGGTCGGCGCGATGGGCGGGGCCTTCCTGCTCGTCCTCGTCGTGCCCTGGCTCCAGGACTTCTTCCAGCTCAAGCTGGTCGGAACCGTCATGCCGTGGACCGCGGTGGCCGTCGCCGCCGTCTCGGCGGTCCTCCTGGAGGCGGCCTTCCGCTGGGTGGACCGCAAGTTCCCCGCCTGAGCCCGCCGCCCTCTCCGACCCGGGGCCCGGTCTCCTTCAGCCGCACCACCACCGCGGACGGCAGCCGGCGGCTCCGCTGCGCGGGCAGCGGGGCTCAGTCGAACCAGCGGTCCCGGGCGAGTTCCTCCGTACGGGACGGGTCCTCCAGCAGGGCCGCCACCTCGAAGCGGCGCGGCCACTGGCCGGCCGACCAGGCCAGACCCGCGGCCACCCCCTCCAGGGTGGCCGCGTGCAGCACCCCGTCCGGGGTCCGCCGCCAGTCGAGTTCGGTCCCGGCCGCGATCAGCTCCTCGTGCTCCACGTACGTCGCAGGGGTCGCCGGGCCCAGCAGGATCCGTACGGACTCGGGGACCTCGTGCTCCTCGCCCGGCGAGGTCACCTCGGCCGGCACGGTCTCCGAGAGCCGCCGCACCTGGAGCAGGTCGGCCAGGTCGGCCGCCCGGGAGGGGGCCACCGGCAGCAGCGGCCGCCCGCCGGCCAGCGGCAGCAGGTCGGGGGCGTCCGCGACCACCGCATCGGCCGCGTCCACCACCCGCACCTCCCCGTCCACGACCGCGCGCAGTTCGTCGGGCAGGGTGACCTGCTCCGGATCGAGGTCGGCGAGGTAGCCGTAGAGGGCGTGCAGCTGGCGGCCGGTGACCTTGCGGTCCGGGTCGGCGAGCCGGCCCAGGAGCTCCGCCGCCCCGCCCGGCTCGTCGAGCAGGGCCGCCACCGAAGTACGCACCCCGAGGGCGTGCAGCACCTGCTCGTCCTCGAAGCCGGTGGCGTCGGCGGAGGTGTAGAGGCCCTCCAGCAGCGGGTCCCCGCCGGCGGCGCGCAGCCCGGCGGGGCGGCGGCCGTCGAGCACCGGGTGGTCGCGCAGCCACCAGGCGGTGTACGGGCGGACGGTCTGCGTGGTGCCGTCGGGCAGCAGGACCCGGACGGGCTGGGTCAGGGCGTCGCGCAGCGGCGGCCGGGACAGCAGGGCGAGCGCCTGCGGCCAGGCCTCGTCGTCCACGAGGTCGAGGTCGCGGACGGCGACGATCTCGGTGGCGACCGGCGGCACCGGGGAGTCGGGCAGCTGGTCGAGCACGTCCTCGCACCAGACGTCCACCGCGTCGAGCAGCCCGGCGTCGTCCGGCTCGGCGAAATCACCCTCGCGGGGCTCCAGTTCGTCCGGGTCGAGGACCACATCGGTGGCGCGTACGAGCTGGAAGTCCGCGAGCACCCCGCAGGCGGTGAGGGGCTGTGCACCCCATCGCTCGGCGAGTTCGGCATCGCACAGGGCGAGCTCGCCCTCGCGCATGACCTGCGCGAAGGGGCTGCCGGGGAGCACCAGCTCACCGGCGGGGGCGAGTTCGCCGTCCTCGTCGGGCAGGGCGAGGGCGCCGAGCCACGGCTCGTCGCCCGGCTCCAGCCCGGCGTCCCGGGCCAGCCCGAGCACGATCTCCGCCAACTCCTCCGGATCCAGGGCGTCTTCGTCCCAGACCTCCCCCGCATCCAGGGAGCCGGCGACGGCCGCCCGGACCTGAGGGGTCGTCAGGACAGCCCGGGGGGAGGCCGGGAGGGCCCCCAGCTTCTCCAGCAGCGGGTGCGCGGCGTCCGGATGCGCCACCTTCAGGCCCAGGCGGGCCAGCGAGGGCGGGGTGTCGGGGCCGGGCAGCAGCACCTGGCGCGGGCCGATGGCGGTGCGGCCGGTGGCCAGCGGCACCGGCAGGCCGGAGAGCCGGTCGGGATCCACCCCGGCGAGGGACTCGTACAGCCGGTGCCACCACTCGGGCGTGCGCTCGATGCCCGCGATGCGCTCGATGGCGTCCCCGAGCGGGAGCCGGCCCACGCCGAGGGTGCGCAGCTCGGTACGGCGCTCCAGCCCGGCCGGCAGCAGGGTGGGCAGCACCTCGGCGAGCACGCGCACGGTCTCGGCCCCCGCCCCCTCGACCACCTCGGCCTCGAACGGCCGCAGCGCGGGGAGCTCCTCGGCGGGCACGGCCGGGGCGAGGAAGGCGGTGCGCGGCAGCAGCCGGTGCACGGCGGCGCGCAGGGCGCCGTCCAGCTCCCCCTTGCCGAGCGGGCCGGGCACGAGGTCCACCAGGGCGGTGGTCACCGGCCGCCATTCGGCGAGGAGTTCGGCGTACGCCTCGGCGGCGCGCTCGACGAGGAAGTCGGTGAGCGGGCCGGGCGCCGGGTGCCGGCGGGTGGTGTCGAGCGGGAACGAGCCGATGAGCAGGGCGGGCACGCCGAGCGGCTCGTCGGTGGGGGTCGGCGCGTGCACGACGGGCGCGGTGCCGGGGCGCACGGGGGCGCCGTCCTCGTCCACGGGCACCGCCCAGGACACGGTCCATTCGGGGCGCAGCCGCTCCTCCACGGGCCGGTCCGCGAGCAGGGCGGGCTCCACGGGTCCGCCGTGCCGCACGGTGCGCCAGCGGGTGGTCTCCCCGGCGCTGTCCTCGACCGCGGTGTACGGGCCGTCTTCGCGGCGGCGCAGGGTGCGGGTGCCGGCGGGGGTCTCGACGGCGATCTCCTCCAGCCCCGGGAGGGTGAGGAGCAGGGCGTCGTCGATGCCGGCGAGGAGGCGCTGTACGAGGTCCTCGGCGCTGCCGTCGCGCAGCGGGAGCAGGACCACGGTGTCGTAGCCCTCGGGGGCGGAGCCCTCGGCGGGCAGCGGGAGGCGCAGCAGCGGCACGTGGCCGTCGCGGCGGCGGAGTTCGTCCGCCAGGCCGGGGCTGTCGGCGGCGGCCTGCCCGGCGAGTTCGCGGGCCTCGGCGAGGGACCACCGCACGCCGCCGTGCCGGCCGACGACGGCGGGCTCGTCGCTGACGGCCAGGACGGCGGCGAAGCCGACGCCGAACCGGCCGACGGCGCTGCCGCTCTCGCGCTTGGCGGAGGCGCGCAGGGTGCTGAGGGATTCGGCGCCGGCCGCGTCGAGGGGGGCGCCGGTGTTCGCGGCGACGAGGATGCCGGGGCGGTGGGTGAGCCGGAGCCGGCCGGGCACGCCGGCGCGGGCGGCGGCGTCGGCGGCGTTCTGGGCGAGTTCGACGACGAGGCGGTCGCGGTAGCCGCCGAGGGCGAGGTCCTCCTCGGCGTTCGCGTCCTCGCGGAACCGGGCCGGGCTCGCGGTCCAGGCGTCGAGCACGCCGCGGCGCAGTCTCGCGGTGCCGAAGGGGTCGACTCCGCTGCCGTCCGCTGCCGTCGCTCTCACGGTGCCTCCCACGTAGACCGGTTGTCCTGCCGGTCCCCGACCGTACCGCCTGGGCTGCGGGGGGCCGCGGGCGGCTGCGGGCGGGCGCGCGCGGCTGCAAGGGCCTTCGGGCTGCTGCGGCCCACGCCCGGCACCCTCCAGCGTGGCACGCCACCCCCCGCCCCGCCCCGGCCGAAACAGCCCTCCCCCCACCCGACCCCGGGACCACCCGTCCGGCGGTACGGGGCGTGGGCGAAGCCCCGAGACGACGGGCCGCGGCCGCCCAACGGGCGAGGCAACTCCAGCCCCGCGGGGCAATCCAGCCTCGCGGGGCACCCTCCAGCCCCGCCGGCGATTGAGGCGCGGGGTTCGGGGCAGAGCCCCGAGACGACGGCCCGCGGCCGCCCACCGGGCGGGGCAACTCCAGCCCCGCCGGGCACGCCCCAGCCCGCCGGGCAACCTCCAGCCCCGCCGGCGCTTGAGGCGCGGGGTCCGGGGCAGAGCCCCGAGACGACAGGCCGCGGCCGCCCACCGGGCGGGACACACCCCAGCCCCGCCGGCGCTTGAGGCGCGGGGTCCGGGGCGGAGCCCCGAGGGGGTCAGGAGTGGCCGAGGTCGGATTCGGGGAGGTCGGCCGCGGGCACGGAGCCCGTGTCCGCCGCGGGCCGCAGCAGGAACTCGTCCGCCCGCATCGAGTCGAGCACCGGCTCCGCCGGCCTCGGCGGCTTCGGCATGACGGCCGCCTCGGAGTGCCCCCCGCAGCCGTACGACAGCGACACCAGCCGCCCGTCCGCCGGCCCGAACTCGTTCGCGCACACGCCGAACGCCTGCCCCAGCGACCCCCCGATCCTGACGAGGAACCCGCAGCTCACGCACGAGGCCGGCGCCGCCTGAGCCATCGGCGTCTTCGCCCCGAAGGACTCGTCCCACCGGTCCGCCGCCGAGTGCAGCCCGTAACGGGACAGCACCCGCGCCCGGCGCATGCCGAGCTCCTCGGCGACCGCCGTGATCGAGCCCCGCTCGGGCACGACGACCCGGTCGGTGACCTCCGCGTCCTCCGCCTCGACCAGCTCGGCCATCTCCTCGGAGACGGCGGAGTTCGGCGGCGGCGCGTCCTCGCCGGTGTAGCCGGGCTCCAGGCGCAGGTCGTCGGCCTCGGTGGGCAGCAGGTCGCCGGGCCCCATGTCCCCGGGCCGCAGCCGCTCGCTCCACGGCACCCACTCGGGGGCGAGGAGCGCATCGGGGCCGGGAAGCAGCACCGTTTCGTCGAGGGTGACGGTTTTCGCGCGGGAGGCGCGGGCCACGGTCACCGCCCAGCGCCAGCCGCGGTACCCCGCTTCCTTGCACTCGAAGAAGTGAGTGACGACCCGGTCGCCCTCCGCCACGACGGAGACGTGTTCGCCGACCGCCCCCGGGGCGGCGGCCTCCTCGGCCGCCTCGCGGGCGAGGTCGACCGCTTCGGCGCACAGGCGGTCGGGGGTACGGCTTCGCGTCGTCGCAGCACTCACTGGTCTCGTTCTCTCCTACGCCGTCTCACGAGTGCGCCGTCCGTCCGTCGTCCCTGACGACCCGTCGGTCCCGTCCGTACCGGCGCGGGCGGAGCGGACCAGGGGGCCGCGTCGACGTCCGCGCCCGACCGGCCTCGGGCGCACCTACTCGCTTCCCATTCTGCGGGATGGCGGAAAGGCGCGCGGCCAAGAGCAACCGTCGGTGGCGCGCTACGCACGCTACCTCCTTCACAGCGCTGGGCCCACCTGCACGTCCGATTCGCGGACAGGCGGAGTCCCGGAATCCGCTCCCCAGAGCCATGATCATGCCTCAGCCAACGGGCCCCTCACAGCCGGGGCACCGCCCCGGACCCCGCAAGAAGCCTCCCGAAAGCCCCGGAAACCAGGCCCCGTACGGGTGCGGACGCGCCGGGGCGGGTCCGGAGCGCCGCCGTGGGGCACTATGGCCACGTGGCAGCCGCACGGTTTTCCCACACCCGCCCGGGCCGGGCCCGCAGGACCGGACGGGCCGTGGGCCGCGCCCTGCAACGCCCCGTGACCGGCACCGCCCGCCGCATCCGCCGCGCCACGCACGCCCACGGCGCGGGGGAATCCGGCCTCGGCAAACTCATCGAGCTGCACGCCGTGAACGGCGCCGGCGACGTCCTGATCACGGTCGCCCTCGCCTCCACCGTGTTCTTCTCGGTCCCCACCGACGAGGCCCGCGGCCGCGTCGCCCTGTACCTGGCCATCACGATGGCCCCGTTCACCCTGCTCGCCCCGGTGATCGGCCCGCTGCTCGACCGGCTCCCGCACGGCCGCCGGGCCGCGATGGCCGGGGCGATGCTCACCCGGGCGGTGCTCGCCGTGATGATGTCCACGGCCGTGGCCACCGGCGGCATCCAGCTCTACCCGGCCGCCCTCGGCGTGCTCGTGGCCTCCAAGGCGTACGGGGTCGTGCGCAGCGCCGTCGTACCGCGCCTGCTGCCGCCCACGTTCTCCCTGGTCAAGGCCAATTCGCGGGTCACCCTGGCGGGCCTGCTGGCGACCGGGGCGGCGGCGCCCCTCGGGGCCGGACTGCACATGATCGGGCCGCAGTGGCCGCTGTACGGGGCCTGCGCGGTGTTCCTCGCCGGGACCTGGCTGGCCCTGTCCATGCCCCACAAGGTGGACTCGGCGAAGGGCGAGCGCCGGGCCCGGCTGTCCACCCACGAGGACCGCTCGCGGCGGCCCTCCCTGCGCACGCTGAGCCGCTCGGTGCTGTGCGGGCTGTGGGCGAACGCGGCGATGCGCGGCCTGTCCGGGTTCCTGATCTTCTTCCTGGCCTTCCTGCTGCGCGAGCACCCGCTGTCCGGGCAGAGCGCGGCCGTCTCCCTGGGCATCGTCGGGGTCTCGGCGGGGGTGGGCAACGCGTGCGGGACGGCCGTGGGCGCGTGGCTGCGGGCCCGCGCGCCGGAGGCGATCGTGGCCGCGGTGCTGGCCCTGACCCTGGCGGCGGCGATCGTGGCGGCCGTGCTGTTCAGCGGGATCCTGATGGCGGTGCTCGGCGCCACGGCCGGCTTCTGCCAGGCCCTGGCCAAGCTGTCCCTGGACGCGATGATCCAGCGGGACATCCCGGAACAGGTCCGTACGTCGGCGTTCGCGCGGTCGGAGACGCTGTTGCAGATGGCGTGGGTGGTGGGCGGGGGCATCGGCATCTCGCTGCCGCTGAACGGGGTCGTCGGCATGTCGGTGGCCGCGGCGATCGTGGCGGCGGGCACGGCGATGGCCCTCCGCGGCATGCTCACCGCCCCCCACCACCCCGGCCCCGGCAGCCACCCCCGCCCCCACGTCACCTAACCACCCCCGGTCCCCCGACCCTGCGGGCCAACCTGACCCTGCGGGGGCAACCTGACCCTGCGGGCCCAATCCGACCCTGCGGGGGCAAAATCCAGCCTCGGGGGGGGGGGGGGGGGGGGGGGGGGGGGGGGGGGGAAGGAGAAAGGGAAGCCACAGAGCAACCCGCGGGGTGTGCTTCCCT
>NZ_JBVIDV010000041.1:0-45336 GCF_055572195.1 Streptomyces sp. NPDC030809
ACTACTCTCTTCCAACCTCGCAGGGATCCGGGCTGGGCCCTTCGGGGGCTCCGCCCCCGCACCCCCGCGCCTCAAACGCCGGCGAGGCTGGAATGTGCCCCCGCGGCTCAAGCGTCGGCGGGGCTTGGGTTGGGGGCTCCGCCCCCGGGCCCCCGCGCCTCAAACGCCGGCGGGGCTGGAATGTGCCCCCCGGCCCCCGCGCCTCAAGCGCCGGCGGGGGTGGAGTGGGGGGACTGCCCCCGGGCCCCGGGCCCCCGCGCCGTTGGGGCGGGGGCCGGGTGTCAGCCCTTGCTGACGGCGGTCAGGATTTCGGGGAGGCGCCGGGCCACGGCCGGGGCCGCCAGTCGTACGCCCGCCCATGCGACGAGCAGGCCCCAGCCGATGCCCAGCGGCAGGACCAGCCACAGCAGTGCATGATGCCCCGCCACGTGCATCCAGACCGTCAGGACGATCAGCGGAGCGCTCAGTGCGGCCGAGGCCACCATGCCGCCGAAGATGCTCAGCCAGGCCAGCCCGCCCTGCCCGGCCGCCACGTTCTTGAACGCGCCGTCCTGCGGGATCGAGTACGGGAACCGCGCCGAGGCGACCGCACCCGTGCACAGCATCCCGCCGAGCAGCCCCAGGGACAGTCCGACGGTCTCCGGCAGCGCCGCCCAGTTGCCGACCAGCGCCGCCGTGACCACCGTGACCACGACCGTGTAGGGGACGGTGATCACGGCCAGGGCCAGGGCCCGCGCCCGCAGCTCCAGGTAGGCGTCCCGCGTGCCGGAGATCGTCTGCGCGACCATCCAGAACGCCGAGGTGTCCTGCCCGAACTGGTTGTACATCTGCACGCCGAGCATCCCCGCACCCATGCACGCCAGGTACACCGACCCGGTGCCCTGGAGGGCGTTGAACACCGGCACGATCGCGCCCACGGCCAGCGAGGTCACCCAGGCCGCCTTCGTCTTCGGGTCCCGCCACACGTACCGCAGGGTCCGGTGCATCGCCGCGCCCGTCCGCCCGCCGGGCAGCAGCCGGGCCCAGCCGGAGTCCTGCCGCTCCTGCGCCGAGCGCGCCTCCTCGGCGGCGGCGATCGTGGACCCGTCCGGGGTCACCATCAGCTTCGTCAGCGACCGCTGCCAGGCCCACAGCAGCCCCGCCACGCCGAGCCCCGTCAGCAGCAGCTGCGCGGCCGCCGTCCCGTACGCACCCCGGCCCGCCGAGTCCACGGCCCCGAGCGCGGTGGCCGGCGGCAGCCAGCGCACCACGGCCGCGGCCGGTTCCAGGGACTCCAGGCCGCCCTCGCGGGCCAACTGCTGCCAGCCGAAGTTCACGAACTGCGCGCCGACCGCGATCAGCAGCCCGCTCAGCACGGCCAGATCGCGGCCCTTGCGGCTGGACAGCAGCCGGACGTTGGCGGTGGCCACCGCCCGCGCCAGGGCCACGCAGCCCGCCATCAGCAGCGGCACCGCCAGCACCCCGGCAGCGATGCCCGCGGGCCCGTGCGCGACCGCCACCACCGCGCCCACGGCGAGGCACAGGGTGAAGAACGGCCCGATGCCGATCAGCGAGGAGGTGAGCAGCGCGCCGACCAGCGGCCTCGGCCGCAGCGGCAGCATCACCAGCCGCGAGGGGTCGAGGGTCTCGTCCCCGGCGGCGAAGAACAGCGGCATGACCGCCCAGCCCAGGGCCAGCACCCCGGCCAGCAGGACCGTGACGGTGCCCGCGTGCGCGTTCCCGCGCAGCAGGACCAGTCCGAGCAGCTGGAGCAGCGCGAACAGGCCCACGAAGACAAGGGTGGCGACGAACGCCGCCCGCCGCTTCGAGGACTGCTTCAGCCCGTTGCGCAGCAGGGACAGCTTGAGGCGGACGAAGACCGGCGTCAGCTGCGCCGTGGTCGGGGAGCTCACCGGGCCGCCCCGCCGCCCAGCCAGTCCAGCGCCTCGCCCGCGTTGCGGCCCTGGGCGCCGACGAGTTCCAGGAAGGCGTCCTGCAGGGAGGGGGCCTCGCCGCGGACCTCGTCCAGCGGACCCGCGGCCCGGATCCGGCCGCCGGCCAGCACGGCCACCCAGTCGCAGAGCGACTCCACGAGCTCCATCACGTGCGAGGAGAAGACGACCGTGGCCCCCGACGCGGTGTAACGTTCCAGCACCCCGCGGATGGTCTGCGCCGACACCGGGTCCACGCCCTCGAACGGCTCGTCCAGGAACAGCACTTCGGGATTGTGCAGCAGGGCCGCCGCCAGCCCGATCTTCTTGCGCATGCCCGTCGAGTAGTCCACGACCAGCTTGTGCTGGGAGCCGGCCAGGTCGAGCACGTCCAGCAGCTGGGTGGCCCGCTTGTCGGTCTCCTCGCCCGGAAGCCCCCGCAAGCGGCCCATGTAGCCGAGGAGTTCGCGCCCCGACAGCCGCTCGAAGAGGCGCAGCCCCTCCGGCAGCACTCCGATCCGCGCCTTCACGTTCACCGGATCGGTCCACACGTCGTGACCGGCCACCTCGATCGTCCCCTGATCGGGCCGCAGAAGGCCGGTCACCATCGACAGGGTGGTGGTCTTCCCCGCGCCGTTCGGGCCGACCAGGCCGATGAACTTGCCCGCGGGCAGCTCCAGATCGATTCCGGCCACGGCCACCTGCTCGCCGAACCGCTTCCAGAGCCCCGCTATCCGTACGGCTGCGGGCGGCGCCGGTCGCGCCCCGCCCGCTTCGGCCGCAAATACCTGGTCAGGCACTGTGCGCCCACCTCTCGTGCGTTTCCCCGTTGGTCCCGCCCACCCTACGAGGGACCACGCGGTGCGCAGAAGGAGCGAACGGTCCCGGCCGCGCGCCGGGGCGCCCGCGCCCTCAGGCGCGCCGGGCCCGGGCCGCCACGGCCTCCCTGCCGCACGCGTACGCAAGGGGGTTGATGAGTTCCTCCGCGTCCGGCAGCCAGCGGTTCGCGGGGGTGGGCCGCCGCGCCCACTGCACCGCGCCCCGGCCCCCGAACCGGGTGGGCGGAGCCGGCACCCAGTCGCCCTCGCCGCGCGCCTTCAGGTCGATGGCCGAGGGCACCCAGCCGAGCTTGCGCACCAGGTCCGGGACCTTCGCCCCGGCCCCCGGCAGGACGAAGAACAGCATCCGGCGGTCCGGGGTGAGGGCGACCGGGCCGAGCGTCAGCTCCATCCGCTCCATCCGGGCCAGCGCCAGGAACCCGGCCGACTCGGGCACGTCGATGACGTCGAAGGTGCGGCCGGTGGGCAGCAGGATCGACGACTTGGGCTGCCGCTGCCAGGCCCGCCTGACCTGCACCGCGCTGCCCGTCGCCTGGGCCGCCCAGTCGTCGCGCGCCGGGTGGGCGCCGGGAGCCGCGCACTCCGGCTTCCCGCAGGAGCACAGCTCCCTGCCGTCGCCGGGCTCCAGCCAGGTGCCGGGGAACACGTCCCAGTGCCGCTCTTCCGCATACCGCACGGCTTGGTCCAGCAGCTGCTCGCCGCGCTGCTTGGGGATGGGTGCGGCTTCCGTGACTCCCATGGTCTCTTCCACGCCCTTCACAACTCCCCCCGCCACCTGGGGTTACGGGGACGGCGCCAGGCGGGGCGCACGACCACCGCTGCATCGATCCTGCACGCGGGGCGCACCGGTGCACGGGCGGGGGCGCGCGGGCGAGGAGGCTCCGGGGAGTGGGTAGCGAGACCCGTGAATGCACGGCTGAAACCCGACAACATCCCACAACCCCAGGCAAGCGAGCGCAAGAGCGCCACGTTCCGGGCAACTTCCGCATTCTCCGCATTCAGCCGGGCAGTGATCCTTCGAACGATCACCCGTGGCCTCAGGGGGTTTCTTCCATGGCAGCCAGGCCTCTCGTCGCCCGCCAGCCGAACGAACGGCTGCAGGCACTCATCCAGGAAGCCGGGTGCTCCAACGCCGGACTCGCCCGCCGCGTGAACATGTGCGGCGCCGAACACGGCCTGGATCTCCGCTACGACAAGACGTCCGTGGCCCGCTGGCTCCGCGGCCAGCAGCCGCGCGGCCGGGCCCCCGGCATCATCGCCGAGGCCCTCGGCCGCAAACTCGGCCGCACCGTCACCATCGACGAGATCGGCATGGCCAACGGCAAGAACCTGGCCTCCGGGGTCGGACTCCAGTTCTCCCCGACCGTGCTGGGCGCCATCGAGCAGGTCTGCGAGCTGTGGCGCAGCGACGTGGGCCGCCGCGACTTCCTCACCGGCTCCACCGTCGCCGCCTCCGCGCTGGTCGAGCCCAGCCGGGACTGGCTGATCACCCAGGCCGACGCGCAGGTGGCGCGGACCGCCGGCTCCCGGGTCGGGCTCTCCGACGTGGAGGCGGTACGGGCCACCACGGACGCCCTCACCGACCTCGACCACCGCTTCGGCAGCGGGCACGTGCGGCCGGTGGTCGTCCACTACCTCAACAGCGTGGTGTCGGGGCTGCTCGGCGGCTCGTACCGGGAGCCGGTCGGGAGAGCGCTGTTCGCGGCCGTGGCCCGGCTCACCGAGCTCGCCGGGTACATGGCGGTGGACACCGGGCAGCCCGGGCTCGCCCAGCGCTACTACATCCAGGCGCTGCGGCTGGCCCAGGCCGCGGGGGACCGGGCGTACGGGGGGTACGTGCTCGCCGCGTCGATGAGCCACCTCGCGGCCGAGCTGGGCAATCCGCGCGAGATCGCACAGCTGGCGCGGGCCGCGCAGGAGGGGGCCCGCGGGCAGGTCACCCCGCGGGTGCAGGCGATGTTCTTCGCGGCCGAGGCGCGCGGGCACGCGCTGCTGGGGGACGCGCGGGCCACGCAGGTGCTGGCCGGGCGGGCGCTGTCGGCGCTGGAGCGGGCCGAGCCGGAGTCCGGGGACGACCCGGTGTGGATCCGGCACTTCGACACGGCGTACCTGGCGGACGAGCTGGCGCACTGCCACCGGGACCTCGGGCAGGCGGAGGCGGCCGGGAAGCGGGCCCAGGAGGCGTTGCGGGCGCTGCCCGAGACGAAGGCGCGGCGGCGGGCCATCGGGCTGCTGCTGCTGGCGGCCTCGCAGGTGCAGCAGCGGGAGGTGGAGGAGGCGTGCCAGACGGGGGCGCGGGCGGTGGAGCTGCTCGGGACGCTGCGGACGAACCGGGGGGCGGAGTATCTGGACGACTTCCGGCAGCGGCTGGCTCCCTACCGGGAGGAGGCGGCCGTGCGGGAGTTCACGGCCCGGCTGGACCTGCAACCGGCCTGACCTCCCCGGGGCTCCGCCCCGTGGACCCCGCGCCTCAATCGCCGGCGGGGCTGGGTTTGTCCGGGGCGGGGCTCTGCGCTCCAGCGTCGGGGGCTGGGCTTGCCCGGTGGGCGGGTGCGGGGGTCGGTGGTTTTCGGGGCTCCGCCCCGGACCCCGCGCCTCAATCGCCGGCGGGGCTGGATTGGCCCGGGGCGGGGCTCTGCGCTCCAGTGTCGGCGGGCTGGATTTGCCCGGTGGGCGGGTGCGGGGGTCGGTGGTTTTCGGGGCTCCGCCCCGGACCCCGCGCCTCAAACGCCGGCGGGGCTGGATTGGCCCGGCCCTGGGTCCTGCGCCCCGGCGTCGGCGGGGCTGGATTTGCCCGGTCCTGGGTCCCGCCCCGGCGTCGGCGGGGCTGGATTTGCCCGGTCCTGGGTCCCGCCCCGGCGCCGGCGGGGCGGGATGGGCCCGGCTGGGGCCCTGCGCTGCAGCGACGTATCGGGGCGTATGTCGGTTCATCGGAAATGTTCCGGCGCGCCTGCTTGAGTTTGATCATGGGTGCGTGGTTCCCCCGCAGGGGGACCCGGTAGCGTGAACCGACGATTCCCCAGGCGGAGAAGGAGTCCCGGTGACGCAGAGCGGACAGGGGGGCGAACCGCAGTATCCGGCGGCGCAGCCCCCGCGCGAGGGCATCGTGCTGCCCGCCGACGGGTCCGGTCCCTGGACTCCGGGTGCGCCGGATGCGCAGCCTGCGGCACCCGCGGGCGGGCAGCCGTGGGGCGGCGAGTGGGGGCCGGGCCGGCCGCCGGAGCCGGCGCCCGGCTACGGGTACCCGCAGGAGCCGGCCCCCGGCTACGGATATCCGCCGCAGGCGCCCGGCGTGCCCCCGCAGCCCGGTTACGGGTACCCGCCGCAGCCCGAGTACCTCCAGGCGCCCTCCGGCACCCCCGGCTACCAGGACCCGTACGCGCAGCAGGCCGACCCGTACGCGCAGCCGCACGGCGGCGGGTACGCGGGGGCGCCGGCCGACCCGTACGCACCGCAGCAGGCGGAGCGGTACGGGCAGCAGCCGTTCCCCGGCCCGGGAGGCGCCGCCGAGGCCGTCCCGCCCGTCCCGCCGTACCCGGGCGCGGGTGGGGATGCCGAGGCGACGGCCTACATACCGCCGTTCCCGGCGCAGGCGGCGGGCACCGACGCGGAGGCGACCGCGCTGATCCCGCCGTACCAGGGCGCGGGTGCGGATGCCGAGGCGACCGCGTACATACCGCCGTTCCCGGCGCAGGCGGCGGGTGCGGACGCGGAGGCGACCGCGCTCATTCCGCCGTACCCGAGCACGGGTCCGGGTCCGGGTCCGGGTCCGGGCGCGGGTGCGGATGCCGAGGCGACGGCCTTCATCCCGCCGGTGCCGCACGGGCCCGGCGCGGGCCCCGATGCCGAGGCCACCGCCTTCATTCCGCCGGTGCCGGCCGGCCCGGGGGCGGGGGCGGGGGCGGACAGTGAGCCGACCGCCTTCATTCCGCCGGTGCCCGCCGGGCCCGCGGGCCCCCCGCGGCCGCCGGCCGACTTCGACGGGCTGTTCCGCAACGACGACGCGGCCGGATCCACCGCCCCGCTCCCGAAGATCGAGGAGCCGGTCGCCCCGCCGCGGCCGCAGCCCGGCCGCAGACAGGGCCCGCCGGCCGGGTTCGCCCCGCAGCCGGCGCCGCCCGGTTTCCACCAGCAGCCTCCCGGCCCGCCCGGGCACCCGCAGCACCCCGTGCAGCAGCAGCCGTACCCCGAGCCCGAGCCGCGCCGCACCTCCACCGGGCTGATCATCGCCGGAGTGGTGGGCCTGGCCGTGGTGGGCCTGGGCGTGGGTGCGCTGCTCGGCGGGGAGAAGGGCTCGAACAGCCCCACCCAGTCCTCGGTGGTCTCCGAGTCCTCCACCCCGACCACCGGCGGCTCCGAACCGGCCGGGGAGAAGCCCGTGGACCCGGCGAAGGGCCAGGCCGAGCAGCTCGACAAGCTGCTCGCCGACAGCAACGACAGCCGGGCCGCGGTGATCCGCTCGGTCGAGGACATCAAGGGCTGCGACAACCTGGAGCAGGCCGCGGACGACCTGCGCGACGCCGCCCGCCAGCGCGAGGAGATGGTCACCCGCCTCGACGAGCTCCAGATCGACAAGCTCCCCGACCACGACCGGCTGTCGGGCCACCTGAAGAAGGCCTGGCAGGCCTCCGCCGAGGCCGACAACCACTACGCGGAGTGGGCCGAGCAGCTCGACGGCCGCAAGAAGCTCTGCAAGGGCGGCAAGGCCCGGAGCACCGACCACGCGGTCCAGGGCAACAAGGCGAGCGGCGAGGCCAGCCAGGCCAAGCAGTCCGCCTCCGTGCTGTGGAACCGGATCGCGACCAAGTACGACCTGACCAAGCGCGACCGCAGCCAGCTCTGAAGCCCTCGGGGCCGCGGCGCGCGCCGCGGCCCCGAGGAGTCCGCAGGGCCGGGCCTCAGCTGGAGGTCGGGGCCGACTCCAGGGTGGCCGTCATGTCCATCGCGCCCTCGCCCTGCGCGACCAGCACCCCGCCCTGCACCTGCTGGAAGGTCACCCGGCCGTTGACGATGCGCGGGAAGCCGCCCACCGCCCGCATGTCCTGGTAGCGCCACCGCAGGTCGGGGGTGAGGCCCCCGGTCTTGATCCCGTCGGCGCGGTCCAGGGCGCGCGCCACCTTCCGGGCGGTGATCTCCTCGTCGCCCAGCGCCTTCACGATCTCCGCGAAGACGGTGTACGCGATCCAGGTGGTCTGGGTGCCGGTGTCGGACGGGTCCACCCGGTCGTCGCCGAACGCCTCCTTGCTGATCACCTTCCGCATGGGCTCCCACAGCGGGTCCGAGGCGACCGGGTACCAGCCGGTGACGTACGCGCCCTCGAAGGGGCCGTCCTTGCCGCCGGTGCGGTTGACCAGGCCCTGGCTGATGCTTCCGAGCACGGAGGCGATCTTCACCCGGGTGCCGTCGTCCTCCACGCGCCGGAAGGAGTCGAAGAAGGTCTCGGTGTGCTCGCCCAGGGCGGCCGTCACACAGCTCCGGCCGCTGCCGGCCCCGGCCCCGCCGGCCGAGGCGAGCCGGCCCGCCGCGTGCCCGCCGGCGCCCGCCGCCGCGAGGGCCCGGCGGGCCGCCTCGCTGTAGTCGGTCGCGTCGTCGGCGGCCCGTACGTCGGCGGCCTGCACGTCCTCGCGGCCCTTGGCGGACTTCAGCCCGGCGTTGATCAGCAGCGGGAGGGTGTCCCCGGGCAGGGTGTCGGGGCGGACCAGCGCGACCTTCGCGCAGATCCGGCCCAGCTGGTGGCCGGTGCCGGCGAGCAGCGCGGGCTGGCCGCCGTTGACGGGGTAGGACAGGGAGCTCTGGAACTCCTCGGCGGAGGCCCCGTAGCCGCCGATGAAGGGGATGCCCGCGGTCTCCAGCGGGGCGAAGTAGGCGCGGCCGTGCTGGCTGTACGAGCCGACGACCGCGACCGCGTCCTCCTCGACCGCCTTGCGGGCGCAGTCGGCGGCCCCCTTGGGGGTGTTCTCCTCGTTGCAGGTCAGCACCCGCAGCTTGTGGCCGTTGATCCCGCCGCGCGCGTTCACCCAGCGGGCGTACGCCTTGGCCATGGCGGGCATGCCGGGCATGTTGGTGGCCTTGGTGCCTTCCGGCGCCCAGGTCATGACGGTGAGGGGCTCCCCGGATCCCCCCGCGTTCCCGGGGAGCGCCCCGCATCCCCCGATCAGGGACGCGCCCACCGCCGTACACAGGGCCAAGCGGGCCGCGGATGCGATCGAGCGAGAGGGAAGCGTGCGTCGCCTGTCGGTCATGTGCATGCACAATTCCGCCCCCTCGGTAACACCGCAGTGATGTCCACTCAACGTTCGGTGACATCAAGGTGAACTACGGGGGTGTCAAGATCCCCGTATGGGGGAACGTACGATCGTCAACCGTGACATTCGTCCAAGCTTCGAAGAACTCTTCCCGTCGCGGCCGCCGCTCCTCCACCATGGGCGGCATGCCGCTCAACGACATGCCCTGGTGGCGCTGGCGCTCCAACGTGCGCTCGGCGCTCCACATGCTTTCCGACCCGGTCTTCCACGAGGAGTGCTGGCTGGCGGGCCTCGAAGGCTACGGGGACGTCACCGACGCGGTGTACCGCCTCGTCGAGGACACCTGGCTGGACAGCTGGTCCGCCGAGAAGTACGTCGGCACGATATTCCGCGACTCGCAGGAGGCCGCGCTCGTCGACGTGGCCGTCCTGCGGGTGCTGCGGATCCTGCACCAGGTCGGCCCGGACGCCCCCGTCTCCGCCTACCTCGACCACCACGGCTGGCCCGAGGCGGTCCGCGCCGCCCGCGACGCCCACGTCCGCCTGTCGGTGGCCGACGGCGAGGACCCGGACACCCGGCCCTGCTCCCTCGCCGACCTCCGGACGCTGACCTCCGCCTAGCCTCCGTCCGGCTTCCGGGCATCCGTCCGGCCTCCGTCCGGCATCCCGACGGCGATCCGGCATCCGTCCCGCCTCCGTCCCGCCATCGGACGGCTACCGCCCGGCCGCCGGCCGTCCACGGTGCGAGACGGTGCCCGCTCAGGCGGCGCACGGCTCCGAGGGGGCCGTGCAGTGTGCAAGTCTGTGGTGTCATGAGCGATGCCCAAGCCACCAGTGCGCCCCAGCAGTACGTCCTGACCCTGTCCTGCCCGGACAAGGCGGGGATCGTGCACGCCGTGTCCAGCTACCTGTTCATGACCGGGTGCAACATCGAGGACAGCCAGCAGTTCGGAGACCGTGACACGGGTCTCTTCTTCATGCGGGTGCACTTCGAGGCCGAGCCGCCGGTGACCGTCGAGAAGCTGCGCGCCAGCTTCGCCGCGATCGGCGACTCCTTCCGGATGGACTGGCAGATCCACCGCTCCGACGAGCGCATGCGGATCGTGCTGATGGTGTCCAAGTTCGGGCACTGCCTCAACGACCTGCTGTTCCGCTCGCGGATCGGGGCCCTGCCGGTGGAGATCGCCGCGGTGGTCTCCAACCACACGGACTTCGCCGAGCTGGTCGGCTCGTACGACATCCCCTTCCACCACATCCCGGTGACGAAGGACAACAAGCCCGAGGCGGAGGCGCAGCTCCTGGAGCTGGTGCGTGCCGAGAACATCGAACTGGTCGTGCTCGCCCGCTACATGCAGGTGCTCTCCGACGACCTGTGCAAGGAGCTGAGCGGCCGGATCATCAACATCCACCACTCCTTCCTGCCGAGCTTCAAGGGCGCGAAGCCGTACCACCAGGCGCATGCCCGCGGGGTGAAGCTGATCGGCGCCACCGCGCACTACGTGACCGCCGACCTCGACGAGGGCCCGATCATCGAGCAGGAGGTCGAGCGGGTCGGCCACGAGGTCACCCCCGACCAGCTGGTGGCCATCGGCCGGGACGTGGAGTGCCAGGCGCTGGCCCGCGCGGTGAAGTGGCACAGCGAGCACCGGGTGCTGCTCAACGGCTCCCGCACGGTCGTCTTCGCCTGATTCCCGGGCCGGACGCGGCCGGACGCGGCGGGCGGGGGCCCGGGCGGGCCCCGCTCACAGCCGGCTGAGGGAGGCCGCCGCGAACAGCACCTCGCGGATGGCCTCCCGGTCCCCGTGCTGTCCGGCCGCGGCCTCCTCCGGGGCGATGTGCCCGGCGGCGAGCCGGCAGAACTCCGCGGCGTCGAGCGCGATCTCCGCCACGGTGTGCTCGGCCGAGGTGGCGGCTCCCGGGGAGTCCAGGGCGATGTCCCAGGACCCGCGGCCGGCCCCCTCGATCTCCAGGCGCAGGGTGCGGCCCGGGGCGCCCGCCACGGCCAGCCCCTGCACGGGGGCCGCGAGCCCGGCCCGCCGCCGTCCGGCCAGCACGCCCGGGAGCAGCCGTGCCGCGAGGTCGATCATGCTGTGCATGTGGGCGCCCGAGGGCGGGTCGTACGGGTAGTCCACCGCGTCGGCGATGTCCACGGCGTGCACCCAGCACTCGAAGGCCCGCTCCAGGAAGGCGTCCGCGAGCGGCAGGGCGACCGCCCCGTAGTCCACGGCCAGTGCGTCCGCGCCGCCGCCCGCGAAGGACACCGTGCGCAGCAGGGTGTGGCCCTGCTCCCGCCACGGCTCGCGGACCCGGCGCCCGGCCGGGTGGGGCGCGGCGGCCCAGTACCGCTCGGTGCGCGCCTCCGGTCCCACGGCCCCGTGGTCCGGGCCCAGCGGGTCGTCCAGTCCGAGGGCGGCGGCGATCATGCCGTCCACGGCGAGCAGGTGGCCGATCACCCCGGCCACGGTGGTCCGGCGGCTCTGCGGCCCCTCGTCGGCGAACCACTTGAGCCGCACCGGCGCCTGCCACTCGGCGTCGCCGAAGTCCTGGAGCAGGGCGTCCAGGCGCGCGGTCTCCGCGTCGTACGGGGCCGCCCACGTCGGCACCGGGATCCGGGCGGGCCGCCGTACGAGGCAGCCCTCCAGCACGCGGGAGCGCAGCAGCGGGTCCAGGTCGAGGTTCTCGTCCGGGTGCAGCAGGGCCACCGCCTCCCGCAGCCGCAGGGCCTCCTCGGCGCAGGGGGCGCACTCGGTGAGGTGGTCCTCGACGGCCCGGGTCTCCTCCGCCGAGCACGCCGCCAGCGCCCACGCGCCGAGCAGGGACTTCAGCACGGCGTGCGAGCGCGGGGCGGCGGGCTCCGGGGCGTCCCCGGGCGGGGTGGCACCGGACTCCGGGTCCGGGGTGGCCGGGCCGGCGGCGTACGGGTCCGGGGCGTACGGGTCCTGCGGCCCGGGCCCCGCCGCCGGCGGGAGGTACGGGTCCGGCTCCGCGTCCGGCTCCAGGGTGGGCGGGTCGTACAGGTCGAGGTCGTCCGCCGCCCCGCGCTGTCCCGGTATCCGCGGGGCCACCGGGTCGCCGCGGTCCTCGCCCTCGCCGGGACGCCGTGCGCCGCCGGAGCCGTTCATCGGGCGGTTCCGTACCCGGGCGGGGAGCCGCCCTCGCCGGCGGGCGCGTACGCCGTGGACAGCAGCTGGAGGCCGAGCCGCAGCCGGCGCCGCGCCTCGTCCTCCGTCACGCCGAGGTCGGCCGCGGTCTGCCGGTAGTCGCGCCGCTGGAAGTACGCGAGATCGAGCGCGGCCCGCAGCGGGGCCGGCATGGACGTGACGATGTAGTCCGCGCGGGCGGCCGCCGAGGCCATGCGCACCTTCTGCTCCAGTTCCTCGCGGGAGCCGCGGCCGTACTCGGTCTGCCGCAGCCGGGCCACTGCCTGCCCCTGCGTTATCCGGGCCACCCACGAACGCAGGGAGCCCTGTTTGGGGTCGTAGGCGTCGGGGTGCTCCCAGATGTACCCGAAAACCTCGCGGGTGATCCGGTCCGCGGCCCGTTCGTCGCTCAGCACCCGGTAGGCCAGCCCGTGCACGAGCGAGGCGAAGCGGTCGTACAGCTCGCCGAGCGCGGCCGCCTCGCCGCGGGCGAGCCGCTGCTGCATGCGGCGGTCCCAGCGCGGTGGTGCGTCCTTCGCCATGGCGGCCCCCAGCCCTGTGTCGACCACTCGAATGTAATGGCCAACTGCCTTTTGGGGCCGAGTTTGTCCGAACCGGCCCCGGACCGGAGGCTTCCGTGTTAAAGCCCCCGCGTGCGCGCGGAACCGCAGGTCGGAGCGACGCGCCCCGGCGCGCGCCCCGTGCGCGGGTCGGGTGCGGCCACTTGCCCGCACCCTTCGCTTAACGTCCAGGCCATCGAGGCCGTACGCTGCCGCCTGTCTTGAACTGCACCCCACCGCACATGTGAAGGCGGAACGCCGAATATGGACAGCGCAGAGTACGAGCGCAAGATCGCCGCCCGATTCGCCACCTTCGACCAGGACGGCAACGGCTATATCGACCGGGAGGACTTCAGTGCGGCCGCCCGTGCCGTGCTGGCCGAATTCGGTACCACCGCGCGCTCCGACAAGGGCCAGGCCGTGTTCATCGGCGCCGAGGCCTTCTGGCAGGGAATGGCCGGGATCGCGGACGTGGACGGCGACCAGCGCGTCACCCGCGAGGAGTTCGTGACCGGGGCCGTCAAGCGGCTGCGGGACAACCCGGTGCGCTTCGCCGAGATCGCCCGCCCCTTCCTGCACGCCGTGCTCGCCGTCGCCGACGAGGACGGGGCCGGGGCGGCCACCCCGGCGGCCGCGGCCCGGGTGCTGCGCGTGCTGGGCACCCCGGAGGAGCTGGCGGTCCGGGTGGCCGCCGGGCTCGACGCCGACGGGGACGGCCGGATCTCCGAGGAGGAGATCCTGACCGCCTTCGCCGGGTACTGCGGGGTGGAGCCGCCGGACTCCGTCTGAGCCGGTCACGGCCCGGACCGGGGCAGGCCTCCCGGCCCGGGCCCGGCCGTGCGCTCAGGCATAGCGCTCGCGCAGCTTGTACTTGAGCACCTTGCGCAGGGTCTCGTTGCGCGGGAGGGCCTCGACCAGCTCCAGCTGCTCCGGCAGCTTGTGGGTGGCGAGGCCCGCCGCGCGCAGGTGCGCGGTGACCGCGGGCAGGGTCAGGGGCTCGGCCCCCGGGGGCTGTTCGACCACCGCGCAGACCCGTTCCCCGCGGTCGGGGTCGGGCAGTCCGATGACGGCGGCGTCGCCCACCCCGGGCAGCCGGTGCAGCAGGTCCTCGATCTCCTTCGCGGAGACGTTCTCGCCCTTGCGGATGATGACGTCCTTGCTGCGGCCGGTCAGCACCAGGTGCCCGTCGGCGGTGAGGTGCCCGAGGTCGCCGGTGATCAGGTAGCCCTCGGCGTCGAAGGCCTCCGCGGTCTGCGCGGGGTCGAGGTAGCCCCGGCAGACGGCCTCCCCGCGCAGCCGCACCTCCCCGTCGGTGCCGGGGGGCAGCGGGCTGCCGTCGGGGGCGGTGATGCGCACGGACATTCCGGCGGGCGGGCGGCCCTCGGTGGTGGCGAGCTGCTCCGGGGTGTCGTCCGGGGAGCCCATGGTGATCATCGGGACCTCGGTCATGCCGTAGCCGTGGGTCAGCGCGCAGCCCAGTTCGCGGACCACGGCGTGGTAGACCTCCGGCGGTTTGGGCGCGCCGCCGCCCGCGAGCAGCCGCAGGGTGGGGATCAGGGGGCGCTGCGGGTCCTTGCGCTGTTCGGCGAGGAACATCGAGTAGAAGGCGGTGGACCCGCCGGCGACGGTGACCCCGTGCCGCCGGTAGCCCTCCAGGGCCGCGGGCAGGGCGAACTTCTCGAACAGGACCGCAGGGAACCCGTAGAGCAGCAGCATCACGAGGTAGTCCGGCCCGCCTATGTGCGCGTACGGGAAGGCGATCGAGCCCACGTCGGCGGCGGTCAGGTGCAGGGCGTGGGCGAGGCAGGAGCCGCCGGCGATGAGCGAGCGGTCGGTGTGCAGGACGCCCTTGGGGTCGGACGTGGTCCCCGAGGTCCAGTAGATCCACCGGACGGCGGTGCCGTCGGCGGGGGGCGGGGGCAGCAGTCCCGGGTCGCCCTCGGGCAGGTCCTCGTACGCCTCGAAGACCCCGCGGGCGCCGAGCCGGCGGGCCATCGCGGTGTGGTCGAAGCCGCGCCACTCGCCGGGCACGGCGAAGTGCTCCGCCTTGGACTCGCGCAGGGCGAAGCCGGTCTCGCGGTCCCGGTAGAAGGGGATCACCGGGGACTGCACGGCCCCGAGCCGGGCCAGGGCCAGGGAGAGCAGCACGGTCTCGATGCGGGTGGGCAGCTGCCAGGCGACGACCGTGCCGGGCCGCACGCCCCGGGCGTACAGCCCGGCGGCGGTCCGTTCGGAGCGCTCGGCCAGCTGCCCGAAGGAGAGGGTGCGGCCGGTGCCGTCCTCGATGAGCACGGGGGCGTCCGGGGTCAGTGCGGCCCGGCGCGCGACCAGGTCCCAGAGGGTGCGGGACCGGCCCAGTTCCTTCGCGGTGTCCGTCGCGGTGTCCGCCATGCCCAGCCTCCAGAGCCGCCCTCGACCGAGATGTCTGACGGGTAGTCAGATCAACTGGAGAGGGTAGGGCGCGGGCGCTTGTCGGTCCAGGGGTCCCGGGGCTAGCTTGTTTCTGACGATCCATCAGAAACGGTGTGAGGGGACCTCATGGAACTGCCTCGGATCATCAGCGTCGACGACCACGTGATCGAACCGGCGCACCTCTTCGAGACCTGGCTCCCCGCGAAGTACCGCGACCGGGGACCGCAGCCGCTCACCGCCGGCATCGGAGAGCTCGCGTACACCGGCGGCAAGTACCGGATCACGATGGACCCGGACGGCCCGCCCGCCGACTGGTGGATCTACGAGGACCTCAGGTTCCCGTACAAGCGCAACATCGCCGCCGTCGGCTTCGACCGCGACGACATGACCCTGGAGGGCATCACCCGCGCCGAGATGCGGCGCGGCTGCTGGGACCCGGCGGCGCGGCTGGCCGACATGGACCTCAACCACGTCGAGGCCTCCCTGTGCTTCCCGACCTTCCCCCGCTTCTGCGGCCAGACCTTCGCCGAGGCCAAGGACAAGGAGGTCGCCCTCGCCTGCGTGCGCGCGTACAACGACTGGATGGTCGAGGAGTGGTGCGGGGACAGCGGGGGCCGGCTCATCCCGCTGTGCATCGTCCCGCTCTGGGACATCGGCCTCGCGGTCGCCGAGATCCGGCGCAACGCGGAGCGCGGGGTGCGCGCGGTCACCTTCTCGGAGATCCCCACCCACCTCGGGCTGCCCTCGATCCACTCCGGCTACTGGGACCCGTTCTTCGCGGCCTGCCAGGAGACCGGAACCGTCGTGAACATGCACATCGGGTCCTCCTCCCAGATGCCCGCGGCCTCCCCGGACGCCCCGCCCGCCGTGCAGGCCTCGCTGAGCTTCAACAACGCCATGGCCTCGATGATGGACTTCCTCTTCAGCGGGGTGCTGGTGAAGTTCCCGCAGCTCAAGCTGGCCTACAGCGAGGGCCAGATGGGGTGGATCCCGTACGCCCTGGAGCGCGCGGACGACGTGTGGGAGGAGCACCGGGCCTGGGGCGGGGTCCGCGGGCTGATCCCCGAGCCCCCGTCCACGTACTACTACCGGCAGATCTTCTGCTGCTTCTTCCGCGACAAGCACGGCATCGCCTCGCTCGACGTGGTCGGCCGCGACAACGCCACCTTCGAGACCGACTACCCGCACGTGGACTCGACCTTCCCGCACACCAAGGAGGTCGCCCTCGACCACGTGAAGGGCCTCGACGAGGAGACCGTCTACAAGCTGATGCGCGGCAACGCCATCCGCATGCTCGGCCTGGACCTCGACCGGGACCGCCGGGCCGGCGGGGCGCGCTAGTGGACCTCGCCCCCACCGAAGAGGAGCAGGAGTTCCGGGCCCGGCTGCGCGCCTGGCTCGGCAAGGTGCTGCCCGAGCTGCCGCCCCGGCCCTCCCCGGACGACTGGCCGGGCCGCCGCGCGTACGACCTCGGCTGGCAGCGCCGGCTGTACGAGGCCGGGTACGCGGGGCTGCACTGGCCCGTGCACGCGGGCGGGCAGGGTGCCACCCCCGCGCGGCACCTGATCTTCCTGGAGGAGACCGAGCGGGCCGGGGCCCCGTACGTGGGCGCGAACTTCGTCGGCCTGCTGCACGCCGGGCCCACCATCGCCGCCGAGGGCACCGCGGAGCAGCGGGCCCGCTGGCTGCCGCCCGTCCTGCGCGGGGAGGAGGTCTGGTGCCAGGGCTTCAGCGAACCCGGCGCCGGCTCCGACCTCGCCGCCCTGCGCACCCGCGCGGTCCGCGACGGGGACGACTACGTGGTCAGCGGCTCGAAGATCTGGACCTCGCACGCGGAGGTCGCCGACTGGTGCGAACTGCTCGTGCGGACCGATCCGCAGGCCCCCAAGCACCGCGGGATCAGCTGGCTGGCCCTGCCCATGGACGCGCCCGGGGTGACCGTGCGGCCGCTGCGGACGCTGGCCGGGTCGGCGGAGTTCGCCGAGGTGTTCCTCGACGAGGTGCGGGTGCCCGCGGCCAACCGGGTGGGCGCCGAGAACGACGGCTGGCGGGTCACCATGGTCACCCTCTCCTTCGAACGCGGCACCGCCTTCGTCGGCGAGGTCGTCGCCTGCCGCCGCACCCTGCGCGAACTCGCCCGGGAGGCCCGGCGCAACGGCCGCTGGGACGATCCCGTGCTGCGCCGCCGGCTGGGCAGGCTGCACGGGGAGTTCGGGGCGCTGTGGCGGCTCACCCAGTGGAACGTCAGCGAGGCCCAGGCCTCGTCCGGCGGCGTCCCCGGCACCGGCGGCTCGGTCTTCAAACTGCGCTACTCCCACGCCCGGCAGGAGCTGTACGACACGGCGGCCGAGGTGCTGGGCGCGGGGGCGCTGGAGGCGGACCGGGAGTGGGTGGCCGACCGGCTCTCCTCGCTCTCCTACACGATCGCGGCGGGCACCTCGCAAATCCAGCAGAACATCGTGGCCGAGCGGATACTCGGCCTGCCGAAGGGCGGGCGGTGACGTGGACTTCCGGATGACACAGGACCAGCGGGACCTGCGCGCGGGGATGCGGGAGCTGCTCGCGGCCCGGTACGGGCGGGAGGAGCTGCGGGCCTCGGTGACCTCGGCGGAGTCCGGGTCCGGGCCGGTCGTGGACCGGGCGCTGTGGCGGGAGCTGGGCGAGGCCGGGTTCTTCGCGCTGCGGCTGCCGGAGGCGCAGGGCGGGGTCGGGCTGGGGCTCGCCGAGGCCGTGCTCGTCTTCGAGGAGGCCGGGCGGGCCCTGCTGCCGGGCCCGCTGGTGGCCACCCACCTGGCGGCCGGGACGGTGCCGGGGGCGGCGGCGGGCGAGGCGGTGGTGACGGCCGCGGACCTCGGCGGCGGGCTGGTGCCGTACCTGGCGGAGGCGGACGCGGTGCTGGGGGCGGGGGAGGGGCCGGGTGCGGGTGCGGGTGCCGTCGCCGGGGGTGCCGGGGAGCCGGTGCGGTCGGTGGATCCGCTGACCCCGCTGTACCGGGCCGCGCCGGGGGCCGCCGTACCGCCCGCGGCGGGGTCGGCGCACCGGGCGGAGGGGGAGCTGCTGACGGCCGCCCTCCAGGCCGGGAGCGCGGCGCGGACCTGCGAACTGGCCGTGCGGTACGCGAAGGAGCGCGAGCAGTTCGGGCAGCCCGTGGGGGCCTTCCAGGCGGTCAAGCACCTGTGCGCGCAGATGCTGGTCCGCGCGGAGCTGGCCCGCACGGCGGTCTACGCGGCGGCGGTGACCGCGGACCCGCACGAGACCGCCGCGGCCAAGCTGCTGGCGGACGAGGCGGCGGAACGCAACGCCCGGGACTGCCTCCAGGTGCACGGCGGCATGGGCTTCACCTGGGAGGCGGACGTCCACCTGCACCTCAAGCGGGCCTGGCTGCGCGCCGGGCAGTGGCGCACGGCGGCCGGGGCGGAGGAACTGCTCGCCGAGGGGCTGCTCGCGGAGGCGGAGGCGGAAGCGGGGGCGCGGGCGGCAGCGGGGACCGGGATGGGCGGGCGCTGAGGGAGTCACGGGTGGGACGCCGCGGGACGCGTGTCCGATTACAGAGAGTTGATATATGTTTGTGTCCTTCGTCCGACTCGTTACACACGGGAGTCGGGTGCCGGCTCCGGTACGCTCCGAGGGATGCGAGCGGTCGAGCGGCGAGGGCGTCGCACAGTATGCACCACGCCCACGGCTTCGCGCTGGAATATGCCCGAAGCGCTTGTTGTGGTGACTGTATGTCAACCATGCTGCTCCGCAAGGGGATCACGGTCCGTGATCCCGTTCCGTCGTGAGGCGAAGTGTCCGCCGGTTCGGATGGTGTGAGCGGTGCAGGTGCTTCAGGTTCAGCTGGAGGTCGGTCCGGATCCCGCCGAAGTGGGCCGGGCACGCAGATGGGCGCGTTCCCGGCTGGCCGGCTGCGGCATAGGAGCGGACGAGCCGCTCACCGACACGCTGATCCTGCTCATCTCGGAACTCGTCACCAACGCCGTCGTGCACACCGGCTGCCCGGCGGTGCTCCGCATGCTGTTCGGCGGACCCGGGGTGCGGGTCGAGGTGATGGACGCGAGCGACTGCCCGCCGTCCCGCCGGCACGCGGAGGACTCCGAGACGAGCGGCCGCGGCCTGGAGCTGGTGGACGGCCTGGCGGACCGCTGGGGTTGGCAGCGCGAGGGCGCCGGCAAGCGGATCTGGTGCGAGATCGACCGCGACGAGAAGGCCGCGGAACCGGCCCCGCCCGCCCGCATGTACCTCTAACGAGGAGTTGACGGACCGTCATGCGTTGATCACCCTGGAGTGGAGCGACGCGTCGCGAGGGGACGCCAAGGGTTGACCTTGACGAGTGCGGGTCGTGGGGTGGCGGCTGCCGTGCCGTGCTCGGGGCGCGCACGAACGCACGCCGCCACCCGCAGGTTCAGGGGCTCAGAGGTCGTCGGGCAGCAGGCGGAACGCCTTGTGCATGCTCAGCGGGGAAATGGCGCGGAAGTCCCGCCGGTCGAGGGTCAGGATCGCGGCGGTGTCGTAGTCGCGCGCCAGGACGACGTTCACGGCGTCTGTGAGGTCCAGGTTCAGGTCTGCGTAGTGGGCCCGGACGATCTGGGCTTCTTCGAGCGTGGACACCGTCACCGGGGCGACTTCGGCCCGGCCCGCGCGCATCCGGCGGCACAGGTCGTCGACGGCCTCCACCGCGGCCCCGCGGCCGAGCTGCCGGGTTGCCAGGTGGTCGAGTTCACTGAGGATCACCGGTGAAACGATCAGGACGCTCGCACGGTCCAGCGCCTCGCGTGCGCCGGGCCCGCAGGGATGGCCGTCCTCCAGGGCCGCGAGCAGTCCCGAGGTGTCGGCGACCAGGACGATCACGCGGCGTCGCCCTTCGTCGCCCTGTACCGGCTCGCCTTCTCCTCCCACATGTCGTGGCGCGCCTTCGCGGTATCGGTGGCTTCACCGGTGAGCGGGGGGTACGTCCGGCTGAAGAACGGTTCGTTCCACACCCGGCGCGCGAGGGCTGCCCGGTGGATGGCCTGGCGGATGATCTCTGCCTCGGAGACGCCTTCCCTGGCGGCCGCCTCCTTGATGACCTGGAGGTCCTCCGCGTCGACGTAGACCGTCGTGCGCTTGAGAGTCATGCACATATGGTACCGCATATGTCATTGCTGCCAGTGATCAATCGGTTACGTGCCGGAGCGGTGCCCCGCCGGGCGGTGCCGGGGTCAGGTGGTCAGGGGGACCGTGACGTCGCAGGCCGGGTCGTGGGGGCCGACGGTGGACCAGTCGGCGAAGTAGACCTCGCGGGGGGCCGCGGTGGGGGTGCGGCCCTGCTGCCGGGCCCATTGGTAGACCGCCTCGTAGGCCGAGAGGATCTGCGGGTGGCCGACCTCCGCCTTGGTGAGACGCGCGTACGCCTCCGTACGGGACGGCTCGCGGCGGGCCGGTACGGGCAGGGCGGACGGGTCGAGGGCGGGGTCGACCGGGACGCACATCTCGACCGGGCCGTCCCCGTCCTCGTCCACCTCGCCGTGGTAGACGACGAACGGGTGTCCGTACGGCCCGCCGTGGGCGTCGGCGACGGCCGAGAGCCGGGCCCAGGCGGCCGGGATCCAGACCGGGAGTTCCTCCGGGGTGATGTGCCGCTGTTCGGTGAGCACCAGCTGCTCGGGCTGCCCCCGCTCGTGGATCTCGTACATGTCCAGGCTCCCTTCGCCGTCCGTCAGTTGGTTGCGGAGGTGGGCCGCCAGGGCGCGCTGGGCCGCGATGCGCCGTTCCACGCCTTCCCAGTACGCGGCGACCAGCGCGGCCGCCTCGGGGGCCGGTGCGGCGAGCACCGCCGCGACCTCGGCCAGCGGCATGTCCAGCGCGCGCAGCCGTGCGATCAGGCGGGCCGGTGCGAGCCGTCCCTCGGCGTAGAAGCGGTAGCCGGTGACCGGGTCCACGTGGTCCGGGGGCAGCAGGCCCTGGCGGTCGTACAGCCGCAGGGCCTTCTGCGAGAGCCGGGCCCGCCGGGCGAACACGCCGATGGCGAGCAGGTCCGGCGCCTCCGTCGGTGCGGTTTCCTCCATGGCCGACACGCTCCCGTCTTCCCCAGGGGGAAGGTCAACCCGCCGGCGGCGGCCGCTTACAGGACCGCCACCGGGGCCACCGGGGTGCCCGTGCCGCCCACGAAGGGTTCGGGCATGGCCGAGAGGAGGAAGCTGTAGCGGGAATCTTCTGCACAGGCTGTGGACAACATTTCCAGGTTCCAGTTCTGGCCCTGGTGCATGCCCATCTCCACCAGGTCGAGGGCGTGGACGGGCAGCCACAGATTCTCGATCTCCGGCGGGAAGATCTCAAACGTCAGCGTGTCGTTCGCGACCGCCGCCACGTCGCGGGCGTGGAACCACTCGGGCGCGTGCACCGACAGGCCCGGGGAGGGGAAGCCGTAGCCGTGCCGGTCGCCCGCCAGGTAGACCTGGACCTGGCCGGTGCGGACCAGCACCACGTCCCCGGCGCGCACCCGCACCCGTCCGAACTCCTCCGCCTCGGCCAGGTCCGCCGGGGTCACCGCGTGCCCGCCGGGCAGCCGGTCGAGGCCCTTCGCGCGGGCCACGTCGAGCAGCACCCCGCGGGAGACGATCGGCGCCGCCTTGTCGATGCCGCTGAACTCGGCGCGGCCGTGCGGGGTGATCGAGGAGGCGGGGCGGCCGTTGTAGATGCGGCCCGAGTGGGAGACGTGGGTGAGGGCGTCCCAATGGGTGCCCGCCTGCAGGCCCATGGTCACCGCGTCGTCGCTGCAGGCCACCGTGCCCGGGCCGAACAGCTCCTGGTTGATCTGCACCATCGTGTGCAGCGGGTTGATCCGGCCCGGGATCAGGCCCGCCTGCACCCCGTCCTCCTTGAGCGGGAGCGCGAGGGGGATGCGGCGCCCGGTGCGGACCTCCGCGGCGGCCGCCCGTACGACGTCCCCGGTGATCAGGTTGAGGGTGCCGATCTCGTCCTCGGCGCCCCAGCGCCCCCAGTTGTTCACGCGCTTGGCGATCTCGTGGAACTCGGCCGGCAGTGCGGACACGGTGCCTCCTGAGGTCTTGTGCTCGCGGACCCGATGGGCCATAAAATCTAACGGTCCGTCAGAAACCGCGGGAAGGGGCCGGACGTGGGGAACTTCTTGGCAGGCAAGGTCGTCGCCGTCACCGGCGCGGGCCGGGGCATCGGCCGTGCCGTCGCGCTCGCCGCCGCCGCCGAGGGCGCCAGGGTCGTCGTCAACGACTACGGCGTGGGCATCGAGGGCGGCGCACCCACGAGCGAGGTGGCCGAGGCCGTGGTCAAGGAGATCGCCGCGGCCGGCGGACAGGCCGTGGCCGTCGCCGACGACATCTCCACCATGGCGGCCGGCCGGCGCATCGTGGACACCGCGCTCGCCGAGTACGGGCGCATCGACGGGGTGGTCTGCGTGGCCGGCATCCTGCGCGAGCGGATGCTGTTCAACATGTCCGAGGAGGAGTGGGACCCGGTGGTCGCCACCCACCTCAAGGGCACCTTCACCGTCTTCCGCGCCGCCTCGGCCGTCATGCGCAAGCAGGGCTCCGGCACCCTCATCGGCTTCACCAGCGGCAACCACCAGGGCTCGGTGGCCCAGGCCAACTACAGCGCCGCCAAGGGCGGGATCATCTCGCTCGTCCGCAGCGCGGCCCTCGGCCTGCACAAGTACGGGGTCACGGCCAACGCCGTCGCCCCCGTGGCCCGTACCCGGATGTCCGCCAACGTGCCCATGGAGCTCAAGGAGATCGGCGAGCCCGAGGACGTGGCCGCGCTGGTCACGTACCTGCTCAGCGACCGCGCGAAGGCCGAGGGCATCACCGGGCAGGTCTACACCGTCGCCGGCCCCAAGATCGCCGTCTGGGCCCAGCCGCGCGAGCTGCGCGCCGGGTACGCGGAGGGCCCCTGGACCCCCGAGAAGATCGCCGACTTCCTGCCGGGGACGGTCGGCACCGACCCGATGCCGATGCTCGTGCAGCTGGAGGCCATGGCGAAGGCGGCGGCCGCCAAGGACCGGCCCAACGCCTGACGGCGGACGCGCAGGGGGAGGGGGAACGCGTGGACTTCAGGTTCGGCGACGCGGACGAGGAGTTCCGGCGGCGGGCGCGCGACTGGCTGACCGGGCACCTGGCCGGCCCGTACGCGGCGGCCGCCGGACTCGGCGGCCCCGGCAGCGAGCACGAGGGCGTCGCGGAACGGCGCGACTGGGAACGCGAACTGGGCCGCGGCGGCTGGATCGGCCTGGGCTGGGACGCGCCGCCGGGTGCGTACGGGCAGCAGGCCGCCTCGCTGACGCAGCAGGTGGTGTGGGCGGAGGAGTACGCGCGGATCCGCGCCCCCGGCCGGGTCGGGCACATCGGCGAGAACCTGCTCGCGCCCACCCTGCTCGCGTACGGCACCCAGGAGCAGCGGGACCGCTTCCTGCCGCCGATCGCGCGCGGGGAGGAGCTGTGGTGCCAGGGGTACAGCGAGCCGGGGGCCGGCTCGGACCTGGCGGGGGTGCGGACGGTCGCGGTGCGGGAGGCGGCGGGCGGTGGTGGCGCCGGACGCGGTGCGGGCGGGCCCGGGGGAGGCTCCGGCGGGGGTGCGGGCCGGACCGCGGGCCGGGGTGCAGGCCGGGGCCGGTGGCGGGTCACCGGGCAGAAGATCTGGACCTCCCTGGCCCGCGAGGCCGACTGGTGCTTCGTCCTCGCCCGCACCGCACCCGGCTCCCGCCGGCACCACGGGCTGTCCTTCCTCCTGGTCCCCATGGACCAGCCCGGCGGGCGGGTGGAGGTCCGGCCGATCCGGCAGATGTCCGGGACGAGCGAGTTCAACGAGGTCTTCTTCGACGGGGCGGTGGCCGAGGAGCTCGTCGGCGGCGAGGGCAACGGCTGGCAGGTGGCCATGGGACTGCTCGCCCTGGAGCGCGGCGTGTCCACCCTCGTCCAGCAGATCGGCTTCGCGGCCGAGCTGGAGCGCGTCATCGCCTCGTACGTGCAGCAGTCCGCGCGGCGGTCGCCCGCCGCGGGCCGGGACCCGGGCCCCGGCCCGGACCCGGACGGCGTGCTGCGCGAGCGGCTGGTCCGGCAGTGGGCCGAGCTGCACACCATGCGCTGGAACGCCCTGCGCACCCTGGGCAGCGCCGGGGACCCGGGCGCGCCCAGCGTGGCCAAGCTGCTCTGGGGCGGCTGGCACCGGCGGCTCGGCGAGCTCGCGGTGGCCGTCCGCGGGGCGGCCGCGGCCGCCGGGGTGCGGGACTGGGCGCCGGACCTGCCGTACGAGCAGGGGCTGGCGGAGGACCAGCGGCTGTTCCTGTTCACCCGCGCCGACACGATCTACGGCGGCTCGGACGAGATCCAGCGGAACATCATCGCCGAGCGGGTGCTCGGCCTGCCGAAGGAGTCGCGGTGAGAGGTGTCGTGTTCGACGGAAAGCAGGCCCGGGTGGTCGACGACCTGGAGGTGCGCGATCCCGGACCGGGCGAGGTGCTGGTCGCGATCGCCGCGGCCGGGCTGTGCCACAGCGACCTGTCGGTGATCGACGGGACCATCCCGTTCCCGCCGCCGGTGGTGCTCGGGCACGAGGGTGCGGGCGTGGTGGAGGCGGTGGGCGACGGGGTGACGCACGTGGCGCCCGGGGACCACGTGGCCCTGTCCACCCTGGCCAACTGCGGGGCCTGCGCGGAGTGCGACCGGGGGCGGCCGACGATGTGCCGCAAGGCCATCGGGATGCCGGGGCAGCCGTTCCGGCGGGGCGGGCAGCCGGTGTTCCAGTTCGCGTCGAACTCGGCCTTCGCGGAGAAGACCGTGGTCAAGGCCGTGCAGGCGGTGAAGATCCCTGCGGACATCCCGCTCACCAGCGCCGCGCTCATCGGCTGCGGGGTGCTGACCGGGGTGGGTGCCGTACTCAACCGGGCGCGGGTGGACCGCGGGGAGTCGGTCGTGGTCATCGGCACCGGAGGCATCGGCCTCAACGTGCTCCAGGGCGCGCGGATCGCCGGCGCCACGAGGATCGTGGCCGTGGACGCGAACCCGGCGAAGGAGGCGGTGGCGCGGCGGTTCGGGGCCACGCACTTCGTGGACGCCTCGGCGGTGGCCGACACCGCGGCGGCGGTCCGGGAGGTCCTGCCGACGGGCGCGGACCACGCCTTCGAGTGCGTGGGCAACGTCAAGCTCATCCGCCAGGCCGTCGACCTGCTGGACCGGCACGGCCAGGCGGTGCTGCTGGGCGTGCCGGGCTTCCAGGAGGAGGCGAGCTTCCAGGTCTCGTCGATGTACCTCGACAAGTCCATCCTCGGCTGCCGGTACGGGTCCTCCCGGCCGCAGCGGGACATCGCCCTGTACGCGGAGCTGTACCGGGAGGGCCGGCTCCTGCTCGACGAACTCGTCACGGAGACCTACCCGGTCGAGGACTTCGCCAAGGCGGCGGACGACGCGCACCAGGGGAGGGTGGCGCGGGGGGTGCTGACGTTCTGACCGTCCGCGCCCGGATCGCCCTCCGCGCCTGCCCGGTGGCGCCGGGGCGGTCCGGGCCGGCTACGGGTGGCCGCGGTGCCGGGACCACTCCGGTGCGAGGACGGACATGACCGTGGCGTCGATCCGTTCGCCCTCCCAGAGCAGGGCGTCCCGGAGCGTGCCCTCCGCGCGGAACCCGGCCTTCTCGTAGACGCGGCGGGCCCGCGGGTTGAAGGCGTACACCTCCAGCGAGATGCGGTGCAGCCGCGCCGTCTCGAAGCCGTGGCCGACGATCAGCCGGGTGGCCTCGGTGCCCAGGCCGCGGCCGTGCGCGGCCGGGACGAAGACGATGCGGAAGCTGCAGCTCTCGTTGTCGGGGTCCCACTCGTTGAGCACGGCCTCCCCGACGACCTCGCCGGTGGCCCGCTCCACCACGGCGAGGTCGAGGCGGTCGTCGTGGTCCGCCCGCGAGCCGTACCAGGCGCGCAGTGCGGCCTCGTCGTACGCCTCGCCGGGGTGGCTGCCGGTCAGCCGCGAGACCTCGGCATCGTGGAAGAGGGGCAGCAGGGCGGGCACGTCGTCCGCCGTGACCGGCCGCAGCAGGACCCGGTCCCCGTGCAGGGTGGGCTTGTGCCGGAACGGGGGGACGGGGGGACCGCTGTCGTGCGGGTGGTCGTGATCAGCCATGCCTGAAGTGTGTCGGCCGCGCTGACCTGCTGTCTTGTGGATATACGGGGGTGTCCCGCCGGTCAGTCGGTGGTGAAGCGGCCGAACCTGCCGCGGTGGAAGAGGAGCGGCTCGCCCTCGCCCGTGGCGCCCATGGCCTCGACCCGGCCGACCACGATCAGGTGGTCGCCGCCGGTGTGCACGGCGTGGATGCGGCAGTCGATCCAGGCGGGGACCGCGGCGAGCTGCGGGGAGCCGGTCGCGGGGGACGGGGTGTGGGACACCCCGGCGAACTTGTCGGCCCCGCTGACGGCGAAGGAGCGGCACAGTTCGCCCTGGTCGGCGCCGAGCACGTTCACGCAGAAGACCCCGGCCCGGGCGATGCGCGGCCAGGTGGTCGAGGTGCGGGCGACCATGAACGTCACCAGGGGCGGGGCGAGGGAGAGGGAGGCGAACGACTGGCAGGCGAAGCCCGCCGGTCCCTCGTCCGGAGCGGCCCCGGGGGCGGTGATGACCGTGACCCCGCTCGCGAAGTTGCCCAGCACGGCCCGGAACTCGGCGGGCCCGACCGGCGCCCGCTCGTCCTCGCCCACGGCCCGCAGATGCGGCCGGGGCAGTGGCTCCACCGGACCCGCGGAGGTGGGGGAGCCGGCGGACCTGAGGTATCGGACGACGGTGGCCGCCATCCCTGCGTGTCCCATCACACTTCGCATTGAAGCTGACGGTTCGTCAGATGGGAAGGGGTGGGCGGGGTCTCCGACGGGGCGGGTGTACGGTTCACCTTGTTGAACGCGTTCAAATGGTGCGGAGGGTTCTCGTGGACGTTCCCGGGGGGCATGAGAACGGACCCCGGGCGGGTGCGGGCCGGCCCTCCGGCGCCGCGCGGGGGTGGTGGGGCGCGGCGGCTCCCGGGGCCGAGGCGGTGGCCGCGGCGCAGTGGCTGCTGGCGGGCATCGCCTGGTTCATCTCGGCCCCCACCCGGGACGACTACGGACTCGGGTCCGGCGGGGCGCCCGCCGCGCTGTTCCTGTGCTGCTGCCTGCCGGTGGCGCCGGTCCTGCTCGGCTTCGCGCAGGCCCTGCTGCTGAACGGGCCCGCGGCCCTGCTGGCACGGGCCGCGCGCCGCCGGGCGGGCCTGCGCCGGGCCTTCGGCGAGCCGGCCGCGCTCCTGCTGCTCTCCGCACTGCCGGGGTGGGTGCTCGCGCGCCTCGGCGGTTTCCCGTTCGCCGGCGGCCTCGCGTTCCCCGGCGGCTGGGCGGCGGTGGCGGCGAGCGGTCTGCTGCCGATGCTCCTGGGGGAGCGCTTCCGGCGGCGGGGCACGCCCGAGCGGCAGCGGTGGGGGGCCGTGGCGGCGGGAGCCGGCGGGGCGGCCGCGGTGCTCTTCACCGTCGGGGCGGTCGGCGCGGGCGGCTTCCTCGCACCGTACGAGCCCCCGCGGCTCGGGCGCGCCGCGTACACCGGGCAGTGGGCCGGAGACGGCGGGGCATCGGTCGAGCTCCGTCCGGACGGCCGGGCCGTGGCGACCCGCCTCGCGTACCAGGGGGACGACTTCGAGGAGGCCCGGTGCTCGGGCACGGGCACGTGGACCTTCCGCCCGGCGGTCCGCGGGCAGCAGAACGGGGGCGGGGGCGGTGACGGGGCCCGGCGGGAAGGGGTGGACCTCCGTGTGCCGGGCTGCCCGGGCATCGGCGGCCTGTCGGTGGCCGGCACCCGCTCGGCGCCCGAGGTCTTCTACTACGCGGGTGATCCGGACGGGGGCGGGCTGTTCATCCTGCGCCGGGGATGACGGCGGGTCCGGCACGGGGGCCGGGCGGGTGGCCGGCCGGGTCAGCGGCCCTGGAACTTCGGGGGGCGGCGGGCGGTGAAGGCGGCGATGCCCTCGTCGGCGTCGGCGGTGCCCATGTTGAGCTCCTGCGAGACGGCCTCGGCGGCCAGGGAGGTGGCCCGGTCGCTGTCCAGGGAGGCGTTCACCAGGGCCTTGGTCAGGGCCAGGGCGCGGGTGGGGCCCTGGGCGAGGCGTTCGGCCCAGGCGCGGGCCTCGGCGGGCAGGTCCTCGTCGGGGACGACCCGGTTGACGAGGCCGAGGGCCGCGGCCTCGGCGGCGGGGAGGGCGTCGCCGAAGAACATCAGCTCCTTGGCCTTCTGGGGGCCCACCAGGCGGGGCAGCAGGTACGCGCCCCCGCCGTCGGGCACGAGGCCGCGCCGCACGAAGACCTCGATGAAACGGGCGGACTCCGCGGCGAGCACGAGGTCGCAGGCGAGGGCGAGGTGGGCCCCGATGCCGGCGGCGGTCCCGTTGACTGCGGCGATGACGGGCTTCTCGCAGTCCATCACTGCGGTGATGAGGCGCTGGGCGCCGGACCGGATGAGGCGGGTGATGTCGCCGGGGGTGCGGGCGGGGGCGTCCGTGCCGGGCCGGTCGCCCGTGCCGGGCGGGGTGCCCGTGCGGGGCGGGGTGCCCGTGCCGGGCCGGTCGCCCGTGCGGGGCGGGGTGCCCGTGCCGGGCGGGCTGGTCGTCGGTCTGCGGAGGTCCGCGCCGGCGCAGAAGCCGCGGCCGGTGGCCGTGAGGACGACGGCGCGGACCTCCGGGTCGGCGGTGGCCTCGTCGAGGAGGGCGATGATGCGTTCGCGCTGGTCCCAGGTGAGGGCGTTCATGGCCTCGGGGCGGTTCAGGGTGATCCAGGAGACGGAGTTCTCCAGGCGGTGCCGGATCTCGTCCATGCGGCTCCATTCCTTCCGTGTCGTCGGTGCCCGCCCCACGAACCCGGCCGGCGCCGGGCCCCGGGCTCCGCCCGGACCCGCTCCTCAAGCGCCGGAGGGGCTGGGAGGTACCCCCTGGCGGGGCTGGTTTTTGCCGGGCCGTGTGGGCCTGTAGCGCGTGTTGCCCATGGTGCGGGCCCAACTCCAGCCCCTGGGACGGAGCCTCAAGGCATCCCGGCTGGCGCCGGGCACCGGGCTCCGCCCGGACCCGCTCCTCAAGCGCCGGAGGGGCTGGGAGGTACCCCCTGGAGGGGCTGGTTTTGCCGGGCCGTGTCGGCCTCTTGAGCGGGTTGCCCTCCGGGCTGGGGAGGAGCGGGGTTCGGGGCGGAGCCCCGGGACGGCGGCGGTGGGGGTCAGCGGCAGATGGCGAGGGCGTCCAAGGCGACCGCCCCCTGCCCCCTCGGGAGGACCATCAGCGGGTTGATGTCCAGCTCGGAGAGCGCCCCGTCCAGCTCCAGGGCCATCCGCTGGACCCGCAGGACCACCTCCACCAGCGCGTCGACATCCGCCGCCGGCGCCCCCCGTACGCCCTCCAGCAGCGCCCGCCCCCGCAGCTCGCGCAGCATCGTGCGGGCCGCGTCCTCGCCGAACGGGGGCACCCGTACCGCCGTGTCGTGCAGGACCTCGACCAGGACCCCGCCCAGCCCGACCGTCACCGTCGGGCCGAAGAGCTCGTCCTGGGTGACGCCCACGACCATCTCCACCCCCCGCTCGATCATCTGGCAGACGAGGATCCCGTCGAGCGGGACGTTCTCGTACCGCGCGATGTCCGTCAGCTCCCGGTACGCGTCGCGGATCTGGCTCGCGGAGGTCAGGCCGACCTTGACCAGACCCAGTTCGGTCTTGTGCCCGAGCTGCGGCCCGGACGCCTTCATCACCACCGGGTAGCCGACCAGCCCGGCCGCCCGTACCGCCGCCGCCGCGCTCGTCACCAGCTGCTCGCGCGGCACCCGGATCCCGTACGCCCGCAGCAGCTGCTTCGCCGCGTGCTCGCTGAGCTGCTGGCCGGGCCGCATCAGCGCCTGGGCCTTGCGGAACGAGGGGGAGGGGGTGCGCGGGGCCTCGTCGAAGGGGGAGCGGTAGTGGGCGGTGAAGCGGTGGTGGTCCAGGTAGGCGCGCACGGCCGTGATGCAGTTGGCGAACGTACGGAAGGTGGCCACCCGGGAGGAGCCGAGGAGGGTGGTGCGGTACGCCTCCTCGGTGCCGACCGGCGACCCCCACACCACGCACACCAGCTTGTCGGTCGCCTCGGCGGCGTCCACCAGGTCCTGGGCCAGCCGGTCGCTCATCGGCGGGAACGGCCCGGTGATCGGGCAGATCAGCACGCCCACGGCGGGGTCGGCCAGGATCGAGTCGATGATCTTGCGGCCGCGCCAGTCGCCGACCGGGTGGCCGCCGTTGTCGACCGGGTTGGCCACGTTCAGGTACTCCGGGATCCACTGGTGCAGCTCCTGCTGCCGGGCCTCGGAGAGCGTGGGCAGGGTCAGCCCCGCCTCGGTGGCCAGGTCGGAGAAGTGCGCCCCGGTGCCCCCGGATATGGAGTACACCACCACCCCCTCGGCCTGGGGCCGGCGCGCGCGGGCGAGCAGGGCGGCCGTGTCCTGGAGCTCGTCGAGGCCGTCCACCCGGATCACCCCGAACTGCCGCATGGCCGCGTCGACCACCGTGTCCGCACCGGTCATCTTGCCGGTGTGGGAGGCGGCCGTACGGGCTCCGGTCTCGGTGCGCCCGACCTTGACGGCGACCACCGGCACGCCTTTGCGGGCGGCGTGGTCGGCGGCGAGCAGGAAGGACCGGCCGTCCTTGAGCCCCTCGACGTAGCAGGCGATCGCGCCCACCTCGGGGCGGCCGGCGAAGTACGAGAGGAAGTCGGCGGTTTCGAGGTCGGCCTCGTTGCCGGTGGGCGCCCAGTGGGAGAGCCGGATGCCGAGTTCCTGGAGGCTGTAGACGGGCCGGCCCTGGTGCCCGGACTGGGTGATCAGGGCGATGGCCGGGCCTTCGAGGTCCTCGCGGAACTCCTCGAAGGCGTTGAGGTTGGTGTTCGGGCCGAGCAGGCGCAGCCCGGAGCGTTTGACGGCGGCCGCGAGGCGGGCCTGCGCGGCGGCTCCGGCCTCGCCGGTCTCGGCGAACCCGGCGGCGAAGGCCACCGCGAACCGGGTCTTGGTGTCGGCGAGTTCCTCGATCACCGGCACCGGGTCCGCGACGAGGAGGACGGCGAGGTCCACCTCTTCCGGGAGCTCCTTGACGGAACGGAAGCAGGGCAGGCCGAAGACGGTCTCCCGGGTGGGGTGCACGGGGTGCAGGCGGGCGCCGACGCGTTCGGACCACTCGATGAGCCGCCGGGTGATGCCGGTGTTGGGTCTGCCGTCGGCATCGGAGGCGCCGACCACGGCCACCGAGCCGGGGCGGAAGAAGCGGTCCAGGTCGGGGACCTCGGCACGCAGCGGCCGGCCGCTGACGTCGAGGTCGGCCTCCGCGCCGGCGGCCGCGGGGCCCGCCGTGGAGTGGACGGCCCTGCGGGGCTGTTCGCCGCAGGCCTCGACGCGTGCGCGGAAGTCGGTGGTGAGGGTGCCGTGCGTAGATCCAAGCATCGTTCCGCCCGCTCCTGCTCGATGACCCCAATGAACTGACGCATAGTCAGATTACTGAACTGACGTCATGTCAGGAACAGGGCGGGCGAAACGATCTCGGGAGGGGTGGGGGTGGTGGTGCCGGCCGGGGGTGGCGGCCCCCGGCCTTGTGGGCGGGCGGCGGGCGCCCGCGGGGGCGGGCGTCAGGCGCCGAGGGCCTCCGCGGCGAGCTCCGTGCCCCGGACCCGGGCGGCGATCTTCGCGAACGCCGTCTCGCGGGAGGTGGAGGCGTCGTCCGCGAAGGGCGCGAACCCGCAGTCGTCGCAGGTGCCCAGCTGGTCCACGGGGATGTGCCGGGCGGCGGCGAGCACCCGGTCGCGGACCTGCTCCGGGGTCTCCACCACCGGGTCGATCGGGTCCGTCACGCCGACGAACACCCGTACGCCGGCGGGCAGGTGCGCGCCGATGACGGCGAGGACCCGCTCCGGGTCGGCCTCGCTCGCGAGCTGCACGTAGAAGTTGCCCGCCTTCAGCCGGAAGAGCTTCGGCAGCAGCTCGGTGTAGTCCACGTCCGCGCTGTGGGTGGAGTCCTGGTCCCCGCCGGGGCAGGTGTGCACGCCGATACGGGCCCGCTCGGCGTCGCTGAAGCGGCCCAGGACCTCGTTGTTGAGCTCGACGAACTGGTCGAGGAGACCGCCGCTCGGGTCCAGCTTCAGGGAGAGCCGGCCCTCGGTGAAGTCGAGCTGCACGACGTGGGCGCCGGCGTCCAGGCAGGCGCGGATGTCGGCCTCGGCCTCGTTCGCGAGGTCGGCGAGGAAGGCCTCGCGGGAGTAGCCGTCGATGCCGTCGGCCGGGTAGAGCAGGCTGAGGGCGGACGGGGCGATCACGGCCTGCTTGACCGGCAGGTCGGTCTGCTGCCGGGCCTCGCGCAGGTAGCCGTCGGCGCGGGTGGCGTAGCGGAACGGGCCTGCGGTGAGGGCCGGGAGCTGCCGGGTGTGGCCGTCGGCGAAGGGGATGACGGCGCCCTCGGGGCTCAGGGTGGTGAGCCCGGCCACCGGGTACGTGGCGAAGCTGGGCTTGGACTGCTCGCCGTCCACCAGGACGGGGCTGCCGAGCTTGGCGAGCTGGGCCAGGGTCTCGGCCGCGGCCTGAGCCTGCAGCTCGGCCAACTCGCTGTCGGACAAGGTGCCTTCCGCGTGCCGGGCGAGTGCCTGCTGAAGGGCGGCGGGGCGCGGGATGCTGCCGATCGGCTCAGTGGGGATGCTCATGCGGCGGACCCTAGGAGGTGGGGCGGGGGGCGGCAACCGGGTGTTTGCGGCGGGATGTCGTCCCCGTGTACGGGGTGGCTCCGGGGGGTGGGGTGTCTGCGCAGGTCAGGTGGGGTGCGGGGGTGGGCCTGCGGGGTCCGCTTGGCGGGGGCGGGGAGGGGCGGGGGCGGAGATCGGCCGGATTCCGCGCCAGATTGTCGTGTTCGGGAGGTGGGGGGACGGCGGGTGTGCTACTGCCGCGGGTCGCGGGGCCGCCGTCGGACCCTGCGGGGCCTCTTCCCCACCCCGCCCCTTCCCGAACCGGGGCTCCGCCCCGGACCCCGCGCCTCAAACTCCCCCAGCACCAGGCGGCTGGGAGGTACCCCCTGGCGGGGCTGGAGGTTGCTCGGCGGGGCTGGAGGTTGCTCGGCGGGGCTGAAAAGCCCGGGGTTCTGCCCCGGACCCCGCGCCTCAAACGCCGGCGGGGCTGGAATGCCCGGGGCTCCGCCCCGGACCCCGCGCCTCAAGCTCCCCCAGCCCCAGGGGGCTGGGAGGTACCCCCTGGCGGGGCTGGAGGTTGTCCGGTGGGGCTGGAGGTTGTCCGGTGGGGCTGGAAGGCCCGGGGTTCTGCCCCGTGCCCCGGAAGCGGGCGGCGGGTCAGGAGTCGGTGCGGGATATCGCGCGGGCGATGCGTTCCGCGTCGTGGGACAGTTCGCGGAGGTTTCCGCTGATCGGATTCGTGAAGCCCGTGAAGTACAGCCCCGGCGTCTGCCCCGCCGGCCGCCCTCCGCGCGGCCGACCCCGGCCGTCCAGTACGTCGAGGTGCCCGACCAGGCCTTCGAGCCCCCGCCGGTACCCGGTCGCCGCGATCACCGCCTCCGGCGTGATCCGGCTCCCGTCCGCGAGGACGACCTCCGCGCCGTCGAAGGACTCGACGGCCGCGACCGGTTCGACCCGCCCCTTGCGCACCGCGTCGATCAGGCCGACGTCCTGCACCGGGATGGCCCCCTCCTTGACCCTGCTGTACAGGCCCGTGTCCGGGCGGGGCAGCCCGTACGCCGTCAGGTCCGGCACCGAGACCCGGGCCACGATCCGCCCGAGCCGGTCCACGAGCCGGACGGGCAGCCGCCGCACCAGGATGGCGGTGCGCTGGGCCGGCCAGCCGGCGGTGGTGCGGCGCACGATGTGCGGGGCGGTCCGCACGGCGAGGCGGACCCGCGCGGCCCCGCCCTCGGCGAGGTCGGCGGCGATCTCGGCGCCGGTGTTGCCGGCGCCGACGACGAGCACGTCCCGGCCCTCGTACGGCCCGGGGTTGCGGTAGCGGCCCGCGTGCAGCAGCTCGCCCGGGTACGCGTCCCGGCCGGGCCAGTCGGGGAGGTGCGCGGTGTGGTTGTAGCCGGTGGCGACGACCACGGCGCGGGCGGCGAGCCGGCGCCCGCCGTCGGCCTCCAGGATCCAGCGCGCGCCGGCGGGGGCGGCGGGGCCCTCCGCCCGTACGATCCGGTGCACCTCGACCCCGGTGACCAGCTCCAGCTCGTGGTACTCCGCGTACTTCTCCAGGTAGCGCACCACGTTGTCCCGGGAGACCCAGCGGCCGAAGCGGCGCGGTATGCGCAGGCCGGGCAGGGCGGAGAGGCGGCGGGTGGTGTGCAGGTGCAGCCGGTCGTAGTGGCCGCGCCAGGAGGCGGCGACGTCCGGGGCCTTCTCGACGACGACGGCGCGTATGCCGCGTGCGCGCAGGGCTGCGGCGGCCGCGAGACCGCCGGGGCCGGCGCCGATCACGTACACGGGGGGTGCGGCGTTCCCGTCGGCCTCGCGGATGTGCGGGGCTCCCATCGGCTGTGTGATCGCCGCGATCTCCGGCGTGGCCGTACGGTCCGAGCTTTCCACCATGGGGGGTGAGCGTATCGGCACGCAGCGTTGATGGGTCTCGGTCAAGAAGGGATCCGGTTGCGAATGGATCACGGCCGTGCGGCGGGGGTGCCCGCCCCGGCCGCGTACCGCTTCCGTCGGGCCCTTGCGCTGCCGCGGCGGATCCGCTGAACTGGCGGTTACCTGACGCATCGTCAGATCATGGGGAGGTGGGTGCCTGATGCAGACCGTCTGGCTCGGCGGGGCCGAATGGCTCGCGGTGCTCCGGATCGGCCTCGGGCTGTGGTGGCTGGAGAGCTGGCGGCACAAGGACAAGAAGGGCTGGTTCGAGCGCGGTACGGGCATCGCGTGGGCGGCCGACGTGGCGGGCAGGCACCGCTGGCCGTTCGTGCGGACCGGCTTCGCCAAGGTCGTGCAGCCGCGGCCGAAGCTGATGGCGTACGTGGTCGTGTACGCCGAACTCGCCCTCGGGCTGGGGCTGGTCGCGGGCTTCCTGACGCCGGTGGCCCTCGTCGGCGGGCTGCTGCTGAACCTGCTGTACCTCGTGCTGATGATCCACGACTGGGCGGAGCAGGGGCAGAACGCGATGATGGCGCTGATCTCGTTCGTCGCGCTGTTCGCGATGAGCTGGCAGGCCTGGTCCCTTGACCGGGCGATCGGGCTCTTCCTGTGAGCGGGGGGTCTGCGGGCGGGGCCCGCGAGGCCGTGCCTGCCGCCGCCCCTGCCGTGCCTGCCGCCACCCCTGCCGTGCCGGCTGCCGTGCCTGCCGTGCGGTACGACCTGCCGGAGGCGGATGCCTTCACCCGTCCCTACTGGGAGGCGGCGGCAGCGGGGCGGCTGCTGCTGAGGCGTTGCGGGGGGTGTGGGCGGGCGCACCACTACCCGCGCGAGTTCTGCCCGTACTGCTGGGGCGAGGAGGTCGCGTGGGAGGAGGCGAGCGGGCGCGCGACGCTCTACACGTGGTCCGTGGTGCACCGGAACGATCTGCCGCCCTTCGGGGCGCGGGTGCCGTACGTGGCGGCCGTCGTGGACCTGGAGGAGGGGCCGCGGATGATGACCGAGGTGGTGGAGGCGGGGGAGGGCGCGCTGCGGGTGGGCATGGCCCTGGAGGTGACGTTCCGGCGGGAGGCGGGGCCGGACGGGGCCGCGGTCCCGGTCTTCCGCCCGTCCTGACGCCCGTCCGCCGCTGCTCGGGCCCCGGTCTTCCCTCCGTCCTGACGCCCGTCCGCCGCTGTCCGGGTCCCGGTCTTCCGCCCGTCCTGACGCCCGTCCGCCGCTGTCCGGGTCCCGGTCTTCCGCCCGTCCTGACGCCCGTCCGCCGCTGCTCGGGTCCCGGTCTTGCGCCCGTCCTGACGCCCGTCCGCCGCTGCTCGGGCCCCGGTCCTCAAGGGGCGGCGGGGCGAAATCCAGCCCGTCCGGCGAGGCTGGACCGGGGTCCGGGGCGGAGCCCCGGGATGCTCCGCCGCGGAGCCCCGGGTCACGGCCAGAGGAGGCCCCGGGTCCAGGCGGAGCCCTCCGTACGGGCGTAGCGCAGCCGGACGTGGCGCCGGGCCGGGTCGCCCTGGAAGAACTCCGCCTCGTCCGGCGCGAGGACGTACCGGGTCCAGGTCGGCGAGACTGCATCCGGCTCGGCCCCGGCCCGTTCCCACGCCGCGTCCGCCGCCCGGGCCAGCGCCCCCGCATCGGCGAGCGGCTCGCTCTGGTGGCCGGTGAGGGCGGCCGCGAGGGCGCCGCGCGTGCGGGCGGCCAGGTCGGCCCGGCTCTCCTCCGCGGAGCAGGCCGCAACCGTTCCGCGCACGCGGACCTGGCGCCCCAGCGCCGGCCAGTAGAAGCAGACCGCGGCCTCCGCCCGCTCCGCGAGCTGGCGCCCCTTCGCACTGGTGGCGTGCGAGGCGAAGTACCAGCCGCGCGCGTCGGCGTCGTGCAGCATCACCACCCGCACGTCGGGCCGACCGTCGGCCCCCGCCGTGGCCAGGGTCATGGTGTGCGGCTCGGCCTGCCCGGCGGCCACGGCGTCGAGGAACCACCGGTGGAACAGTCCCACCGGCTCCTCGGGCACCGCCCCGGCATCGAAGCCGGGCAGCTCCCCGTCCCACACCCGCTGCGCGTGCAGGGCCTTGGTGAAGTCTTCGTGCGTGATCGGCTCCATGCGGATCACCCTAGGGGCACGCCCCCACCCCCGCCCCTCTCGGCGGCTCCCGCCCCCGCCCCTCTCGGCGGCTCCCGCCCCGCCCCTCTCGGCGGCCCCCGCTCACCCCCGACCCAGGACCACCGTCCCCGAGGAGCAGAACCAGCCCCCCGTACCCGAGGCCACCGCCACCTCCGGCAGCCCGCCACCGTGTTTGCGGACCTGCATCGCGCCCGCCTCCCCGCGCAGCTGGCGGACCGCCTGGACGAGGAGGAAGAGGCCGCGCATGCCGGGGTGGCAGGCGGAGAGGCCGCCGCCGTCGGTGTTGACCGGCAGTTCGCCGTCGCGCAGCAGGCGGCCCTTCTCCACGAACGCGCCGCCCTCGCCCTTGGCGCAGAACCCGAGGTCCTCCAGGGTCACCAGCGTCATGTAGGTGAAGGCGTCGTAGATCTCCGCGAGGTCCACGTCCGCCGGGGTGAGACCGGCCCGGGCGAAGGCGAGGCGGCCCGAGACGGCGGCCGGGGAGACCGTGAAGTCCTCCCACTCCGACATGGTCGTGTGCGAGACCGCGGTCCCCGAGCCGAGGATCCACACCGGCGCCTTCGCGGTGTCCGGTACGTGGTCCTCGGCGGCGAGCAGCACCGCGCAGCCGCCGTCGGAGCGGATGCAGCAGTGCAGCTTGGTGAAGGGGTCGGCGATCATCTCCCCGCCGAGGACCTCGTCCACGGTGATCGGGGTGCGGAACATCGCGTCCGGGTTGGCGGCGGCGTTCGCGCGGGCCTGCACGGCGACCGAGGCGAGCTGCTCCAGGGTGGTCCCGTACTCGTGCATGTGGCGGCGGGCGGCCATCGCGTACTTGGCGATCAGGGTGTGCCCGTACGGGACCTCGAACTGGAGCGGGCCGCGGGCCCCGAACGAGAGGTTCGAGGTGCGCCGCCGGGCCTTGATGTCGGCGCGGGCGGTGGAGCCGTAGACGAGGAGGACGGCGTTCGCGTGGCCCGCGGCGATCGCGTCGGCGGCGTGGGCGGCCATGACCTCCCAGGTGGAGCCGCCGACGGCGGTGGAATCCACCCACGTGGGACGCAGCCCGAGGTATTCGGCGACCTCCACCGGGGCCAGGGTGCCGAGGCCCGCGGAGGCGAACCCGTCGATCGCCGAGCGCGGCAGGCCGGAGTCGGCGAGGGCGCGGCGGGCGGCCTGGGCGTGCAGGGCGTACGGGGTGGCCTCCTCGACCCGGCCGCAGTCGGAGAGGGCCACGCCGACGACCGCGACCCTGCGCCGCCGGCCCCCGGAGGTGCCGCCGGGGGTGGCGGAGAGGCGGGGGCCGGCCGGGTCCGAGGGGTTCGCTGAGTACGAGGACATGAATCTGACGGTATATCAGATGTCTTTGCGCGTACACGGTTCGGGCCCTGCCCCGCCCGGCGCATCCGGCGGTGCCGGGCTCTGTGCATCTGCTGTGGTGCGGCCTAACATGACGGCCCGTCAGATACGGGAGGAGCCCCGCCGATGGATGCCGCCTTCACTGCGGAACAGGACGAGATCCGCCGCACCCTGCGCGAACTGCTCGCCAAACGCTGCGGCCCGGACGAGGTCAGATCCGCCGTGCGCACCGGGCCCGGCTACGACCGCGGACTCTGGCAGCAGCTGTCCGAACGGCTCGGGCTGCCCGGGCTCGCCCTTCCGGAGGAGTACGGCGGGGTCGGCTGCGGGTTCGCGGAACTGGCGCTGGCCTGCGAGGAGACCGGCCGGGCCCTGCTGCCCGCCCCGCTGCTCGGCACCGCCGTGCTCGCGGCCCCGCTGATCACGGCCCTGGGGACGGAGGCCCAGCGGGCGGCCCTGCTGCCGGAACTCGCCGCGGGCCGCCTCACGGCCACGCTCGTCGTCCCCGGCACCGCCCTGGCCACCGCCCTCGCCCTGACCGCCGACAACCGCCCCGGCCGCTGGGCCGGCGACGGCCGCGCGGGCGGCATCCAGGCCCGGCGCACGGAGGGCGCGGCGGGGTGGCGGCTCTACGGGGAGGCGGCGCAGGTGCTCGACGGGCACAGCGCGGGGCTGCTGCTCGTCGCCGCGCACGCGGGCGGTTTCGCGCGCAGCCGGACCCTGCTGTTCCTGGTCCGCGCGGAGGCCCCCGGCCTGGTCCGGACCCGGCAGGCCACGCTGGACGAGACCCGCCCGCAGGCGCGCGTACAGCTGCGCGACACCCCGGCCGAGCTGCTCGGGGAGGACGAGGACGCCGACGTGTACGGGGCCCTCGCCGCCGCCGGGTGCACCGCGGCGGCCGCGCTGGCGGCCGAGGCGGCGGGCGCGGCCGGGCAGGCCCTCGACCGGACGGTCGAGTACGTGAAGACCCGCGAGCAGTTCGGCCGGGCCGTGGGCTCCTTCCAGGCGGTCAAACACCGGCTGGCCGACCTCTACGTACAGGTGCAGGCGGCCCGCTCGGCGGCCTACTACGCCGCCTGGGACCCCTCCCAGGGCGCCCTGGCCCTCGCCCAGGCCCTGGAGGCCCTGCGGCTCGCCGCCGCCGAGGCGGTGCAGCTGCACGGCGGGATCGGCTTCACGTGGGAGCACGAGGCCCACCTGTACTTCAAGCGGGCGGCCGCCGACGAGCTGCTGTTCGGCCCGGTCCACCGGCTGCGCGCACACGCCGCCGACCGGGCCGGCCTGTTCGCCCCGCCGGCCCCCGGCGGTTCCGCCCCTGTCGTTCCCGTCGGCGAAGAGAGAGTGGTGGCCTGATGGCTCCCGGAGTCCGTCTGATGCAGAAGGTGTCCTCCACCCTGCTGTTCGCGAAGATCGCCCCGCATTTCATCCCGGCGATGGACCGTACGGTGCACCGGCTGACCCGCGGGAAGGTGATGCTGAGCGCGCAGATGCTGCCCGGGGTGATCCTGACCGCCCGGGGGGCCAGGAGCGGGGAGCTGCGGACCACCCCGCTGGCGTGCATGCCGGAGGAGCCGACCGGCACGTGGCTGCTCATCGGCTCCAACTTCGGCCGCCCGGGACACCCCGCGTGGACCGCCAACCTGATCAAGAACCCCGATGCCGAGGTGAGTTGGAAGGGCCGGGACATTCCCGTACGGGCCCGCCTGCTGGAGGGGGAGGAGCGGGCCGAGGCCTGGCGGGCGGTGCTGCGCTTCTGGCCGCCGTACGCGACGTACCAGGCGCGGATCGACCGCGAGATCAGGCTGTTCCGGCTGGAACGGCGCTGAGGTTCCGCCCGCGGGACCGGCGGGACCGGGTGCCCCGTGTACTCCGCGGGTGCTCCCGGGGCTCCGGATGCACGACGGCGGCGGACCCCCAAGTGGTCCGCCGCCGCGCAGACAGGATGTGCCGGGTGGCCGTCCGAGGACTCGCCCCCCGTGGACGCCCGGCTACTTCGTCGGCTTCTTGCCCGTGATGCCGAGGTGGACGAGGAGCGCGAGATTGGGCTTGAGCTCGGCCTGCTTCACGCCCCAGGTCTGGAAGCCCTTCTGGTGCGAGGCGACGGCGGCGAGCATCGCGACGAGGGATCCGGCCATGGCGGCCGCACTGACGTCCTTGTCGACCTTGCCCTTCGCCTGGAGCTCCTTCACCGATTCCGTAAGGGAGTTGGTGACGGAGTTCAGGATCTTCATGCGGATCTTGTAGAACCGCTTGTCTCCTTCGGCGGCGCCGAGGTCCACGACGCGCAGGATGGCGTCGTTGGCGCGCCAGAAGTCCAGGAAGCCCTCGACCAGTTCCTCGGCCGCCTGCCAGCCGGACTTGCCGACCCAGGACCGGCCCTCGACGAGGGAGGTCAACTGGGCGCCTGCGGTCGCCATTTCCTCGGCGATCTCCAGTACTGCGCCCTCCACGTCGGGGAAGTACTGGTAGAAGGTCGCCGGGGAGGTACCGGCCTTACGGGCGACGTCGATCACCTTGACGTCGCGGTATGGCGAGGAGCTGAGCATCTCGCTGAGGCAGTCGAGCAGCTTCTGCCGCGTCGCCTGTCCGCGTCGACCGGCCACGCGGCCGTCGACGGTGCGTACTTGTCCTGTCATGCCGTCAGCTTACCGAGGGGTGATCGGCGCGCGATTCGGCCGCCTGCAAATGGGGTCCCCCGGGGCTTCCGTCCCCGAATCCCCCCGCACCTCAAGCGCCGGCGGGGCTGCATTTCGGCCGGGCGCTGCCGCCCCGCGCGGCCCGCGGGACGCGCTGGAGGGTGCGGCCCGGGGGTGCTTTCGGGGCTCCGCCCCCGGGCCCCGCGCCTCAAGCGCCGGCGGGGCTGTATGCGGCTCGGCGGGGTGTGGGAGGTGCGGCTCGGGGGGCGGTTTCGGGGGCTCCGCCCCCGGGCCCCCGCGCCTCAATCGCCGGCGGGGCTGGATTGGGCGGTCTGTCGCCCGGGAGGGTGCGGCCCGCGGGCCGCACGCGCAGGGCAGCAGGGGGTAATTCCAGCCTCGTCGGCGTTTGAGGCGCGGGGTGCGGGGCGGAGCCCCGAAGCCACCCTGCGGGCCGCACGCGCAGGGCAGCGGAGGTAAATCCAGCCGCGCCGGCGTTTGAGGCGCGGGGGCCCGGGGGCGGAGCCCCCGGAGCCGACCTGCGGGGCGCGCCCGGAGGCAGGGGGAGGGGCACCTCGCAGCCCGGGGACTCGGGGCGGAGACCCGGAAGGGTGGGGTGGTACCCGAACGGGTCTGTCAACAGGTTGTGGACAACATGGCGCGCGGGCCCGCCAGGGCAGGGCCCGCCCCCGGCCGGAGGCCGCCCGCGGCCGGCACCGCCGCGCGCCCGCCCGCCCCCGGCCTTAGCGTGGCAGCACCGGCGCTCCGCGCCGCCACGCGCAGCGGAAGGACCGACCCCATGGCCGTATTCGCAGAGGGCACCCCCTGCTGGGTGGATGCCGCGCTGCCCGACCTGGAGGCGGGCAAGCGGTTCTACGGGGAGCTCTTCGAGTGGACCTTCGGCGAGAGCGCCGGGTCCGAGTACGGGCACTACACGCAGGCGTACAGCGAGGGCCGCAACGTGGCCGCCCTCGCCCCCAAGCCCGACGGCCGCATGCCCACCGTCTGGAACGTCTACCTCGCCTCGCACGACGCCCGCGCCACCGCGGCCCGCATCCGCGAGGCCGGCGGGCAGATGATCATGGAGCCGATGCCGGTCGGCGCCTTCGGCACGGCCGCGATGGCGGCCGACCCCGGCGGGGCCGTGTTCGGCCTGTGGCAGCCCGGCACGCACCACGGTTTCGAGCAGCTCGGCAAGCCGTTCTCGTACTGCTGGACCGAGGTCTACACCCGGGCCCGCGACGAGGTGGACACCTTCTACGCCCGGGTCTTCGGCTACCTCGCCGAGGAGCGCGACGACGCCGGGGTCGAGTACCGGGCCTGGTCCCCGCCCGGCACCGAGCCCGGCCCCGACACGGCCATCGTCGGCCGCAGCGTGATCACGGACGCCTTCCCGGCCGCGCTGCCCGCGCACTTCCTCGTCTACTTCGCCGTGCCCGACTGCGACACCTCCGCCGCGACCGTGCGGCGGCTGGGCGGCCGCGTCACCGCGGAGCCCTTCGACACCCCGCACGGGCGGATCGCGGTGGTCGCCGACAATCAGGGCGCGGCCTTCGCCCTGCTCTCCGCACCCCGGTAGGCGTACGGCGGCACACCGCGCCGCGACAGGGCGCAGCGGCCGGGCCCTGCCACCCGCCCTGCGGCCGGGCCCTGCCACCGGGCCCTGCGACCCGGCCCCATGGGCGGAACCTCTCCGTCCGCCCGGCCCGGGCCGGGCCTCCGCCGCCCCTGACGTGGGGGGGACTGTCCGAGGTGTCCGGATCGCGGTGAGACACCCCGATCCGCCCCCGGGTTCGACCGGGACGCCCCGGACAGACAGAATCAGGGTGCGCACCGTCATGCGGTGCCCAGTGGTGAGACGCTGCACGGGGCTGGAGAAACGGGCCCTTCAACAGCCCGTACGGGGAGGTGGCAGGCGAGTGGTGGAGCAGCTGACGCAGCACGACCCGAGACGGATCGGCCCGTTCGAGGTGCTCGGCCGGCTGGGCGCCGGCGGCATGGGCCTGGTCTATCTCGCGCGCTCGGCTTCCGGCCGGCGGGTGGCGATCAAAACGGTGCGCACCGAGCTCGCCGAGGACCAGCTCTTCCGGGTCAGGTTCACGCGCGAGGTCGAGGCCGCGCGCGCCGTCAGCGGCTTCTACACGGCCGCCGTGGTGGACGCCGACCCGCGGGCCGCCGTGCCGTGGCTGGCGACCGCGTACGTGCCGGCGCCCTCCCTGGAGGAGATCGTCAACGAGTGCGGGCCGATGCCCGCCCAGGCCGTACGGTGGCTCGCCGCGGGCATCGCGGAGGCCCTCCAGTCCATCCACGGGGCCGGGCTGGTCCACCGCGACCTGAAGCCGTCGAACGTCCTCGTCGTCGAGGACGGTCCGCGCGTCATCGACTTCGGCATCGCGAGCGGGGTCTCCAACACCCGGCTGACCATGACCAACGTGGCCGTCGGCACCCCCGCGTACATGTCCCCCGAACAGGCGAAGGACTCGCGCAGCGTCAAGGGCGCCAGCGACGTCTTCTCCCTCGGCTCCACGCTCGTCTTCGCCGCCACCGGCCACCCGCCGTACCACGGGGCCAACCCGGTGGAGACGGTGTTCATGCTGCTGCGCGAGGGCCCGAACCTGGAGGGCCTGCCGCAGGAGCTGCGCCCGCTGATCGAGTCCTGCATGCAGATGGACGCGACCAAGCGGCCCACCCCGGCCGACCTCCAGGCCCAGCTGGCCCCGCACCTCTTCGCCGCGGGCGACGACAGCGGCACCGCCTCGGCCTGGCTGCCCGCGCGGGCCACCGCCATGATCGAGCAGCGGCGGGCGGGCGGACAGCGCACCACCGCGCCGGGCGGCCCCGGAGCCCCCGGCGGTCCCGGAGCGGCAGGCGGCGCGGCGGGCGGCCCGGCCACGCACCGGCGCGGCCGGGCCGCGACCCCGCCGCGCGGCTCCCAGTCCGGCTGGGCCGACCCGCGGACCGGCCAGGCCGCGCCCCCGATGCCCGCGCACCCGCCCGCGACCGGCCCGGCGCCGGTCCCGGTCCCGGGCCGCGGTCCGGACCACGGCCCCGGCCGGGTCCCCTCCACCGTCCCCCCGGGCCCCTCCGGCGGCTCCGCGACCCCGTCCGGCGAGCCGGTACGGCTGGCCGGAGCGGCGGTGCCGATCGGGCCCGGCCCGCGGGCCGGGCGCTCCTCCGCCGCGGCTGCGGCCGCGGTGGCCGATGCGGGTGCGGCCACCGGTTGGGTCCGGCCGCCCGGCGGGGCGGTCGCCCCGGCGGCCACCCCGGCCCCCGTGCCGAGCCCCGGCCCGGCCCCGGACAGCGGCCGCTGGCGGCCGTGGCGGTTCCGCATGTCGAACGAGGTGTGGGGCACCCCGACCGTCGCCGGCGACCTGCTGTACGTGACCTCCTTCGAGGTGCACGCCCTGGACGTGGCCACCGGCCGCCGCCAGTTCAAGACCCGTGACGTGGCCTGGTCCATGGCGGTCGCGGACGGCCGCATCCACGCCTCCGACGGCCCCTCGCTGTACGCCCTCGACGCCTCCGACGGCGGCGAGCGCTGGCGGCTCCAGACGGATGCCTGGGTGTACGCGCTCAAGGCCGACCGGGGCACGGTGGTCACCGCCACCCGCGGCGGCGGGGTACAGGCCTGGGAGGCCTCCTCCGGCCAGAAGCTGTGGGAGACGAACGGGGTCCAGACGGACTTCGAGACCCCCGAGGCCGCCCCGGTCGTCCACGACGGCTCGGTGTACGTCTGGCAGGACGCCCGGCTGCGCTCGCTGGACGCCCGTACCGGCCTGGAGGAGTGGTCGTACCCGGTGGGCGATGCGGCCGCCTGCGGGAACGTGCCGGTGCGGGTGCTGCCCGCCCCGGACGGCAACACGTACGTCGCGGCCGGCACCCGGGTGCTGTCCGTGGACCGGGCCTCCGGCCGGGTCCGCTGGCACTTCGAGGCCCCCGCGGTCTTCCTCTCCCCGCCGGCCTTCGCGCCCGGCGCGGCGGTCACGGGCGGCGGGGTCTACCTCGCGGACTACCTGGGCACGGTGTACGCGCTGGACGCGGCGACCGGGCGGGACCGCTGGCGGATCGCGACCGAGCCGCGGCAGTCGGCCGAACCGGTCCTGATCGCCGCCGGGAACGTGCACCTCGGCGCGGGCAGCGCGCTCTACACCCTGGACGCGGTGACCGGCACGCCGAAGTGGCGGTTCGCGGCGGGCGGGGAGATCACGGGCGCGCCCGCGGTGGCCGAGGGGCGGGTCCACTTCGGCTCGGCGGACCACTGCCTGTACACGCTCGACGCGGCGGGGGGTCAGCTGCGCTGGAAGCTGAAGACCGGCGGGGAGATCGCGGGGTCTCCGGTCGCGAAGTCCGGCGTGGTCTTCGCGTGCAGCAAGGACCGGTGCGTGTACGCCCTCGACGCGGCCAAGGGCACGGGCACCCGCACGTCCTGACCACCCCCGGCCCCCGACCCGGCAAAGTCCAGCCCCTCCGGCGATTGAGGAGCGGGTCCGGGCGGAGCCCGGTGCCCGGCGCCAGCCGGGTTGCCGGGGGGGGGGGGGGGGG
>NZ_JBVIDV010000042.1:0-12394 GCF_055572195.1 Streptomyces sp. NPDC030809
AAGCGCTGCGCGCTTGGCAGCGGAACCGCCTCCGCTGCGCTCCGGCGGAGCCAGCCTTCGGCTGGCTGCTCTTCCGCTGCGCTCCAGAGCATGGGGCGGCCTCGCTTCGCTCGGCGGGGCTCGGCTTCGCCGAGCCAGTGGGCTCCCCAGCGCTGCGCGCTGGCGAGTGGGCCCCGCCTGGCTGCGCTCGGCCGTGGCCCCTTCGGAGCTTGGCTCTTCTGCTTCGCTACGAAGCAGAAGAGCGCCGAGCTTCGCTCGGCAGGGCAGGGGCGCTTCGCGGCCCCTAGCAGGGACCCCAAGCGCTGCGCGCTTGGCAGGGGAACCGCCTCCGCTGCGCTCCAGAGCACGGACCGCTTCGCTTCGCTCAAGCAATGGCGCGGCCTGGCCACCCGCTACGACAAGACGGCAACGGTCTACCGGGCGGCCCTCCACCTCGCGGCCATCCACATCTGGGCCGCGAGGTGATCGCTAAGAAACGGCCTAGCCCGGCCACGGAACCGGCCCGACACACCGGACCTCCCGCGCCCCCACCGCCGGCGGGGGCGCGGCCGCCGCACAGGGCGCTGCGGCCTACTTCACCACGAGGTACCACGCCCAGATCGGCCCCCACATCACGGGCTCACAGGTGTACGGCACACCCATGGCCGTGCCCGCGTCGATGCAATCCTGCGGCCTGAAGTAGGGGCCGAGCTTCTGCTCCTCGGCCGCGTACGCGGCCGGCGCCACGTCCACCGCCGACGCAGGCGCGGCCGCCTGTGCAGCCGGCGCGCCTCCCGCCAGTGCCAGGGCGCCTCCCAGGACCAGACCTGCCAGCGGACGGCTCATGCGCATGGTGTTCCCCTCTAGGTCACGGAGCTCCGAACGTGCGGCGAGCCTCTCGCCAACCGGTCGAGGACCGCTCGCGTACGGGTGGACTTCCCTGGAGCCGCCCCGCAGCATGCGGGTGCGCCGTCGCCCGCCCCGCCGCTCGGCGGACCGATCCGCACCCCTCCAGGCAGGACGCGCGGCAATCACGGCTGATCGGCGGTCAGGGGTGAGAGCGGCCGCTCGAAGAAGGTCTCCAGGACCACCGTCGCCTGCATGCCGCTGACCCCCTCGATGGCGTAGATCCGACGCAGCACGTCCTGCAGCTGCTCGGTGGTCGCGGTCCGCACCTTCACCAGCACCGAGGCGCTGCCGGCGATGACGTGCGCCTCCACGATCTCGGGGAGAGCGGCGAAGTCCGCGGCCGAACCCCCCATCCACGACGTCGAGTCGACCATCACGCAGGCCAGGACGGCACTGCCCACCGCGGCCGGGTCCACGTCGACGATGGTTCGCCGGATGACGCCGCGCTCCCTCAACTTGCCCACCCGCTCGTGGGCGGCTCCGGCGGACAAGCCGACGGCAAGCAACGGCTCGATCCACGCCCACTACGCATCAGCCAACGACACACACCAACCAACAATCAGATGATCGGCAAGAAACGGCCTAACAGGGCCGCCAAACGCTGCCCCGCTTGGCAGTTGAAACCCCCTCCGCTGCCCTCCAAAGCATGAAGACCACCGAGCTTCGCTCGGCTGGGCTCCCCAGCTCTGCGCGCTGGGGAGTGGGTCCCAACCCTCGCTTCGCTCGGCGTGGCCCCTTCGGGGCCTGGCTCCTCCGCCTCACTGCGAAGCAGTGAGTGCCGAGCTGCCCTCAGCGGGACACGGCCGCTTCGCGGCCGTAGTGACCCCAAGCGCTGCGCGCTAGGAAGGCAACCGCCCTCCGGGCCCACCCGCTTCGGTTTCGCTCCAACCAAGTGAAGAGACAGGGGTCGACCTACCCCGCTTCACGGCAGGAGGTGACGTCGTTTCACGAGTCCAGGATTTCGGCCTGTTGGTGGGTCCGCTTCGCTCCCCCACCCCGTCCTTCCGGCTTCGCCTCCAGGACAAGCCCGCTCCGCGGGCAACTGACGACGGTGACCGGGGTGCCGAGCGGGTTCCCATCCGGAGGATGTGCCTGGGGCTGGCTGCCTACAGCGTGCCGTCAGCCATACGTTCGGCCACGTCTTGCGCAACCTTGTTGGGATGCAAACGCCATGTCTCTGGCAAGCGGCCGGGAAGACTTCCGGCCTTCTCATGGTCGGAAGCATCAGCCACGGGAACAACCCCCTCACCCGGCTGATGCTTCATTATCACGTCTAGATTAACTCTGGGGGTGTGCGTAACTGACAGGCGGCCGGCCCCGTGTCGGCCCGGGGCGGCCGGGTGGGTCAGTAGCGGACCCAGAGGGTGATGATGCCCGGGTGGGTGGGGCCGAAGGGCTCGCAGAAGAAGACGGGGCCCCAGATGTTGTAGCCGGCCCGGCCGGCGGCCACGCATTCGGTGTACGAGGCGTGGTTGCTGCGGGCGTAGAAGCCGGGGCCGGGGGTGGCCTCGGCGGCGCCCGCGGTGCCGAGGGCGAGGGCTCCGGCGGTCACGGCGGTGGCCAGGGCGGCTGCTGTGCGGCGGTACATGGCATGTCCTCCTGAAAATGCCGGGGATGCCCGGCAGAGTGCCTGACGATGCGATGTGGTGCGGTACGTGCAGGCTGCGCAGCCGAGCACGAACGTACCGGCACGAACCAAGCCGCACAATAGGTCTAGGCCAATGCGCCTCGTTCCGTCCGCGATCTCTCGGATTCGGGTTGGTGCGCCACCACCTGCACGCGTGCGCATCCCGCCCCGTGACCCGTTGTGGGGGGCGAGTGCTGCCGGTCCGTCCTGCTGGTGGCCCGGGTGCTGTTCGGGGGAGGTGGGTGGGAGAGTGGCGGGATGGAGATGATCATTCAGGAGATGGCGGGGCGGCTCGTGCGGGTGCCGGGGGTGGTGGGGGTGTTGCTCGGGGGGAGTCGGGCTCGCGGGGAGCATCGGCCGGGGTCGGACTGGGATCTCGGGGTGTACTACCGGGGGGAGATCGACCTGGAGGCGCTGCGGGAGCTGGCCGGGCCGGGGGTGGACGTGGCCGGGCCGGGGGGCTGGGGTCCCTGGGTGAACGGTGGGGCCTGGCTGCGGGTGGACGGGGTGCAGGTGGACTGGATCCTGCGGGATCTGGACCGGGTCGGGCGGGTGTGGGAGGACTGCACCGAGGGGCGGTACGAGGTGGGTGTGCAGGCGGGGCATCCGCTGGGGTTCTGGTCGCCCTGTTATGTGGGGGAAGTGGCGCTGGGGAAGGTGCTGGCCGATCCGACGGGGGAGCTGGCGGAGCTTCGGCGGCGGGTTTCGGAGTATCCCGAGGCGCTGCGGAAGGCGCTGATTGCGGGGGCCTGGGAGGCCGGCTTCCTGGTGGCGGGAGCGGCGAAGGGGGCGGAGCGGGGGGACTCGCTGTACGTGTCGCTGTGTCTGTCGCGGGCGGTGGGGGTGCTGGTGCAGGCGGTGTATGCGGCGGACCGGCGGTGGTGTCTGAACGAGAAGGGGGCGCTGGCGGTGGCGGAGGGGCTCACGGGCGTCGTGCCGGAGGGGTTCGGGGTGCGGGTGCGGGAGTTGTTGGGGGCGGTTGGCGGGAGTGCGGAGGAGTTGGTGGCGTCGGTGGGGCGGGCGCGGGAGTTGGTGGACGAGACGGTTGGGGTGTTGGGGGGCTGCTGACTCGTGGGTGGCTGGCCGCACTGAGCCACTGACCGGGTGGGTGGTGCCCCCACCCTGACCCGCCGACCGGCGGGGTGCCCCGTCGGCTGACCCGCTGACCCACCCAGCAACCCGTCAACCCACCAAGCCATCAATCCATCAATCCATCAATCCGTTGGTCTGCTGGTTCACTGACCTGTCGACCCACCAACCCGATGGCTTCCTGACCTGCCGACCCGCTGACCCCGCTGACCTGCCGACGCACCGACCCGATGACTCCCTGACCTGCCGACCCGCTGACCCCGCTGACCTGCCGACGCACCGACCCGATGACTCCCTGACCTGCCGACCCGCTGACCTGGCGACCCGCTGACCTGCTGGTGCGGCTCCTGGCGGTGGCCGACTGGCCCGGCTTGGGTTCGGGTGGGCCTGGAGTGCGGATGAGGATTTGTCTGCTGGGGGCGATGAGTTTTCGGGCAGAGGGGGGTCTTTGTTGTGTACGTCGGAGTGAAGTGGCAGGGAGTGGCTCATGCGGATCGTTGTTACCGCGTTCATCAGCCTGGATGGTGTCGTGCAGGCTCCGGGTGGGGCGGACGAGGACACCGACGGCGGGTTCGTGCACGGCGGGTGGTCGCACCCGTTCTTCTCGGAGGCCGTGGGCGGTGCGTTCTCGGAGGCGGTGGAGAAGGCCGACGCCCTGCTGTTCGGGCGGCGTACCTGGCAGACGATGGCGCAGGCGTGGCCCGAGCGGGCCGGTGACCCGTTCGCCGACCGGATGAACGCGCTGCCGAAGTACGTGGTGTCGGGGACCCTCGGGGAGGACGACCTCTCGTGGAACGGCACGACTCTGGTTCCCGGCGGCGAGGCCGTCGGCGGGATCCGGGCGCTGCGGGAGGCCGCGGGCGGGGACCTGGTGGTGATGGGCAGCTCCGAGCTGGTGCGGATGCTGCTTGCCGAGGGGCTGGTGGACGAGCTGCGGCTCATGATCATGCCGGTGCTGGTCGGCGGAGGTAAGTCGATCTTCCCGGAGGACGGGGGGCTGCGGACCCTGGAGCTGGTGTCCAGTGTCACCACCGAGGCGGGGGTGCACCTGGTCACGTACCGGTCGGTGGCCTGAGCGTTTGAGGGGCGTACGGTGTGCAGCCTCCCGTCTCCGGACGGGGGGTCACGCCGGGAAGCCGAGGGCGAGGGCGGCGACCACCGGGGCCATGTAGACCAGGGGGAAGGCCGTGTGGGCGTAGACGCGGGCGCGGAGGACGGTGATGACGGCGCCGGTGAAGTAGAGGATCAGGCCGATCGCCGCCAGGAGGCCGATGACCGGGATGAAGAGGCCCACGATCAGGCCGACGGCACCTGCGCTCTTCACGACGCCGAGGAAGGTGTACATGCTCCGGGGGACGTTGAGCAGGGCGAGGGAGTCGAGGACCCACTGGGCGCCGGTGAGGACCGAGTAGCCCGAGAAGCCGGCCATGAGGGCGGCGATGACGGTGACGACGGTGGCGGTGGTGGACATCCTGGGCTCCTTCGGTGGGGCCGGGGTTTTCCCGGCCGGTTGCTGCGTCCTACACCTCCATGACCCGCGGGCTCGCGGATGTGTGACGGGGTGGGAGAAGAATCCGAGGAATCCGCGGAAATTTTTTTCGGTGGGGTCGGGGCGGCGTTCGGGGCGGGGTTCGGAGCGGGGTTCGGTGCGGGGTTCGGTGCGGGGTTCGGTGCGGCGTTCGGAGCGGGGTTCGGAGCGGCCGACGGGATGGTCTACGGGTTGGCCCTACGGGGCCGGCTCCCGAACGCCTCCGAACGGCCCCGGGACGGCCCACGGCCCCCGGCGCGGGCCGGGGGCCGTGGGTGGATCAGGCTTCGGGATGGGACTTCGGGATCAGGCTTCGGGGTGGTCGAGGGCCGGGGTGAGGTCCAGGGTGCGGAGGCGGTCGGGGTCGACGATGACGTCGATGGCCACGATCTGGCCGTCCGTGACCGTGAAGGCCATGAGGGAGAGCGGGTTGCCGTTGGCGGCGACCACGACGCCGGCGGCGCCGTTGATGAGGGCCGGGCGTACGAACGGGAGCATGCGGCGGTAGGTGATGGCCTGGGAGGCCACGCTGTGGGCGCCGAGGAGGATGCCGGTCTGGCCGGTCCGCTTGAGGCCGCCGTCGGAGCGCAGGATCACGTCGGGGTGGAGTACCGCGACCAGGCGGTCGAACTCGCCGTCGCGGGAGGCCGCGAAGAAGGCGTCGACCACCTCGCGCTGGCGGGCGAGGTCCTTGTCGGGGGACGGTGCCTGGCCCTGCACGCGACGGCGGGCCCGGCTGGCGAGCTGGCGGGTGGCGGCCGAGGTCTTGTCGAGCAGCGGGGCGATCTCGTCGAAGGGCACCGCGAACATGTCGTGCAGGACGAAGGCGATGCGTTCGGCCGGGGTGAGGGATTCCAGGACGACGAGGAGGGCCAGGCCGACCGAGTCGGCGAGCAGGGCCTGCTGTTCGGGCTCGACGGCGAGGGGGCCGCTGATGACGGGGTCGGGCATGCGGATGCCGAGGGGGGCGTCGAGGCCGTTGCCGGGGGCGGTGCCGAAGTCGGCGCCGGTGCCGGTGCCATGGTCGAGGGGGGTCTCGCGGCGGGTCTCGCGGGCGCGGAGCATGTTGAGGCATATCCGGGCGGTGACCGTGGTCAGCCAGCCGCCGAGGTTCTCGATCTCGGCGGGGTCGGTGCGGTCCAGGCGGAGCCAGGCCTCCTGGACGGCGTCCTCTGCTTCGGCGAGTGAGCCGAGCATGCGGTAGGACACGGCGCGGAGGCGGGGGCGGTGTTGCTCGAAGCGGATTGTCAGGTTTTCTGACGGGGCTGGCGTCAGGGGGTGTGTCGGGGCTGGCGTCAGGGCTTCGGTGGGGGCTTGTGTCGGGGGATCCGTTGGCGCTTCTGTCCGGGCTTGCGGTGCGGCTTCCGTTGCGGCTTGCGTCGGGTCTTCTGTCAGGTCTGTCACCTGGGTTGATCTATCACCCGGGGGTGGGCGGACCTCCCGGGGGGTGAGTTCCCGTGGCGAGGTGGCGGGGAAAAGGCAGTGGCCCCCGGCGGCGGGGGATGTCGCCGGGGGGCACTGGTCCAACAGGCCGTGCGGATGGTGTTGTGCCGCACGGGGGCTGGGCTACTTGAAGGCCGGGAGGCTGCGTTCGGCCCAGGCGGAGAAGGGGGACGCGGGGCGGCCGAGGACGTTCTCGACGTCGGGGCTGACGCGCTGCTCGGCGGGGAGCGGGAGGCCGAGGATGTCGAGGGTGCCGTGGGCGATGGGCTCGGGCATGAGCTGGGACAGGTGGGCGAGGGCCTGCTCGCGGGTCAGCTCGACGAAGGCGATCTCCTCGCCGAGGGCTTCGGCGAGTACGGCGGCCTGCTCGCGCGGGGTGACGGCGGCGGGGCCGGTGAGTTCGTAGGTCTGGCCCGTGTGATCGTCCGAGGTGAGCGCGACGGCGGCCACGGCGGCGATGTCGGCGGGGTCGACGACGGGGAGGGCCACGTCGCCGAAGGGGGCGAGGACGGTGCGGTTGCCGCGGACGGTCTCGGCCCAGGCGTAGGCGTTCGAGGCGAAGCCGCCGGCGCGGAGGATGGTCCAGTCGAGGCCGGAGTCGCGTACGGCGTCCTCGAACTCGCGGAGGCGGTGGTGGGAGAGGGCGTCGGGGCGGGTCGCGGTGATCTGGGAGGAGAGCAGGACGACCTTGCGGACGCCCGCCTCGGCGGCTGCGGCGAGCAGGGTGGTGGCGCTCTCGCCGCCGGCGAGGAGTTCGCCGGCGAGGAGGATGAACAGGGCGCGGGCGCCGGTGAGGGCGCCGGCCAGGCTTTCGGCGCTGCCCAGGTCGGCCTGGACGTGGCGGACGCCTTCGGGGAGGGCGGCGTCGGAGGGGAAGGGGCGGCGGGACACGGCGGTGACCTCGGCGCCGGAGGCGGCAAGGGTCGCGACGAGCGGGCGGCCGACGTTGCCGGTGGCTCCGGTGACGACAATCATGAACGGCTCCTCAGAGTGTGGGGCTTGGTGCGGGTGTGGATGCTGCGGGTGCGGGTGCGGGTGCTGCACCCGGTGCGGGCGCGGGGCGCTGGGTGCGGGTGGGGTGCGCTCGGTGCGGGCGCGGGGCGCTGGGTGCGGGTGCTGCACCTGGTGTAGGTGGGGTGCGGGCCGTGGGCCGAGCGGGCTGGTCGGGGGTCTTCGCCGTGGTGTTCACGACGCTAGCATCCTGAAGGTAGTAGGTACCTAGAGGAAAGTGACTACCTGTCTGGCCGGGGCGGTGCGGGTGGGTGTGGGGACGGGGGTGCGGGTCTCTGCGGGGTTCTTGGGGCGGGGCTCCTGGGCGGTGGTGAGGGTCTGCCAGGCGCGGGGGAGGTCGAAGTCTTCGGGGTGGTGGGCGGGTTCGCCGGTCGGGGCCACTGCGGTGATGTCGGCCAGGCGGAAGGAGCTCAGGCCGGTTTCGGTGGCGGCTACGAGGTACCAGGCGCCGGCCTGGGAGACGAGGCCGAGGGGGTCGACGGTGTGCGGGGCTCCGTACGGGGTCGTGGCTGGGGGGCGGGCCGGGGGGCTGGCGGGGGTGGCGGCCGGGGCGGCGGCCGGGGCGGCGGCCGGGGCGAGGGACAGCGCGGCGGCCGGGGTGAGGGTGAGGTGGATGCGGTGGCGGTTGAGGACTGCTTGGCGGAGGGAGTGGTGGTGGGGTTCGGGGGCGGGGTCGGCCACGTGTACGGCCTTGGCTGCCGCTTCGGCCTGGGGGCGGAGGGGGGCCGGGACCGCGCGGATGAGTTTGCGGAGGGCGGTGCGGAGTTCGGGCTGTGCCTGGAGGGGGCCGGTGGCCAGGAACAGGGCGCTGATCTCCGACTGGGTGAAGCCGGTGAGGTCGGTGCGGGCGCCGCCGACCAGGCTCCAACCGCCGCCTCGGCCTCGGCGGGAGTAGACGGGGACGCCGGCGGTGGTCAGGGCTTCGAGGTCGCGGCGGGCGGTGCGTTCGGAGACCTCCAGTTCGGTGGCGACCTCTCTGGCGGTTACGCGGCCGCGGGCCTGGAGGAAGAGGAGGGTGGCTACCAGGCGGTCGGCCTTCATGTCGTTGTGCTCCCTTCGGGGGTGGGGGGCCGGGGGGTGGGGCAGGTCTTGTGCCTCAAGCGCCGGCGGGGCTGGGGTTTGGCCCGTCCGGGCCGGGGTTTTGCCGGGGGCGGGCCGGGGCCGGGGCCGGGGCGGTGGGGGAACGGGCGGAACGGTGCTGGGGCGGGTTGAGAGGGGGTGAGTGGGGGTGAGTGGGGCGTGGGCTGGGCCCTGCGGGGCTCTCCCCTACCCGCCCCTTCCCGAACCGGGGCTCCGCCCCGTGCCCCGCGCCTCAATCGCCGGCGGGGCTGAAATGCCCGGGGCTCCGCCCCAGACCCCGCGCCTCAAACGCCGGCGAGGCTGAAATGTGCCCGTCCGGGGTGGGGCGGCCGGGCGGAAATGGCCTCCTCCGGGCGGGGATTGGGGTCCGTTCGGGGGACGGGCCGTCCCAACCCGCGCCTCTAACGCCTGGCGAGGATGGCAGGTGACCCGTCCGGGGCGGGGATTTGGGATGGGCTCGGGGGCGGGCCGTACGGACCCGCGCTTCACGCGTCGGCGAGGCTGGGAGGTGACCCGCCCGGGCTGGGGCAGCCGGGCGGAAAGGGCCTCGTGCAGGTCGGGGTTGGGGCGGGTTCGGGGGACGGGGCGGGCCGACCCGCGGCACAAACGCCTGGCCAGGATGGAAGGCGACCCACCCGGGACGGGGGCGGGGGTGGCGGTGGAAAGGGCCTCGTGTGGGTCGGGGTTGGGGTCGGTTCGGGGGACGGGGCGGGCGGATCCTCGTCTCAGGTGCCCCGGAGGGTGGAAGGTGACGCGGCCGGGGTGGGGGTGGGGGGAATTTGGGGGGTTGGTTTTAAGGGGCCAGGAGGTGGACTGTTTTGTCGGGAGGATGGGGGCATGACTGAGACTGTGAGTGTGTCCGGGTCCGCCGGTGCGCGTTCCGGGGCCGATCCGCGTGGCGGGCTGTTCAAGGTTGTGGGGCTGGTGCACCAGGTGTTGGGCGGGGTGCGCGGCGATCAGTACGAGCTGGGGACGCCTTGTCCCGACTACTCCGTGCGGGACATGGCCAACCACCTGGTGTCCGTGCTGCGGCGGGTGACCGTGATGGGGGCCGGCGGGTCCTTCGCCAGCGTGCCGCACTTCGCGCAGGACGTGGCCGACGGGGAGTGGGCCTCGGCGTGGGCGGCGGCGGCCGAGGAGTTCGACGCCGTGTGGTCCGATCCCGCGGTGCTGGGGCGTCAGATCGGCCTGCCCTGGGGTCCGGTGCCCGGCGTGGTCGCGTCCGTGATCTACACCAACGAGTTCGTGCTGCACGCCTGGGACCTGGCCAAGGCCACCGGGCAGCAGCCCGAGTGGGACCCGGAGATGCTGGCCGCGCCGCTCGCCGCCATGCACCGTGCCGTGCCGGCCGAGCCGCGGGGCGGGCCGGTGCCGTTCGGGCCGGTGGTGGAGGTGCACGAGGATGCTCCCGACATCGACAGGTTGGTGGGGTGGTACGGGCGGCAGCCCTGATCGGTTCCGCAGGCTTGACGGGGGCCGTCGTCCGTGGGGACGGCGGCCCCCGGGCGCGTCAGCCGGCGGAGCCTATGGACTGGGCGAACTTGAAGAAGCGGTACGGGTCGTACTTGGACTTGAGGTAGGCCAGGCGGGCGTAGTTCTCGGCGTAGTACGACTGCTTCCAGTCGGTCAGGGCCGGGTCCATCCAGTTCTGGTAGGTCTCGCCGTTGGAGAGCGGGTCGATCGCGGCGAAGCCGTTGTCCACCCAGGTGGTGGCGACCGCCTTGGACTCGGCGGTGACCTGCTGCGCGTCGTTGATCAGGACGCGGTAGTTCACGGAGAACAGCGAGTCGCGGTGCACGTAGGCGGTGTCCGTGCGGGCGAGGTCGTTGGCGGCGCCGCCGAAGAAGTGCAGGTCCAGGTAGCGGGCCTGGCCGGCCTTGCGGTCGGCGTCGAAGGCGGACATCACGTCGGCCCAGCCGCCGGCCGCGTACGGCTCGCTCGCCAGGCGGGTGCGCTCCAGGCCGAACTCCGGGCGGGTGAGGACGCCGGAGGGGGACTTCTGGGAGCGCTGGCACTGGTCGAGCGTGAGGGTGGAGCAGCCGAAGATCATCATCATGAGCTGCTGGTACGTCAGGACGGCGTCCTGGCGGGCCACCGGGGCGCCGGTCATGGAGATCAGGCGGGCGGCCTCGGTGGCGAGCTCGGCGGGGGTGCCGCGGGAGGCCAGCATGATGTTGACGTTGGGGACCGAGCCGGGGGCGGCGTCGGGCTGGACGACGTAACCGCCGCCGCCGATGGTGCGGGGGGCGTCGACGAGCCAGCGGGTGGCGGCGTCGAGGACGTCGGCGGCGCGGTCGTACGGGAAGATCAGGTTGGTGATGGCCATCTGGTCGCCGGCGTGCGGGGTGACCGTGAAGCGGGTGACCACGCCGAAGTTGCCGCCTCCGCCGCCGCGGATGGCCCAGAAGAGGTCGCTGTACGAGGTGGGCGAGGCGGTGACGATGCGGCCGTCGGCGAGGACGACTTCGGCGGAGGTGACGGCGTCGCAGGCCATGCCCATGGGGCGGGTCAGGAAGCCGTAGCCGCCGCCCTGGAGGAAGCCGCCGGCGGCCACGGTGGGGCAGCCGCCCTCGCTGACGACGAGGCCGTGCGGGGCCAGGGCGTTGAGGATGTCGACGTTCTTGGCGCCGGGGCCGATGGCGACGGAGGCCTTGTTGTTTCCGACGGCGATGCCGTTGAGGCCGGAGACGTCGATGATCAGGCCGGGGGTGGTCGAGTAGCCGCCGTAGCTGTGGCCGCCGCTGCGGACGGCGGTGGGCAGGCAGTGGTCGCGGGCGAAGCGGATGGCTGTGCTGACGTCGGTGGCGCTGGTGCAGTAGGCGACGGCCTTGGGGTTCGCGTTGTCGAACTGGGCGAGTTCGAGCTGCTTGGCGACGGCGTAGGAGGGGTCGGCGGGGAGGACGAGGCGGCCCTGGATGTTGCGGGAGAGCTGGGTCCAGGGGGTGTAGCCGGCGGCTGCGTCCGGGAGGGGGGTTTCTGCGGCGGTTGCGGCCGTTGCGGCGGCTGTGGCGAGGGCGGGGACGGTGGCCAGGCCGATTGCGGCGGAGCCGGCGCCGAGTAGTGCTCTGCGAGTGATCACTTGGGTCCCACTTTGTGTCTTGGCTTGGCTTGGGTTGGGTTGGGGCGGTTGGGTTGGGGCGGTTGGGTTGGGTGGAATGGGCGGGGTGCTTGCACGGGGTTTTCGGGCCCGGCCTGGGTCCTGCCTGCGTCCTGCCTGGGTCCGGCCTGGGTCCGGCCTGGGTCCTGCCCCGGCACCGAGGCGCCCGCTTGGGCCCCGCCCGGGGCCGGAAAGGGAGCCGTTCGGCTTGGGGACCCTTTGCGGTGGGCCCGGGCGGGGGGTTGGGGGGCCGTTTCGGGGCGCCGCCCCGCGCCCTGCGCCTCAAACGCCGGCGGGGCTGGGATTCGGGCCCTGCCTCGTGGCGGGCGGGTGGCGTATGCAGTTTTCGGGGCTCCGCCCCGGGCCCCGCGCCTCAAACGCCGGCGAGGCTGGGATGGGCCCCGCCTCGGCTGGGTTCTGCCGGCCTCGGCGGGGGTTTGCCCCGCGCGCCTGGGTGTGGCGGCCGGGCTGGGTCCCTCCGAACCGGGTCGTCGTGCGGAGCGGACGGGGGGCGGGGCGGGGTCCCGGGTTTGGGGGGGGGGGGGGGGGGGGGGAGGGGGGGGGGGAGGAGGGGGGGGGGGGGGGGGGGGGGGAGGAGGGGAGGGAGGGGGGGGGGGAGAAGGAGTAAAAA
>NZ_JBVIDV010000042.1:12404-38986 GCF_055572195.1 Streptomyces sp. NPDC030809
TGCCCAGCTCGCTGGGTTGTGGCGTCCGGGTTGGTCCCCTCCGAACCGGGTCGTCGTGCGGAGCGGACGGGGGGCGGGGCGGGGTCCCGGGTTTCGGGGCTCCGCCCCGGACCCCGCGCCTCAAACGCCGGCGAGGCTGGGATGGGCCCCGCCTCGGCCGGAGGGTGCGCCTCACGGCTGGAGCTGCCGCTTGCGGCTGGGGCTGCCGCTCGCGGTTGGATCTGTCGCTCGTGGTTCAGGGTGCGGCCCGCGGGCGGAGGGTGGCGCCCGTGTCGGGGTGCCGTCTCACCGGACGGGGAGCGGAGCCGGGTCCCGGGTTTCGGGGCTCCGCCCCGGGCCCCGCGCCTCAAACGCCGGCGAGGCTGGGATTGGCCGCCCCCGGCCGGAAGGTGGCGCCCGCGTCGGGGTGCCATGTCGCCGGACGAGAGCGGAGCCGGGTCCCAGGCTTCGGGGCTCCGCCCCGGACCCCGCGCCTCAAACGCCGGCGAGGCTGAGATTGGCCGCCCCCGGCCGGAAGGTGGCGCCCGCGTCGGGGCGCCATGTCGCCGGACGGAGAGCGGAGCGGAGCCCCAGGCTTCGGGGCTCCGCCCCGGACCCCGCGCCTCAAACGCCGGCGAGGCTGGGATTGGCCGGCCTCGGCTGGAGGGTTCGGGTCCACGCTGAGGGGTTCCGGTCCCGGCCGGGGGGCCGGTTCCCGCCGGGAGGGGGTTGTCCCCGCCAAGAGGTGCCGGTCCTCGCCAGGAGGGGGCGGCCCCCGCCAGGAGGGGGTGGGGCCTACCGGGAGGGGGCGGAGGGGGTCAGGAGACCTTGCGGCCGCGGAGGCCCTGGCGGACTACGCCCTTCAGCATGGAGCGGCCCAGGTCTCGCATTTCCTTGGGGCCGTTCGTGCTGGCCCACCACATGAACTTCATCATCGTGGGGGTGGTGGCGCGGAAGAAGCGGTGGTCTTCCGGGTCCTTCCAGCCGAAGGGGGTGTTGACCGACTCGCAGTTGCGGATGGCCTCGAAGACGATGTCCGCGGCCTTGTCGCCGTCGATCTCGCCCGCCTCGTACGCCTCGCAGGTGGCGACGGTGGTTTCGAACAGCTCCTTGAAGGCGTGGCTGTCCGGCCACCACAGGCCGGTGTACGGGGCGTTCTCCATGTTCTTGAAGTGGCGGTCGTCGCCGTCGAGGGCGAAGTTCTGGCGGGCCATGATCTGGCGCATGGTGGCCGGGGTGGTGAAGCAGGCCCAGACGCGGAAGACGGCGTTCCAGAGGCGGAAGTGGTCGAACGCGATGTACGAGGCGTTGACGATCTTGTCGTTGTGCTCCAGCAGGCCCTGCTCCAGGCGCTCCACGTACTCGAAGCGCTCGGCCTGGAACCTGTTGTCGCGCAGGGCGTCGAGGACCCGCCAGGCGAGGGCGTCGACGACCTCGAAGGTGTTCGACAGGCCGCGGGAGTAGAGCGGGTCGATGAAGCCGGCCGCGTGGGACATCAGGCACCAGCGGTCGCCGACGGTGCGCTTGGAGGAGTACTGGATGCGGTCGGTGGAGACCCATTCGCGGACCCGCTTGGCGCCCTCGAACTGGCGCTTCACCGCCGGGTACATGTCGAGGTACTTGTTGAACTCCTCCTCCGGGGTCATGTCCGCCGGCTTGGGGTAGAGCCGCTCGTCGAAGGTGAGCCCCACGCTGCACAGGGGGTTCTTGGAGTCCTTGTAGTTGTCGAACGGGATGATCCAGAACCAGCCGCGCTCGATGAGGTGGTGCAGGGTGCCGCCGTGGAACGGGGACTCGGCCGGCGGGCGCAGGGCCTCGGGGTAGTTGCACACGTCGTCGTACGGCTTGATGCCGACGTAGTGCGTGAAGAGGGAGCGCGCGTGGTGCTTGTGCCGGGGCGGGTTCTCGCGGAGGTCGAACTTCTCGGCGAGGGGGGAGCGGAAGCCGCTGGCGTCGATGAGGAACTTGCCGCGGAAGACCTCGCCGGTGTGGCCGGTGACGGTGACCCCGTCGTCGTCGAAGTCGAGGTCGGTGGCGCGCCAGTTCTGGCGGAGTTCGCAGCCGTACTTGGCGGCGACGCTCAGGTAGTACGAGTCCGTGTCCTGCCGGTAGAGGTGGATGGCCTCGGTCAGCATCTTGGGGATCACGAACATGGTGGCTTCGCGCGGGTCCGGCTCGCGGTTCTTGCGGTGCGTGACGAAGCCGAAGCTCTGCTTGCGGCCGTGCTGGGGGCCGATGTTCTCGGTGATCGCCTTGACGTCGAGCATGTGCTTGATCTCGGGGACGTCGTAGCGGACCGCGAGGATGTGCAGCCATTCGACCAGCTGCGGGTTCTGCGACTCGCCGACGGCGAAGCGCGGGTGCTGGCCGGCGTCGATGAGGACGACCTTGGCGCCCTGGCGGGCCAGGATCGCGCCGGTGATCGAGCCGGCGAGGCCCGATCCCAGGATGACGACGTCGCAGTCGTTCCACTCTTCGGCCGGGGTGGCCGTCTTCGTTTCCTCAGCCTTGGCGGTCAAGACCGCACTCCTCTTCGCTCGGGCTTTCCTGTGGGACACGGGGTTGCTCGGTTCGGCGCGGGCGGGCGGGCTCAGGCCGCGGTCCGCGGGGCGCCGAACCAGGTGGCCAAGGCCTCGGTCAGGCCCTCCGGGGTGCCGTCGGCGGCGGCCCAGGCCACGTAGCCGTCGGGGCGGACGAGCAGGCTCGCGGCGGGGGCGTCGGCGCCGCCGGGGCGGGCGGTGACGATGTCCACGCGGTCGGCCCAGCCGGCGGCGGCGGCGCGCAGCTCGGCGTTGTCGTGCAGGTCGAGCAGGAGCGGGCGGCCGCGGTGCAGCTGCTCGTAGGTGCTGGTCTTCTCCTCGCCGAGGATGAGCTCCTGGTCGGGCAGGCGGCGGCCGAGCAGCGGGTGGTCGCCGGGGGCGTGGCCGTAGGTGATGTCGAGGCCGGTGACCAGGCCGACGAGGTGGCGCTGGACCTCTTCGATCTGCACGAGTTCGGCGAAGATCTCGCGCAGCGGCTGCATCTCGGGGCCGCCGAGGTAGAGGGAGCGCTGCACCAGGGTGTTGGCGACGATGCGGGCGCCGACCGGGTGGCGTTCGGCGTGGTAGGTGTCGAGCAGGCCCTCGGGGGCGTGGCCCTTGACGGCGGCGGCGAGCTTCCAGCCGAGGTTGACCACGTCGCCGACGCCGGCGCTGATGCCCTGGGCGCCGATGGGCAGGTGGATGTGGGCGGCGTCGCCGGCGAGGAAGACCCGGCCCTTGCGGTACTCGGAGGCGTGCCGGCTGGCGTCGGTGAAGTAGCTGGTCCACAGCGGGGTGGCGGCGCTGATGTCCTCGCCGGTGACCCGCTGGAAGGAGGCGGCGACCTCTTCGAAGGTGGGGGGCTCCTGGGTGGGCCGTACGCCGGCGCCGCGCTCGAAGACGACCACGCGGGTGGCGTGCGGGCCGAGCGGGAGGACGACGACCATGCCGGCCTCGCCGACCTCGCCGGTGGGGCGGATGCGCAGCGGGACGCCGGTGACGTCGGCCATCTGCATCTCGATGGTGGCGTTGACCCCGGGGAAGTCGATGCCGGCGAGGCGGCGGACGGTGGAGCGGGCGCCGTCGCAGCCGACGAGGTAGGAGGCGCGCAGCCGCCGGGTGCCCTCGGGGCCGCTGACCTCGACCTCGACGGTCTCGCCCTCGTCGGTGAGGCCGGTGAGCTCGTGGCCGCGGCGTATGTCGGCGCCGAGGCGGTCGGCCCAGGCGTGCAGGATGGCCTCGGTGCGGGACTGGGGGACGCCGCGGACCCCGAAGTTGCCGCCCTCGATGATGCGGTAGTCGATCGGGATTCCGCCGAAGTGGCCACCGGGAATGGTGTCCAGTTCGCCGAATTCCGCCAGCAGTCCGCGCTGTCCGAATTCCTCGATGGTGCGGGCCGAGAATCCCAGGGCCCGGGACTGCTGCATGGGCTCGGTGAGCCGGTCGAGGACGATGACGGAAAGTCCGGAGAGCCGGAGTTCCCCTGCGAGCATCAGTCCCGAGGGGCCTGCTCCGGCAACAATCACATCGGCGTCAATGCGTTCCATCTTCCCTCTCCCGCTGGCGTTTTCTCCAGTATTCCGAGGGGGCGCGGGAAGCTGAACGGCCTCCGATACAGGGTTCTGACAAGTTCGTCAGGTCTCCTGCAGGTGTGTCAGGGGGTGTTCCGGGAAACGGCTGGAGGGTGCCTCGGCGGGGAGCCGGGCACCCTCCGGTGGGGCGGGGGCGGTCAGTTGCCGAGGACCCGGTCGACGCGGATCTCGACGACGGCCAGGCCCGGCGGCTGCGGCGGCGGGGCCCAGTAGCGCCGGGTGTAGCGGCGTACGCCCTCGGCGATGCGGGCCGGGTCGGTGGAGACGGTGGCGGTGCCCTCCAGGGTGATCCAGCGCCAGCCGGCCATCTGGCAGACGGACACCCGGGCCCCGGGACTGGCGATGAGGTTGCGGGACTTGCGGCGGTGCACGGTGGTCATGACCCGGGCCAGGCCGCTGTCCCCGTCCCAGGTGAAGCGGACCGGGGCGGTGTGCGGGCTGCCGTCGGGGCGCAGGGTGGTGAAGGTGCACAGGTGGTTCTCGGCGAGGAAGGCCTCCGCCTCGGCGGTCAGGCGCGGTGTGGTGGCCGGCTGGGCCATGGGGTGGGTCCGTTCTCGTGGGGCCGGGCCGGGTGGGCCGCGGGGGCGCCACCCGGCCCGGCGGTTCGACGGCCCGCTCAGTGGGCGGGCACGTTGGTCTTCTGGTCGGCGGCGCGGGTGAGCGGGAGGAGGACCAGGGTGACGAGGAGGCCGGCGGCGGCGAATCCGGCGCTGATGAGGAACGCGTCGTGGAAGACGGTGGTGCGGGCCTCGGTGACCAGCTCGGGGACGCCGTGGGCGGCGGCCTCCAGCTCGGGGATGCGGCGGAAGGCGAAGGTGGCGGCGACGGCGAGGCCGACGGCTCCGCCGACTTCCTGGGCGGTGTTGATGAGGCCGGCGGCCAGGCCCGACTCGTGCTCCTCGGAGCCGGCGAAGGCGGAGACCTGGAGCGGGACGAAGGAGGCGCCGAGGCCGAGGCCGCAGATGACGAAGGCGGGCAGCAGGTCGATCAGGTACGAGGCGTCCGAGGGGGCCCGCCACAGCAGCAGCATGCCGGTGGAGACCAGGGCCAGGCCGACCATCAGGACGGGCTTGGCGGCGACCTTGGTGACGACCTGGGAGGCGATGCCGGCGCCGACGGCGGTGGTCAGGGCGAGCGGGACGTACGCGAGGCCGGTGGTGACGGCGGAGTAGTCGAGGACCTGCTGCATGAAGAGGCTGGCGAAGAAGAACAGGCTGACGCAGGTGCCGAGCAGCAGGACGGCGATGGCGTTGGCGGCGCGCAGGGAGGGCCGGCGGAAGATGCCGAGGGGGATCAGCGGGGCCTTGGCGCGGCGCTCGATGAGCAGGAAGCCGATGATCAGGAGGGCGGAGAGGGCGAACCCGCCGTAGATGCGGCCCATCGGGACGTCGGAGTCGTCGACGGTCTGGCCGAGGGTGAAGATGAGGAGGATCAGGCCGGCGGTGAGGACGACGGCGCCTGCGACGTCGAAGCTGCGGGTGCGCTCGGCGGCCTTGCTCTCGCCGACGATCATCGGGGCGACCAGGGCGCCGATGATGCCGATGGGCACGTTGAGGAAGAAGATCCAGCGCCAGCCGGGGCCGTCGGTGAGGAGGCCGCCGAGGGTGACTCCGGCGACGGCGGCGACTCCGCTGAGGGCGCCCCAGGCGCCGAGCGCCTTGTTGCGGGCCGGGCCCTCCTCGAAGTTGTTGGTGAGCAGGCTCAGCGCGGCGGTGGCGATGAAGGCGGCGCCCAGGCCCTGTGCGCCGCGGGCGCCGATGAGCATGGCGGCGTTCTGCGCGAGGCCGGCGGCCAGGGAGGACAGGGCGAAGAGGACCAGGCCGGTCTGGAGCATCCGGCGGCGGCCGAGGGTGTCGGCGAGCCGGCCGGTGAGGAGGAGGAATCCGCCGAGGAGCATGCCGTACGTGGTGACGACGTACTGCAGGGCCGTCTGGGAGATGTGGAGTTCGTCCTCGATGGTCGGCAGGGCCACGTTGACGATGGAGACGTCGAGGAAGGTCATGAAGCCGGCCAGGCAGAGGAACGCAAGGATGAGCCCGGGGCGGTGGGCGGGCCCGGCTGCGGTGGGCGGCTCCTGCACGGGCGTGCGCAGGGACTCTTGGATGGACATGCCACTCCTCGGAACGGAACGGATTACGGGGGACGTTGGTGGCTTTCAGGAAGCTAGCACCCTGGATAAAGTAGGTACCTAGAGGAAAGTGACTTCCTGGAGGGTTTGCATGAACAGCAGCACGGCCGGTGCCGCCGCCCACGCCGCCCGGGTGTCGTCGGAGCAGGCCTGTCCGATCGCCCCGGTGCTCGACATCGTCTTCAGCCGGTGGACGACGCCGATCCTGTGGACGCTCAACGAGTTCGGTGTGCAGCGCTTCGTCGAGCTGCACCGCAACATCGGCACCATCACGGCGAAGGTGCTGACGCAGCGGCTGCGGCAGCTGGAGCGCGACGGGCTGGTGATCCGCACGTACCACCCCGAGGTGCCGCCGCGGGTGGAGTACGAGATCAGCGGGCTGGGCCGGAGCCTGGCCCCGCTCTTCGCACACCTGGCGGACTGGTCGGCCGACAACCTGCCGCGGGTGGAGCAGGCGCGGCGGGAGTTCGACGCGGGCGAGGGCTGAGCCGGTTCATGCGGCCGCCGCTCCCCGGTCCTCCAGTTCGCGCATGGCGCCCTGGAAGAAGATGAGGGGGTCCGTCTCGGCGTCCTGGGCGCCGAGTTCGGCCACCTCGCCGAGCAGGATGGTGTGGTCCCCGCCGTCGTACTCGTTGATCAGCCGGCAGTCGAGGAAGGCCAGCGCCTCGCTGAGGACGGGCAGTCCGGCCTCGGAGCGGTGGTGCGGGACCTCCTCGATGCGGGCGGACTTCCGGCCGGCGAAGGCCCAGGCCAGCCGCTCCTGCTGCTGGGTGAGGAAGTTGACGACGAAGCCGCCGCTCGACTGCACGACGGGCAGCAGCCGGCTGTCGTTGTGCAGGCATATGAGGACGAGCGGCGGCTCCAGCGAGACCGACGTGAAGGAGTTCACCGTGGTCCCGGCGGCGTCCTCCTCGCCTCCGGAGGTGATGACGGTGACGCCGGTGGCGAAGTTGCCGCACACGTCGCGCAGCGCGCGTGCGTCGACCGGGGACCGGCGCTCGGTGCCGGCGGACTGGACGGGGATCACGTCAGGACCTTTCTCGGGTGGGCGGTGCGTCGGGTGCGGGCTGCGGGGCGCGTGCGAGGCTCGTACGGGAGCCCGTACGGGCCCGGCGGCCGGGGTTCAGGGGCGTGAGCTGAGGGCCTCGGCGGGCTGGTCGGGGTGCGCGGACCCCGGGGTCTGCGCCGTCTCCGCGGACCGGGCGGGATCCGCGGCGGCCGGGTGGGCGCCGGCGGTGCGGGTGCGGCGGGACAGCAGGGGGCCCGCCATCGCCGTCGTGACCAGGGCCATCACCACGAGCATGGTGAACATGCGGCCGTCCAGGACCCCGAGGCTGACGGCCGCGTTCAGGATGATCAGCTCGGTCAGGCCGCGGGTGTTCATCAGCAGGCCCAGGTCGCGGGCCTCGCGCCAGGAGAAGCCGGCCATCCGGGCCGGGATGATGGCGCCGGCCAGCTTGCCCGCGCAGGCGACGGCGACGATGAGGACGAGGGCCAGGACGTCCGGGCCGTCCAGGGCGCCGAGGTCCACGCCGAGGCCGGTGACGATGAAGAAGACGGGCAGCAGGACCACGCTCACGTTGTCCATGGGCTTGCGCAGGTGCTGGGCCAGGACCCGGGCCGGCTCGCGGGGCATCACGAAGCCGAAGAGGAACGCGCCGAAGATGGCGTGGATGCCGATCCAGGTGGTCAGCACGGCCGAGCCGAGCGCGCCGGCGCACAGCACGGCGAGCAGGGCCGACCAGCGCTCGGTGGCGGCCCAGCGCCACACCAGGCGGGCCACCAGCGGCTTGACCACGAGGAACGTGAACGCCACGAACGCGACGCTCAGCGCGCCGATGCGGCCCAGGCTGCCGAGGTCCCCGTCGGAGCTGACCAGGGCGGACACGTAGGCCAGCAGGCACCAGGCGAGCAGGTCGTCGATGGCGGCGGCGCCGAGGGACAGGGCGCCGACGCGGGTGTCGAGCAGCTTGTTCTCGGTGAGGATGCGGGCCAGCACCGGGAAGGCGGTGACCGACATGGCGGTGCCGAGGAAGGTGGCGAAGGCCGTGAACGAGATCGCGTGGCCGGCCACGGTGGCGTGGTCGGGGTAGAGGAACGGGGCCAGCGCCACGCCCAGGCCGAAGGCCAGCGCGATCGAGGACAGGGAGACCCCGGCGGCGAGCCCGGCGTGCCGCCGGACGGTCCGCTTCTCGAACTCCCAGCCCACCACGAACATGAAGAGGATCAGGCCGACCTGGGAGACCGCGGACAGCAGCGGGCGCACCTCGGCGGGGAACAGCCGGGCGGTGAGGTCCCCGGGCAGCAGGCCCAGCACGCTGGGGCCGAGCAGGATCCCGGCGGCGATCTCGCCCACCACGGCGGGCTGGCGCATGCGCTGCGCGAGCCGGCCCAGGGCGGCCCCCGCGAGCAGGATCACGGCGATGTCCAGGAGGAGCATCGCGAGGGTGGACTCCGGCACGCCGGCGGCAAGGGTGGTCACGGCGTCTCCTGCTGGGGTGCGGGCGGGGTTCCGTCGGTCCACAGCACCCGGAAGGACAGCGAGGCGAGGCGCCAGCCGCCGGGGGTGCGGCGGGCCTCGCCGGTCGCCAGGGTGCCGGCGGTGAACAGCGGCCGGGAGGCGCCGCTGCCGGGGTGGTGCACGTGCGTGGACACGAGGTTGGCGCGCAGCCGGGCGGTGTCCTCGCCGGTGCGCTCGACGAGGGCGGGCGACCCCAGGTGCTGGGTGGCGGCGAAGGCCGCGAGCGCCTCGCGGTGGTAGGCGGCGAGGCCTTCGAGGCCCTTGTGGGCGCTCATCGGGAACTCGATGCGGGCGTCGGACGTGAACAGGGCGGCCGCCCATGCGTCGTCGATGCGGTCGTCGTCGAGTCCGATGAGGTAGCGGTCCAGCAGACTGCTTATGTCGGAAGTTTCCCGGCCTGAATGCATTGCGCGAGCATCCCACCGGATTCCATGGTCAACCAAGGCCGCTTTTCGAAGACCTGACGAAGTTGCAGAACATCTGGAAGGCGGACCGGAAACCTGACAAACCGGGGTGCTTTTCTGACCGGCCGGGCCTTTTCACGGGCGCTTTCCCCTTGTCATGCTGCCGTGGGAACAAACGGACTCCATCCGCACACCATTTCCCCGAACGGAAGAGAAGAGAGAATGCCTAAGATTGCAGCCGACGGTCAGCACCTGACTGTTCTCAACCTGTTCTCGACCGACGCTCCCGAGAAGCAGGTCAAGCTGCTTGCCGCGATGCGCGAGATCGTCGACTCCGCGGCGTACGAGGGCTGGATCTCCAGCACGGTGCATGCGGGCCAGGACAAGCCGGGCACGGCCAACTTCATCCAGTGGCGCAGCACCGAGGACCTGGAGAAGCGCTACGAGGGCGAGGAGTTCAAGCACCGCACGCTGCCGCTGTTCGGCGAGATCACCACCTCGATCCGCCTGCTGCAGAACGAGATCGCCTTCACCCAGCAGAAGCCGGGCCTGGAGCAGGTCACCGAGATCTCCCCGGACCGCGACGACTACACGTCCATCGAGCTGTTCGGCGTCTCCGAGGAGGAGCAGGAGCAGCTGGTCGACGCGCTGGGCACCGACTCGGAGTGGCTGGCCGACGTCGACGGCTACCGCACCCACACGGTGCTGCGCGGCCTGCGCGCCCGCGGCATCGAGGGCAAGTTCGTCGTCGTCTACTCGCAGTGGGACTCCAAGGAGGCGTACGACGCCTTCCGCGCCGTGCCGGAGTCGGAGCGGACCCCGGCCCGCCAGAAGGTGGACGCGCAGGTCGCGGCCCTGTCGACCTGGACGGACGGGAACACCTACCGCGTGGTCCACACCCGTTCCGCGGGCGAGTGACCTGCGGTCCCGGGCGGGGGTCCGGCCGGCTGTGCGGCGGCCGGACCCCGCCCGGGACCGCGTACGGACACGGGCAACGCGCGCCTGACCGCGGCCGCGGACGGCCGGCCCGGACCCCCACGGTCCGGCCGTCACCCCCCACGGCGGCCGCCTGCCCGCCGGAAGTGCCGCTGCCGGGATCCCCCACCCGGCGGCGGCATTTCCGTTTTCCGCGCCCTTCCCAGCACGAGGAGTACGAACATGAGCCAAGCGGGCCTGCGCCGGACGGCGCACGAGATCACCGTGGCGGTTCCGGCGGACACCGTCCACCGGATGATCGCCGAGGTGGAGAACTGGCCGCGCACCTTCCCCGGCACGGTCGGGGTCACCCTGGAGGCGGCGCCCGAGGGCGAGCAGCGACTGCGGATCGAGGAGGCCGCCGAGGACGGCGGACTGCGGGTCCGGGGGCTGCGCAGGATCGTCCAGGACGAGCAACTGCGCGTCAACTTCGAGGAGTTGGAGAGCGAACCGCCGGTGGCCTACCTGGGCGGCGCCTGGCTGGCCGAGCCGCTCGGCCCGGGCGGCGCGCGGGTGCGGCTGCTGCACGAGTTCCGGGCGGCCGGCGCCGATCCGGCGATGGCGGACGCCCTCGCCGTACGGGTCGCGCGCGATGCGCAGGACGCGCTGGCGGCCCTGAAGGAGAACGTGGAGGCCGCGTACGCGGCGGACTCCGCGAGAGCCGGCGCCGGGGCCGCCGCCCCGTCCCGGGAGTCCGCCGGCTCCGTCGGCGGGCCCGCGAGCGGCCGCTGATGGCGGTGGCGGGCACGCTCTCCGTCGCCGACGGGGAGCTGGACGTATGGCTCCTGCCGCCGCCCGAGTCCCCGCGCGACGTGCCGGTGGGCGAGCTCGACGACAAGGAGCGGCAGCGGGCCGACGCCTACCGCCGGTCCTCGGACCGGCGGATGTACACGGCCGCGCACGTCGGCCTGCGCCGGGTCCTGGCCGTCTACACCGGCATCGCCCCGCACCTGCTGTGCATCACGGGCGAACGGCACGACGGCGCGGGCGGCCGCAACGGCCGGCCGCGGGTGCTGGGGGTGCCGGGCGCCCCGCAGTTCTCGCTCTCGCACAGCCACGGGCTGGCGCTCGTGGCGGTGGCCCGCACCCGGGTCGGCGCCGACGTGCAGCGGATCCCGGACCCGGCGACCGCCGCGGCCTGCCTGCCGGCGCTGCATCCGGCGGAGCGGGCGGAGCTGGAGGCCCTGCACGGCCCGGAGCAGACCGTCGCCTTCGGGCGGCTGTGGGCCCGCAAGGAGGCCTACCTGAAGGGTCTGGGCACCGGGCTGGCCCGGGGCGCGGACCTGGACTACCTGGGCGAGTACGGCACCGGGCGGCGGCCCGGGGGCTGGGTCGTGGGCAATCTGCCGCTGTGCGCCGGGCACGTGGCGGCGGTGGCGGTGCTCGGCTCCGGGGACCGGCGCATCGTGATGCGGGCGGTGCCCGACACCCTGCTGTACGCCCGGGAGGCCGCGGAGCGGATCGCCGGGGTGGAGCCCGGGCTGTACACGGTGCTCCGCGACCAGGCCGGGCAGCGGGAGCGGGACGGCCCGGACGAGGCGGCGGCCGCCTGAGGCGGCGCGCCGCGGTGCCGGGCCGCGGCGGAAACCCCCGAGGGGCCGGACTTCTGTGAAGTCCGGCCCCTCGGGCGTGGGTTGGTACGGGGGTGGCGCGGTGCAGGCAGCCGGGCCGTCAGGCCGCGGAGCGCCAGGTGCGGGGGCCGTCGAAGCCCGCGACCCGGTCGGGCCGGCGCCAGCGGGCCACCGCCAGGTGGCGGCGGGCGAGGTCGTCGGGGGCCGCGCCGGGTGCGGCCCCGCGGGCGAGCAGGACCGCGGTGAGGGCGGCGAGCTCCTCCGGGGACGGGTCCCCCTTGAGGACGCGCAGCAGGTCCTGGGGGGCGGCGGTGTTCTCGGGCTTGGCGTTCACGTGCGTTCCTCCTCGGGCGGGGCCGGCGGACGGGGCGGCGGCTGCGGGCGTACGGGTCACTGGGGCGGGTTGCCGTGCTTGCGGCGGGGCAGGTCGGCGTGCTTGGCGGCGAGCATGGCCAGGGAGCGGGCGAGCACCTCGCGGGTCTGCACGGGGTCGATGACGTCGTCGACCAGGCCGCGTTCGGCGGCGTAGTACGGGTGGACGAGCTCCCGCCGGTACTGGTCGATCTTCTCCCGGCGCATCGCGTCCGGGTCCTCGGCGGCGGCGATCTCGCGGCGGAAGACCACGTTGGCCGCGCCCTCCGCGCCCATCACGGCGATCTCGTTGGTGGGCCAGGCCAGTGCGATGTCGGCGCCGATGGAGCGGGAGTCCATGACGATGTACGCGCCGCCGTAGGCCTTGCGCAGCACCACCGAGACCCGGGGGACGGTGGCGTTGCAGTACGCGTACAGCAGCTTGGCGCCGCGCCGGATGATGCCCTCGTGCTCCTGGTCCACGCCGGGCAGGAAGCCGGGCACGTCCACGAGGGTGACCAGCGGGATGTTGAAGGCGTCGCAGAACTGCACGAACCGCGCGCCCTTCTCGCTCGCCCGGATGTCGAGGACCCCGGCCATGGAGTTCGGCTGGTTGGCGACGAGGCCGACGGTGTGGCCGTCGATGCGGCCGAGGCCCACGACGAGGTTCTGCGCCCAGGCCGCGTGCACCTCCATGAACTCGGCGTCGTCGACGAGCTCCTCGATGACGGCGCGGATGTCGTACGAGCGGTTGCCGTCGGCGGGCACCAGGTCGAGGAGGGCGTCGCCGGGGCGGTCCACGGGGTCGCCGGTGCGGGCGGCGGGCGGCAGTTCGCGGTTGTTGGAGGGCAGCAGGGAGAGCAGGTAGCGGACCTCGGCCAGGCAGGTCTCCTCGTCGTCGTAGACGAAGTGCGCCGCGCCGGAGGTGCCGGTGTGCACGTCGGCGCCGCCGAGGCCGTTCTGGGAGATCTCCTCGCCGGTCACCGCGCGGACCACGTCCGGGCCGGTGATGAACATCTGCGAGATGTCGCGGACCATGAAGACGAAGTCGGTCAGGGCCGGGGAGTACGCGGCGCCGCCGGCGCAGGGGCCGAGCATGACCGAGATCTGCGGGATGACCCCGGAGGCCTTGGTGTTGCGCTGGAAGATGCCGCCGTACCCGGCGAGCGCGGAGACGCCCTCCTGGATGCGGGCGCCGGCGCCGTCGTTCAGGGAGACCAGCGGGGCACCGGCCGCGATGGCCATGTCCATGATCTTGTGGATCTTCGTGGCGTGGGCCTCGCCCAGCGCTCCGCCGAAGACGCGGAAGTCGTGGGCGTAGACGAAGACCGTGCGGCCCTCCACCGTGCCCCAGCCGGTGACCACGCCGTCGCCGTAGGGCTTCTTGTCCTCCAGGCCGAAGCCGGTGGCCCGGTGCCGGCGCAGGGATTCCACCTCGGAGAAGCTGCCCTTGTCGAGGAGCAGGGCGATGCGCTCGTGGGCGGTGAGCTTGCCCTTGGCGTGCTGGCGTTCGGTGGCCCGGGGGTCCGGGCCCCGGCGGGCCTCGTCCTTGCGGGCCTGGAGTTCGGTGAGGCGTTCGGCGAGCACGGCCTCGGCGGTCGCGGGCGGCATGTGCGGGTCTCCTGTCGGATGGGTGGCGGTGGGGCGGGCGGGGCGGCGGGACTGCCGGTGCGGGGGCGGGGGCGGGGCCGGGGAGCGCGGCGGGCGCTCGGGGCTCCGGGGTCAGGCGGCGGCTCCGGGGGCGGCGGCCGGGCCGAGCTGCTCGGCGAGGCGGGCGGCCAGCTCCGGGAGGGTGCCGTCGAGGACCTCCTGGGCGGTCAGCGCCACCCCCAGGTCCCGGCGGATGCCGCGGACCAGGCTCTCGGCGTTGAGCAGGTGCAGCCCCTGGGCGCGCAGCGGCAGCCGCAGGCCGGTGCGGTGGCCCGGCGGCACCTGGAGCAGCCGGTCCAGGTGCAGCCGCAGGCAGTGCGTGAGGGTCGCGGTGCGCAGCTGCGGGCTCATGCTGCGCAGGTCGGCGGCCTCGGGCAGGTGGCCGAGGGTGCCGGGGTCCGCGCCGGGGCCGCCCGCCGTCCGCTGCCCGTCGGCGGCGGGGGCGGTGCTGTACGTCGTACCCGGGCCCGGGCGGTATCCCGGGGCGGTGCGGTGGCCGTACGGCGTGCCGAGCGCCGCGCTGTACGTCGTACCCGGGCCGGGGCTGTACTCCGGGACGGGGGCGGGGCGGTACGCCGGGACGGAGGCGGTGCGGTGCGGGGTGCGGTCGGTCATGGCTGTCGCTGCCTTTCGTCGGATGCGGGCCGGCCCGCGCCGCCGGGGAGCCGGCCGCCTTGGCCGGGTGCCGGGGGTGCGGGCGGAAGGGACGAGGAGGGAACGGGGGGCGCCGGGGCCGCGGCGGGGCGGCGGCGCCTGCGCAGGGGTGCCGCGAGCAGCACCGGGAGGAGGAGCGGGAGGGCGGCGGCCAGGGTGGCCAGGCCGCCGGCGGCGAGGCCGGCGCGGGCGCCGTGGCGGGCGGACAGCCAGCCGGTGAAGAGGGCGCCGAGCGGGGTGAGGCCCTGCAGGATCAGCGTGTAGAGGGCCATCACGCGGCCGCGCAGCCGGGGGTCGGTGCCGAGCTGGATGCGGTGGTTGGCGGCCTGCGCGAAGTAGATCGCGGCGAAACCGGTCAGGGCGAGGAGCAGGGCCGCGCTGCCGTAGCCCGGGGCCCCGGCCGCGGCCGTCTCCAGGGCGCCGAAGGCGAGGGCGGAGAGGGTGACGGTACGGGCGGCGGGCCGGCCGCGGCGGCCGGTGGTGGCGAAGGCGGCGGCCAGGGAGCCGGCCGCGAAGGCGGTGGTGAGCAGGCCGAAGGCGGTGGCGTCGGCGTGGAAGACGGTCTTGGCGAGCAGCGGCAGGGTCAGCTGGAAGTTGAAGCCGAACAGGCCGGTCACGGCGACCAGTCCGAGGGTGGCGAGCAGGTCGCGGCGGGCGCCGACGTACCGCAGGCCCTCGCGGATGCCGGTGTCCGGGCCGGTGCGCGGGGCGGGGCGCGGGCCGGCGGGGCGGATGGCGCGCAGCGCGGCGACGGTGGCGAGGTAGCTGAGGGCGTTGAGGGCGAGCACGGGGCCGGTGCCGGCCGCGGTGATGAGCAGCCCGGCGAGGGCGGGGCCCGCCACCCGCGCGATGTTGAAGTAGGCGGCGCTGAGCGCGGAGGCGTTGGGCAGCAGGTCGGGGCCGACGAGTTCGCCGACGTACGCCATCCGGGCCGGGACCTCGAAGGCGTTGACGGTGCCCAGGCCCAGGGCGAAGAGGTGGAGCTGCCAGAGTGCGACGGCCCCGGTCAGGACGAGGACGGCGAGGGCGAGGGCCAGGGCTCCGGAGGCCAGGTTGGCGAGGACCAGCAGGTGCCGCTTGTCGTGGCGGTCGGCGAGCCGGCCGCCGTACAGGGTGAGCAGCAGCATGGGGCCGAACTGGAGGGCGGTGAGGGTGCCGAGGGCGGTGCCGGAGTCGCCGGTGAGGTCGAGCACCAGCCAGTCCTGGGAGACGACCGCCATCCAGGTGCCGGCCACGGAGACGGTCTGGCCGGCGGCGAACAGCCGGAAGTCGCGCACGGCGAGGGAGCGCAGCGGCCGCGGGTACGTGGTCACGGGGGCCCCTGCCGTCAGCCGGCGGTGCCGGCGCGCGCCAGGCACTCCTCCAGGAACGCCAGGGCACGCAGGTGGTAGGAGCGGGCGGCGAGGCCGAGGCTGATGTTGTGGCCCGCCTCGGGCTGCCGGTGGACGGTGACGGAGGGGGCGGCGCGGAACAGGGCGGCGAGGTCCGCGAGGTCGTCCTCGCCGTGCCGCCACCAGTGCTCGTGCTCGGCGAAGGTGAGGCGGACGGGGACGCGGACGGCGGCCGCGGCGGCGGTGAAGCTCTCGGGCCAGCGCTTGGCCTCGGCGCGTTCGCGTACGGGCATGGGGGCGACGAGGGCGGCGGCGTCGCGGAAGGTGTTGGGCGGGTAGAAGCGGAGGGCTCCCCAGTTGCGCTTCCAGTGGGTGTGGGTGTGCGGGTCGCGCTCCTCGCCGGGGTCCACGGCGTAGTCGCGGCCGCAGCCGTTGAGGTCGAGGCCGAGGAGGGGCGGGGCGGCGGCGGTGTTAACGGCGTTAACGCCGCCGGGGTCTGCGGCGGCGGCCGTGCGGGCGCGGTCGGCGGCGTAGGTGAGGGCGAGTTTGCCGCCGAAGGAGTGGGCGACGAGGAAGAGCCCGGCGCCGGTGTCGGTGCGGGCGGCGAGACCGGTGAGGGCCGCGTCCAGGGTCGCGGACTGCTCGGCGAGGCTCTGGCCGCGGGGCAGGCGGGCGGCGGAGATGCCGTAGCCGGGGCGGTCGACGGCGACGACGGTGTAGCCGAGGCGGGCGCCGAGGGTGAGCAGGGAGACGTCGGGGTGGGCCTGCCCGTCGAAGTAGCCGGCGGACATGCCGCCGCCGTGTACCGCGACCACGGTCGCGCGGGGGCGGCCGGCGGGGCGGGCGATCAGCGCGGACAGGGTGATGCCGGAGTCGGCGGCGAGGGTGATCGGCCGGACCCCGGGCGAGGTCGGGGGCGGGCCGGCCGGGCCGGTGGGCGCGAGGGTGGGGGCGCTCATCGGGGGCCGGTCCGGTGGGTGGGGCGGGGGGTCACGGGGTCCTCCTGGGGCGGTGCGGTGCGGGTGCGTGGGGGCTGGGGTCCGTGCGGGGCTCGCGCCCCGGACCCCGGGCCTCAGACTCCCCCCGGCTACCGCTGGGAGGCTGTGGGTGCCCGGGCGTACCGGCGGGGGCCTGGGGCGGCCCGCACCGGTGCGCCCTGGCGTCCAGGGGACCGGTTGCCGGGGCGGGTCCGGCCGCGCCGGTGCCCGGGGGCGGGCCCCGTCGGCGGGGCCCGGCACCCGGCGGGGCTTTCGGGGCTCCGCCCCGGACCCGCGCCTCGAACGCCGGCGGGGCTGGATTTGCCCCGGCTGGTGGCAGCTTGACGCCGGGGGCTGGAATCCGGCTCGAATGTGGGCGGGTTCACGCCGGTGACCGGGGCTCGGTCCGGCTGGGGACGGCTCGACGGCGGGGCGGGGGTCCTGCGGGTCGGGGTTCCTGCGGGCCGGGGTGGGACGCCCGGTGCAGGAGTCGTACGGGTCGGGGGCGGGGGCGCCCCCGGGACCGCAGTCGTACGGGCTGAAGGGCGGGGACGCCGGGGGCCGGTGCGGTGTCCGGCGGGGCGGGGGTCAGGACGGGGTGCCGAACCAGGTGGTGAGGGCTTCGGCGAGGGCGGTGGGGGACGTGCCGGCCCAGGCGACGTAGCCGTCGGGGCGGACGAGGAGGGGCGGGGTGTCGTACGGGGCCGGGGCGGTGGGGGTGACCGTGTGGACGCGGTTCTTCCAGGGCGCGGCGGCCTCGCGGAGGGCGGGGTCGTCGGTGAGGTCCAGGAAGAGGCCCTGGGCGGAGTGGAGCAGTTCCGGGGTGCGGACCTCGCCCTCGGCGGTGGCCAGGGTGCGCGGCGGGAGGCGGCGGCCGGTCAGGGGGTGGGCGCCGGCCGGGGCCTCGTACTGCACGTCGAGGTGGCTGACGACCCCGGCCAGGTACCGCTTGACCGGGTCGAGGGCGATCAGCTCGGCGAAGAGGGTGCGCAGCGGCTCGGACTCCTGGCCGCCGAGGAACACGGTGCCCTGGGCGAGGGTGTTGGTCAGCAGCCGCCGCCCGGCCGGGTGCCGTTCCGCGTGGTAGGTGTCGAGGAGGCCTTCGGGGGCCCAGCCCGCGATGACGGCGGCGAGCTTCCAGCCGAGGTTGGCGGCGTCCTGGACCCCGGTGCTCAGGCCCTGCCCGGCGGCCGGGAGGTGGATGTGGGCGGCGTCTCCGGCGAGCAGGACGCGGCCGCGCCGGTACTCGGAGGCCTGCCGGGTGGCGTCGCTGAAGGAGCTGACCCAGTCGGCGCCGCCGCCGGAGATGTCCTCGCCGGTGAGGCGCTGCCAGGCGGCGGCGACCTCGGCGAACCCGGGGGTCTCGCTGCGGTCGGCGGGCGGGGCGCCGTCCTCGCAGACGATGATGCGGTCGACGCCGGGGGCGAGCGGGGCGGCCATGACCATGCCGCCGGGGACGCGTTCGCCGAGGAAGCGGGGGCGGACGGCGGCGTTCGTCACGTCGGCGAGGTACATGCCGCGGGTGGCGCCGGTGCCGGGGAAGGCGAAGCCGGCGGCCTTGCGGACCCGGCTGTTGCCGCCGTCGGTGCCCACGAGGTAGGCGGCGCGCAGCTGCTGCGGGGTGCCGTCGGGGCCGGCGAGGGTGGCGGTGACCCCCTCCTCGTCCTGGTCGAGGGAGAGGAACTCCAGGCCGCGGCGGACATCGGCGCCGAGTTCGGCCGCCCAGTCGGCGAGGACGGCCTCGGTGCGGGACTGCGGGATGCCGCGGGCCCCGAAGTGGGCGTCCTCCAGCACGGTGTAGTCGAACTGGACCCCGCCGAAGTGGCCCATCGGGCTGGTCTCGACCGCGCCGAAGCGGGGTACGAGCCCGCGCTGGTCGAAGGTCTCCAGGGCGCGGGCGGTGAAGCCGAGGCCGCGGGACTGGCCGGTGGGCTCGGCGAGCTTCTCCACGACGACGACCCGGGCGCCGCCCAGGCGCAGCTCCCCGGCCAGCATCAGGCCGGTGGGTCCGGCGCCGACGATGATGACGTCCGCGTCCATGTCTTCTGTTCCTCGTTCCTGCCGGGGCCTCAGCGGGCGGCGGCGGTTGCGGTGGCGGGGGCGGTGGTGGTTGCGGGGGCCGGGGCGGGGCGGGCGCCGGGGGCGGCTGCGGGTGCGGCGGGGCCGAACCAGTGCTCCAGGGCCCGGTGCAGGCCGGCGGTGTCGGCGCCCGTCCCGGCCCAGGCCACGTAGCCGTCGGGGCGGACGAGCAGGGCCTCGCCGGGGGTGAGCGGGGAGCCGGGGGCGGGGCGGGCGGTGACCCGGTCCACGCGGTCGGCCCAGGGCCCGGCGCCCAGTCCGGCGCCGGTGCCGAGGTCCAGGAGCAGGCCGCGGCCGGTGCGCAGCAGGTGGGGGGTGCGCAGCGGGCCGCCGTCCTCGGGGGCGGGGAGGCCGGCGGGGCCGTGGGTGAGCGCGGCGGGGGGCAGGCGGCGCCCGGCGAGGGGGTGGGGGGGCGCGCCGGGGAGCTCGTAGCGGATGCCGAGGCCGCTGATGGTGCCCGCCAGGCGGGCGCGTACGGGTTCCAGGGCGAGGAGTTCGGCGAGGACGGCCCGGGCGGGCTCCACCTCGGGGCCGCCGAGCAGCAGGTGGGTCTGGGCGCGGATGTTGGCGAGGACCTCGGCGCCGACGGCGTGCCGCTCGGAGTGGTAGGTGTCGAGGAGTTCCTCGGGGGCCCGGCCGGTGACGACGGCGGCGAGCTTCCACCCGAGGTTGAAGGAGTCCTGGACGCCGAGGTTGAGGGCCTGGCCGCCGCTGGGCATCTGCCGGTGGGCGGCGTCCCCGGCGAAGAGGATCCGGCCGTGCCGGTAGCGGGCGAGCTGCCGGTCGGTGTCGCCGAAGGCGTTGATCCACAGCGGCAGGCCGTGGCTGATGTCCTCGCCGGTGACCTGCTGCCAGACCTCGGTGACCTCGGTGAAGGCGGGGGGCTCGGTGCGGGGCCGGGCGGGGGTCCCGTACGCGTGGACCATGACGCGGGTGACGCCCTCGCGGGTGGCGGAGATGGCGAGGCCCGCGCCGAGCCGCTGGAAGCGCCGGTCGGGGGTGTCGATGCCGGTGACGTCGGCGCGCAGGAGTTCGCGTCCGGCGTCCCGGCCGGGGAACGCGGCACCGGTCAGGCGCCGTACGGTGCTGTCCTCGCCGTCGCAGCCGGCCAGGTAGCGGGCGGTGATGCGGACGGGGCCGTCGGGGCCGAGGGCCTCGGCGGTGACCTCGTCCTCCCCGGCGGTGAGGGAGACCAGCTGGTGGCGGCGCAGGAGGCGGGCGCCGAGTGCGGCGGCCCGGTCCTGGAGGAGCTCCTCGGTGCGGCCCTGGGGGACCTTCCACTGGCCGGGGTGGGAGCCGGGCAGGGTGAGGTCGAGGCCGAGGCCGCCGAAGTGGCCGCGGGGTTCGCGGGGCGGGGTGCCCAGGGGGGCGAGCAGGCCGCGGGAGTCGAGGATCTCCATGGTGCGGGCGTGGAGGGTGGAGGCCCGGGACTCGGTGGTGGGTCCGGGGCGCTGGTCGAGCACGATCGCGCCGGCCCCGCCGAGCCGCAGCTCGCAGGCGAGCATCAGCCCGGCGGGTCCGGCGCCGACCACCAGGACGTCGGTGCGCAGGGCCGTGGCGGCGGGGGGCGCGGTGACCGGGCGGGTGCCGGTGTCCGGGCGGGTGCCCCGGCGGGCCTCGGTGACCGGGCGGTCCGGGTGGCCGGAGGTCATGTCAGTTCCTGTCCTCTGCGTAGGCCTTGGCGTGGCCGAGGGTGGCCCGGCTGTTGGTGGACAGGGCCTGGTGGACGTACGCGCGGGCGTCGGCGACGGTGGCCTCGGGGCCGAGGATGCGCGCGATGTTGGCGGTGTTGAGGGTGACGGTGTGCTGGGAGGAGGCGGCGACGCCGTCGTCGGTCTCCTCGAAGGTCCAGTAGCCGGTGTGCAGGGTCATCAGCGCCGGGAGGGTGACCTGCTTGTACGCGATCTTGTGGTGCGGGAACGTCACCCGGTGCGACTTGGTGGTGTGGACCGAGCCGTCCTTGGCGCGGGTGTCCATCTCCAGGGTCTGGAGGCCCGGGGTGTCCTCGGTGAGGCGGACGGTGGCGACGTGGGGCAGCCGCTCCTCCCAGCGGTCGGCCTCGTTGACGAAGTCGTAGACGTCCTTGGCGGAGCCGTGGACGAGGACGGTGTCCTCGAAGGAGAAGGTGACGTCCTCGGCGGCGTGCGCGGCCTCGACGTTCTCCTTGAGGGCGGCCAGTTCGGAGCGGCTGTTGCGGTCGACGGCCTCGTCGATCCAGAGGAGGTCGTGCGGGTCGTCGTCGATGGCCCGGTAGTCGTGCAGCAGCCGCACCCGCGAGGAGCCGTCGGCGAGCGGCTCGATGATCCACTCGCCGCCCATGGAGGCGATGGGCTTGGTGCTGATCTCCTGGCGGAAGGTGATGCGCAGGCCCTCGGGGTCGAGCTCGCGGCGGGAGGTCCAGTTCTTGGGCTGCCCGTTGGCGGTGGCCCAGATGCGGATGCGCTCCCGGGAGCCGTCGGTGTCCACGCGGTCCACGAAGATCGTGGGCGGGAAGATCCGCGGCCAGTTGGTGACGTCCGCCAGCAGCCGGTACACGTCCGGTGCGGGCGCGTCGATGGTGATCTCGTGCTCAACCTCGCGGGTGGTCATGACGCCTTCCTTGTCGGGGCCGGGGGTGGGGCGGGTGGGGCGGGTGCCGCCGGGGGCGGGGCGGTCCGGGGTGGTGCGGGGGTGACTCGGGGTGGCTCGGGGTGACTCGGGGTGACTCGGGGGTGGTGCGCGGTCAGAAGTTGCCGAGGCCGCCGCAGACGTTGATGGCCTGGGCGGTGACCGAGGCGGCGGTGTCGGAGGCGAGGTAGGCGACCATGCCGGCGACCTCCTCGGGGGTGGAGTAGCGGCCGAGCGGGATCTTCGACTGGAACTTGTCGAGGATGGCGTCCTCGGTGGTGTCGTACGCGGCCGCGTAGCCGGCGCGGACCCGCTGGGCCATCGGGGTCTCGACGTAGCCGGGGCAGACGGCGTTGACGGTGATGCCGGTGGGGGCCAGCTCGTTGCCGAGGGCCTTGGTGAAGCCGACCACCCCGTGCTTGGAGGCGGAGTACGGGGCGCCGAGGACCACGCCCTGCTTGCCGGCGGTGGAGGCGATGTTGATGATGCGGCCGCGGCTCTTGTGGCGCATGCCGCCGGTGTTGAGGACTTCCTTGGTGAGCCGGAAGACGCTGTTGAGGTTGGTGTCGACGACGTCCGCCCACAGCTCCTCGTCGATGTCGGCGGTGACCCCGCCGCCGGAGCGGCCGGCGTTGTTGACGAGGACGTCCACGGTGCCGAAGCGGTCCACGGCGGCCTGGACGAAGGCGGCGGCGGAGGCGGAGTCGCGCACGTCCAGTACGGCGCCGTCGGCGTCGAGGCCCTCGGCCTGGAGCTCCTTGACGGTCGCGGCGACGTTGTCGGCGCTGCGGGCGCCGATGAAGACGCTGTGGCCGGAGGCGCCGAGGGCGCGGGCGGCGGCCAGGCCGATGCCGCTGGTGGCGCCGGTGATCAGGGCTACGCGCTTCTCCTGCAAGGACATGTTCTCTGCTCCGTTTGTGTGGGCGCGGGGGTGGGGGTGCGGGCCGGGTGGCCGGGGCGGGGGGTGCGGGCCGGGTGGCCGGGAGACCGGGCGGGCCGGGAGGCCGGGGCGGGGGTGCGGCCGGGCGGCGGGGTGGGGGGCGCCGCCCGGCCGGCCCGCGGGCCGCTCGTCAGGCGGCGCTGGGGAGTTGTGCGGGGAGGGCGGCGTTGACCGCGGCGATCAGGGCGCGGGGGGTGTCGGCGTCGGTGAGGAGGTCCTCGTCGAGGGTGATGTCGTACTCGCGCTCGATGCGGCTGCCGGTTTCCAGGAGGGCGAGGGACTCGTAGCCGAGTGCCTCGAAGGCGACGTCGAGGATGTCTCCGTCGAGGTCGACGCCCTCGTCGGCGCCGGCGCCCTCCAGGAGGATGCGGCGGAGGTCGTCGAGGGTGAAGGTGGGTGTGGACACGGTGCCTGGCCCTTTCTCGGGGTGCGGTGGTGGTCGTGCGGGTGTGCTTGTACGGGGCGGGGCGTGCGGGGTGTGCTGTGCGGCCGGGACCCTGCGGGGCTCTCCCCGACCCGCCCCTTCCCGAACCGGGGCTCCGCCCCGGGCCCCGGCGGGGCCCGCTGCGCTGCCTGGTGCGGCCCGGCGGCGGGTTTCGGGGCTCCGCCCCGGACCCCGGTCCTCAATCGCCGGACGGGCTGGACTTGCCGACCCCCGGCTGGGTTCGCCGACCGCGGGCTGGACTTGCCGACCGCCGACTGGGGTCGCCGGCCGCCGGGCTGGACTCGCCAGCCCCGGCTGGATTTACCGACCGCGGGCTGGACTTGCCGACCCCCGGCTGGGTTCGCCGGCCGCGGGCTGGGTTCGCCGACCCCCTGGCTGGGTTCGCCGACCGCGGGCTGGACTTGCTGGTCCCCGGCTGGGTTCGCCGGCCGCGGGCTGGACTTGCCGACCGCGGGCTGGACTTGCCAGCCCCGGCTGGACTTGCCGACCGCCGGCTGGGGTCGCCGGCCGCCGGGCTGGACTTACCAGCACCGGCTGGACTTGCCGACCCCCGGCTGGACTTGCCGACCGCGGGCTGGACTTGCCGGCCCCGGCTGGGTTCGCCGACCGCGGGCTGGACTTGCCAGCCCCGGCTGGGTTCGCCGACCGCGGGCTGGGTTCGCCGGCCGCGGGCTGGATTTGCCGGTTGGGGGGCCGAGGCGCCGGGGTGCGGGGGCGGAGGCCCCCGGGGGTCAGTCCGCGGCGCGGACGACGACGGCCGAGTTGAAACCGCCGTAGCCGCGGGCCACGACCAGGGCCGTGCGGACCGCCGCCGCGCGGGGGCGGTCGACGACCAGGTCGAGGGCGTGTTCCTCGGACGGGTGGACGTTGACCGTGGGGGGGATCACGCCCTCCTCGATGGACAGCAGCGCCGTCGCCACGTCCAGCGGTGCCGCGCCGGAGTAGAGGCGGCCGGTCATCGTCTTGGGGGCGGTGACCGGGACGCCGTGCGCGCCGAAGACCGCGGCCAGGGCCTCCGCCTCGATCCGGTCGAGCTCGGGGACCCCGGCCGCGTCCGCGAAGACCACGTCCACCTCGGCCGGAGGCACGCCCGCATCGTCGAGGGCGAGTTCGACGGCCTTGCGCAGGGCGGGCTCGCGGCCGAGTTCGGGGGCCGCGTCGAAGGTGGCTCCGTAGCCCGCTATCTCGCCGTAGACCTTGGCCCCGCGCTCGCACGCCGACGCGGCCGACTCCATGATCAGGATGGCCCCGCCCTCGCCCGGCACGTACCCGGAGGCGTCGGCGTCGAAGGGCAGGAAGGCGCGGGCGGGCTCCTCGCTCGCGCTCATCCGCCCGCCGGCCAGCTGCGCCACCCAGCCCCAGGGGCAGATCGACGCGTCCACGCCGCCGGAGACGATCATCCGGGTGCCCTTGCGGATCAGGCGGCGGCCCTGGGCGATCGCGTCCAGACCGCCGGCCTCGTCGCTGACGATGACCCCGCTGGGGCCCTTGAGCCCGTTGCGGATGGAGATCTGGCCGCTGTTGACGGCGTAGAACCAGGCGAAGGACTGGTACGCGCTGACGTACTGGCTGCCCTGGCCCCACAGCTTCTGCAGCTCGCCCTGGCCGAACTCGAAGCCGCCCGAGGAGCTGGCCGTCACGACGCCCATGTCGTACTCGGCCAGGGCCTTCGGGTCCACGCCCGCGTCCGCGAGCGCCCAGTCGGCGGCGACCAGCGCGAGGCGGGTCATGTGGTCGGTCTGCGGGAGCAGCCGGCTGGGCAGCAGGGCCTCGGCGTCGAAGCCGGGGACCTCGCCCGCGAGGGTGGAGGGGTACGTGCTCGGGTCGAAGCGGGTGACGCGGCCGATGCCGTTCTTGCCGGACTTGGTCGCCGCCCAGAAGTCCTTGGTGCCCAGCCCGTTGGGCGCGGTGATGCCCAGGCCGGTCACTACCACCGGGGTGGTCATGCCATGCTCCTCTCGGGTCGCGCCAGCACCATGGCGCTCTGGAAGCCGCCGAAACCGCTGCCGACGGTCAGCACGGCGTCGGTGAGCTGTTCGCGGGCGACCAGCGGGACGTAGTCGAGGTCGCACTCGGGGTCCGGGGTGTGCAGGTTGGCGGTCGGCGGCACCACGTGGTGCTCCATCGCCAGCGCGGAGGCGGCGATCTCGATGGAGCCGATCGCGCCGAGCGAGTGCCCCACCATGGACTTGATGGAGCTGACCGGGGTCCGGTACGCGTGGTCCCCGAGGCTGCGCTTGAACGCGGCGGTCTCGTGGCGGTCGTTCTGCTTGGTGCCGGAGCCGTGCGCGTTGATGTAGTCGATCTCGGTCGGGTTCATCCGGGCCTCGTCGAGGGCCGAGCGGATGGCCTCGGCCATCTCGGCGCCGTCGGGCCGCAGGCCGGTCATGTGGTACGCGTTGGAGCGGGTGGCGTAGCCGGCGATCTCGGCGTAGATGTGCGCGCCCCGCTTCTTCGCGCTCTCCAGCTCCTCCAGGACGAACACCGCGGCGCCCTCGCCGAGTACGAAGCCGTTGCGGGTGCCGTCGAAGGGGCGGGAGGCGTGCTCGGGGTCGTCGTGGCGGGGGGTGGTCGCCTTGATCGCGTCGAAGCAGGCCATGGTGATCGGGGAGATCGGGGCGTCCGAGGAGCCGGCGATCATCACGTCCACGGATCCCTCGCGGATCAGGTCCACGGCGTGCCCGACGGAGTCGATGCCGGAGGTGCAGCCGGTGGAGACCACGGTGCTGGGGCCCTGGGCGCCGGCGTCGCGGGAGACCTCGGCGGCGAAGGAGCTGGGGACCAGGTAGTTGTACAGGTGCGGGACGGCGTACTCGTGGTCGACGAGGTGGAGCCGGCCGCCGTCGCTGACGACGTTGTACTCCTCGTCCAGGCCCATGGTGGCGCCGACGGCGCTGCCGATGGTCACGCCCACCCGGTACGGGTCGTAGTCCGCCAGGCCGATCCCGCTGTCGGCGATCGCCCCGCGGGCGGCGACCACCGCGAACTGGGCGGCCCGGTCCATGCGGCGGATCTCCTGCGGGCCGAGCCCGTGCTCCTGGGGGTCGAAGTCGATCTCGGCGGCGACCCGGGAGCGGAAGGGGCTCGGGTCGAAGAAGGTGATGCCGCGGGTGGCGGTACGGCCCTCACTCAGCAGGTTCCAGAAGTTCCCGGCCCCGACACCGCCGGGGGCGAGCACCTCGATGCCGGTGATGACCACGCGTCGGGGGGTCACGCGGACGCCTCCCAGTGGTAGAAGCGCTGCGCCATGGCGTCGGCCGGGGAGCGCCAGGTGGCGGGGTCGTACGCCTCGATGAAGGGCTTCAGGTCCTCGCTGATCCGGACGAAGCGCTCGTCGTGGCGGGCCTCCTGGATCAGGCGGTCGCCGTTGTCCTCGTCGAAATCCTGGAGGTGGAAATAGAGGCCGCGGTAGGCGAAGAGCTGGCGGCGCCGGGTGCCCATGCGGTGGGGCATGTCCGTGCCGTCGAATTCTCCGAAGAGTTTCGCCACGTCCACACTCGAACCCGGGTCCATCCGAGCCACGATCAACGTGCTGTGCATTACTGCTCCCTCTCCTCAAGACCCACGAATTGAATTCAGTATCCGCGGGGCCGAAGACCGTTTTCAACAGTGCCTTTGTCAGGGTTTTGTCAGACCGTGCAAGAATTCCGCAGGCGAATGGCCGGCATCAGCCCTTGATTTCGCAGATGGTGGCGCCGGAGGTGAGGGAGGCGCCGACTTCGGCGTTGAGTCCCACGATGGTTCCGGAGCGGTGGGCGCCCAGCGGCTGTTCCATCTTCATGGCTTCGAGGACCACGACGAGGTCGCCTTCGGCGACCTGCTGGCCTTCCTCGACGGCGACCTTGACGATGGTGCCCTG
>NZ_JBVIDV010000043.1:0-11032 GCF_055572195.1 Streptomyces sp. NPDC030809
CCGGGATCTACGACCTGACGCTCCTGAACAAGGTCCTCAAGGCCGCCGGCAAGCCCGCGGTCTCCGACGCCGGCCTCGGCGCCAAGTAGTCCGCACGCGCAGCCCCGCCGCACCGGCCCTCCCTGGCCGGTGCGGCGGGGTGCGACCGCCGCCGCCCCACGCCGGTACCCGGTTCGGAGCAGCACGGGGGCCCGAACGAGTGCGCCGCGGCCCACCGCCCGGCCGGACACCCGGCGTGCCGGGCCCCCCGCGCGGCTGCGTTCCGTAGGGTCCGGGCGTGAAGCCGACCGTCTGCCTCTGCATGATCGTGAAGAACGAGTCCGCCGTCATCGAACGCTGCCTGGCCTCGGCACGGGACCACATCGACACCTGGGTCATCACCGACACGGGCTCCACCGACGGGACCCGGGAGCTGATCCGCGACGCGCTCCACGGGATCCCCGGCGAACTCCACGAGGAACCCTGGGTCGACTTCGGGCACAACCGCAGCCGCAACATCGCCCGCGCGCACGGCAAGGCGGACTACCTGCTCCTCCTCGACGCAGACCTGGTCCTGCGCCAGGACGCCCCGCTGCCCCCGCTGGCGGCGGACGCGTACATGCTCCGCCACGAAGGGGAGACCGAGTACCGCATCAAGCGCCTGGTCAGCGGCCGGCTGCCGTGGCGGTACGAGGGCGTCACCCACGAGTTCATCACCTGCGACCGCACCGAGAGCGTCGCCCACCTGGACGCCCTGGTCATCGAGGACCACGGCGACGGCGGCTCGAAGCACGACAAGTTCGAACGCGACGCCCGGCTGCTGACCGCCGAGATGGAACGGGACCCGGCCAACGCCCGGACCGTCTTCTACCTGGCCCAGACCATGCGCGACATGGGCGACCGCGCCCGGGCCATCAGCCTGTACGAGCAGCGCGCGGCCATGGGCGGCTGGGCGGAGGAGGTGTACCAGTCCCTGCTCCAGGTCGGCACCCTGCACGGCGACAGCGGGGACCCCGGCGCCTGGCCGGCGGCCATGGACGCCTTCACCCGCGCCTGGGAATCGCGCCCCCAGCGGCTGGAGGCCTGCTACGAACTGGCGGCGCGCCTGCGGCTGCGGGGCAGCCACCATGCGGCGCACGCCATCGTGCGCGCCTGTCTGGACCGCCCCGCCCCCGACGACGTGCTGTTCACCCAGCCCTGGGTCTACCGGTGGGGGCTGCTGTTCGAGTACTCGATCACCTCGTACTGGGTCGGGGACATGACCGCCTCGATCGACGCCTGCGACCGGCTCCTCGCCCTCCCCGACCTGCCCGCCGTCTACCGCGAGCAGACGCTGCACAACCGCGGGCTCGCCCTCCGGCGGCTGGCCGAGCCGGCGCGGGTCTGACCCCCCGGAGCCCCCGCCCCGCTACTGCGCGGACGCGAGGAAGCGCAGCGGCGCGGGACGCCGTACCGGCGGGGCGGGCACCGCGGGCGCGAACGGCTTCGAGAACAGGGCCAGCAGCCCGGGGTGCACCACGCACAGCGGCATGCGCCCGGTCTCCGCGGCCGCCTCCCGCAGCCGCTCGTCGCGCGCCAGGCGCTCCGGACCGACGTACAGGTAGGCGTTCTGCGCGTACCAGGGCTCGATCTCCGGGTCCTCCCACAGGCGCGAGCGGAGGCAGTCGACGAGTGCGTAGCCCCAGCGGCCGAAGTGCTCGCGCCAGTAGTTCGGCCACTGCTCGTTGCGGTGGTCGCTCCCCGTCTGGCCGGGCACCGCGGCGGAGAAGAGCACCACCTCGGACAGCGCGCAGAGTTCGGCGACCAGAGAGCCCGCGCGCTCGGGGTCCAAGTGCTCGGCCACCTCCACGCACATCGCCAGGTCGAAACGCCGCCCGACCGGCTCCAGCGGCCGCGCGAGGTCGTGACGTACGAAGCAGTCCGCCGGAATGCGCAGGGACTCCTCGTCGACCCACGGGCCGTCGACGCCCAGGAGCGTCCCGGCCCCCAGCTCGCCCGCGGCCCGCAGCCAGGAGCCGGTGCCGCAGCCCAGATCGGCCACGCTCTCGGGCCGGACCAGATCGAACACCAGCGGCAGCACCCGCGCGGCGGACCGCGCCGAGCCGTCCTGCTGGCTCTCGTAGAACCACGCGCCGTACGCCGCACCGTCACGGGACATCGGATCATCACTCCCACTCGCGTTCCTCACCCGGTGCAGCGACCCTTCCACACCGGACAGCGGCCCGGGCTCTGCCACGCGGGCCGGGCGGCGTGGAAGGCGGCCGGCGGGGGAGCGGGGGCCGCTCCCGTCAGCGGGCGGCCGTGCGCGGGACCACCCACAAGGCCTCGGCGGTGGCGCAGAGTTCGCCGTCGGCGGTGGCAACGGCCGTGCCCACCCCGTACTTGCGTTCCGCGGAGGACAGCAGCCAGGAGTACGAGACCAGCCGCTCGCCCGCGCGGACCGGCCGCAGCAGCCGGGCGCCGAGCGCCGCGGTGACCGCGCCGGCCGGGCGCCCGTCGAGCAGGCGGCCGGCGGCGTTGCCGGGGCAGTCCAGGGCGCCCCACACCAGTTCCGGCGGCAGCAGCCCGTCCGCCCCGGCGAGTTCCGGGCCGGGGGTCCAGGCGGTGGCGACCAGCGCCCGCCCGGGCACCGGGCCGCAGTGCTGGCGCAGCCCGGTGGCGGGAGTGCGGTCCAGTCCGCAGCCGAAGCAGTCGGTCTGCCCGTCCGGCGGGGCGGCCCGGTAGGCCTCCGCGGCCGCCTGCGCCTCGGCCCAGGAGGGGGCCCGGGGTACCTCGGCGCCCTGCGCGGCCGGGCCGGCGGGTACGGCGGCGGCGAGCAGCAGGTCCCCTCGGGACAGGGTGCAGCCGCCGTCGCCGGTCGGGGAGAGCAGTACCGGCTGCCCGGTGGGGACGGGCCGTCGGAAGTCCACGCGGACGTGCTCCGCGGCGGCCCGCCCGGCCAGCACGCCCGCCACGTATCCGCCGAAGGCGACCCCGGTGTAGCCGTGGAGGTGCTCGGGGATGGTGATCGTCTCGATGTCGCTCATGCGGTCACCTCATCATGGCTCCTTGGCCGGGGCCGGGCCGGGGCCGGTCCACCGGCCGGACACCTGGGCGATCGCGCTCTTCGTGTGCCGTTCACACGCCTGTGACCTGCGTATTTCATACAGAGGTGTGGACCATTCAGGACTCGCCAATCCCGTGGCCGATTCCGCCTGTTGGCCTCCTCTTTGGCGAATGGTCTATACCTCTGCCGTTACGGTGAAGGTTCTGCAACGGCACGCATCCAGCCGTGGGGGGCTCCATGACCGTGCACCACCTTCCGCAACCTCCGTCCGACGAAGAGCTCTACTGGTACTTCGGCCCGCAACGGCGCTGGGTCCTCGTCGGCACCTCGCTCGCCTTCGTGTTCACGGCGGTGACCATGCTCACCTTCGCCCTGCGCACACCCGCCCTGTGGGCGTTCCTCGCCGTCCTCGGGCTCAACGTCGTCGCCCTCGTCCTGTCCTCCGTCAACAGCCTGCGGCAGCGCCGGCTGACCCGGCAGTCCCACGAGGTGCTCGTGCACGCCTGGCAGCCCGCCCGGGCGCCGGGCGTGGACCTCTACCTGCCGACGTGCGGCGAACCCCTGCCGGTGCTCGCCAACGCCTACCGCGCCGCCGCCGCGGTCGACTGGCCCGGCCCGCTGACCGTCTGGGTCCTCGACGACGCCGACCGGCCCGAAGTCGCCGCGCTGGCAGACTCGTACGGCTTCGAGTACGTCGTACGCCCCGACCGCGGGCACCTGAAGAAGGCGGGCAACCTCAACCACGCCCTGACCCTCAGCAGCGCCGAGCTGATCGCCATCCTCGACGCGGACTTCGCGCCCCGGCCGGACTTCCTGCACCACCTCGTGCCCTACCTGTCCGACCCCGGCGTCGGCATCGTGCAGAGCCCGCAGTGCTTCGACACCGACGAGACCATGGGCTGGATCCAGCGGGCCGCCGGCGCCGCCCAGGAGTGGTTCTTCCGCTGGATCCAGCCCTCCCGGGACGCGAGCGACGCCGCGATCTGCTGCGGCAGCAACGCCGTCTACCGGCGCAGCGCGATCGACGCCGCGGGCGGCTTCGCCCGCCTCGACCACAGCGAGGACCTCTACACCGGACTCGCCCTGCACGCCCGCGGGTACCGCACCCTCTACGTGCCCGTCCTGGTCGCCAAGGGCACCTCCCCCGACGAGGTCACCGCCTTCGTCAACCAGCAGTACCGGTGGGCGATGGGCAACCTGCACCTGCTCGGCACCCCGGTGCTGCGGCAGATGCGGGCACCCTGGCGGATGCGGCTCTGCTTCTACGAGGGCATCGTCGGCTACCTCACCACCGCCGTGAACACCTTCGCCGCGCCGCTGCCGCCGCTCGTGATGATGTTCTGGTACCCCGACGACATCCGGCCCTGGCACGTACTGCCGCTGCTCGCACCCCTGTGGCTGTGGCACGTGCTGCTGCCCCGGATCAGCCGCACCCGCTGGCGGGTCGAGGTCATCCGGGCCAACGTCCTCACCAGCGTGGCCGCCGCCACCGCGTTCCTGCACACGATCCGCGGGCGAAGCGCCGCCTGGGTGCCCACCGGAGTGCGCAGCAAGGGGGCCCGCGGGGGCATGGCCCGCCGCGTGGTGGCCGTCTCCCTGGTCTGGCTGCTCGCCTCCAACGGCGCCGCCGCGGCCGGGCTCGCCCTCGCCGTCGCCCGCAACGGCTGGGAACCCAACTGGGGCCTGCTCCTCTACCTCCTGGTCCAGTGCCAGATCAACGTCCCCCTGATCCGCGAGCTGGCGCGCGAGCTGCGCCCCGCCCGGACTGCGGCCGCCCCGGGCCGGCTGCGGATCCCGCAGGCCCTGCGCCTGCGGCTGCATCCCGGTACGGGCATGCTGCCGCGCCGCTGGCCCGAGACCCTCGCCGCGTCCGCCCTGCTCCTGCTCACCGGACTGCTGGCGTCCGGCTGGGTCGACCCGATGCTCCCGTGGCTGGGCTGAGACCCGGCCGCAACGAACCTCCGGCCGAACCGAAAGGCCTCATCACCATGGCTTTCCCCGTGGCACCCGGCTCCCGCGGCCTGCGGGGGCCCGAGGGCCCACCGTCCGCCGGCGCGCCCACCGCGGCGCCCGCATCCGCCCCGGCACCCGTCCCGTCCACCGCGGCGCCCGCACCCGCCCCGTCCGGGCGGAACCCCGGCGCCGAGTCCGGGCCCAGCCCGCACCGGTCCGCGTTCCGGCCCGACATCGAGGGCCTGCGCGCGGTCGCGGTCCTCGCCGTGCTCGCCTTCCACGCCGGACTGCCCGGCGCCGCCGGCGGGTTCGTCGGCGTGGACGTCTTCTTCGTCATCTCCGGCTACCTGATCACCGGCCTGCTGGTCCGGGAGGCGATCACCACCGGCCGGATCCGGCTCGGCGCCTTCTTCTCCCGCCGGGCCCGCCGCCTGCTGCCGTCCGCCGCCGTCGTCCTCGCCGCGGTCGCGGCGGCCGGCGCCTGGCTGACCGTGCCCCTGCGGCGCACCGACCTGGAACGGGACGTACTCGCCGGGGCGCTGTCCGCGGCCAACTGGCGGTTCGTGTCCCAGCAGACCGACTACCTCGCGGCCGGCCAGGCCCAGAGCCCGCTGCTGCACTTCTGGTCCCTCGCCGTCGAGGAGCAGTTCTACCTGTTCTGGGGACCCCTGCTGGCGCTCCTCGTCCTGCTCTTCGGCACGGCCCGCGCCGCCCGCCGCGGCCGCGCCGTCCGGCTGCTCGTGGCACCGGCCGCCGCCCTGCTGGTCGCGGTGTCCTTCGCGCTGTCCCTGCACTGGACCGACCGCTCCGCCTCGCTCGCCTACCTCGGCACCCCCGCCCGCGTCTGGCAGTTCGGGGCCGGCGCCCTGCTCGCCCTGCTGCCCTGGCACCTGATGCGCGGCCCGCGGATCCTGCGGGTGCTGACCGGATGGGCCGGGGCCGCGGCGATCGCCTGGTGCGTCCTCGCCTACGACTCCTCCACCCCCTACCCGGGCTGCGCGGCCCTGGTGCCCACCGCCGGCGCCGCCGCCGTGATCCTCGCGGCGATCCCCGGACGCGGCGAGCGCTACACCGAGGAGCCGTTCGGCGTGGGGCGGATCCTGGCCCGCCGGGTGCCGCGGGCGATCGGGCGGCTGTCGTACAACCTCTACCTGTGGCACTGGCCGGTGCTGGTGCTGGCCGAGGCGTGGGCCGGCCGTCCGCTCGGCCCGGCCGCCAAGACCGCGCTCACCCTCGCGTCCGTGCTGCCCGCGTACGCGGCCATGCGCTGGGTCGAGCGGCCGCTGCGGCGCAGCCGCACCGTCTCCGCACACCCGCGCCGCGGACTGGCGGTCGGGGTCTCGGCCATCGTCCTCCCGGTGGTGCTGGCCCTGGTCGTGGGCAGTACGACGGTCCGCCTGCTGGGCCCGGCCGGCCCGGTGGACCCCGCCGGGCTGCCCCCGGGCGCGGCCTCCGGTCCCGCCCTGCTCGCCCGCAACCCGGGGGTGGCGTACGCCGACGGCCCGGTGGTGCCCGCCCCGGCGCAGGCCCGCAGGGACTTCCCGCCGGACGCCGGGTGCGAGGTCGCGCCGGCCGTGACCCGCAGCCCGGAGTGCCTGTTCGGGGACGTGGACAGCCCCGACCGGATCGTGCTGCTCGGCGACTCGCACGCGGGCCAGTGGTTCTCGCCGATGCTGGCGCTGGCCGCCCGGCGCGGCTGGGCCCTCCAGGAACTCGTCAAGCAGGGCTGCCCCCTGCCGCAGGTCGCCGTGCACAACCCGCAGCTGGGCCGCGGCTACCGGGAATGCGACACCTGGCGGGCGGACGCCCTGGAGCGGCTGCGCCGCGGGCCCCGGCCCCGGCTGATCGTCATCGGCTCGCTCAACCGCTACACCGCCGACCCGCAGCGCCTGCTGGCCGGCTGGGAGAAGACCCTCGCCCCGCTGCGCGCGCTCGGCGCACCGATCGTCTACGTCGAGGACACCCCGGTGCCCGGCACCGACATCCCCGCCTGCGTGTCCGGCAGCCCCGGCCACCCGGCCGACTGCGCCTTCGACCGCGCCGGCTCCCGGCAGCCCGACCCGCTGGCCCGCCGGATCGCGGCCGGCGCCCTGCCCGGCGTACGGAGCATCAGCGTCAACCCGGTGCTGTGCCCGGGCACCGGTCCCACCTGCCCGGCGGTCCGCGAACGCATCCTGCTCTACCGGGACGACGCCCACCTGACGAACGCGGCGGCCGTGGTGCTGACCCCGCGGCTGGAGCGGCTGCTGACGGAATCCGGTGCGCTCCCCGCCGCCGGTGCGGCCGGCGACGTCGGCCGGCCCGGCCGGGACGGCTGGACCAGGCTGCTGCGGGACGAGTTCGACGGCCCCGCCGGCAGCCCGCCCTCGGCGGCGAACTGGATCCACGACACCGGCACCTGCTACCCGGGCTGCCCGGCCCCCCAGTGGGGCACCGGCGAGATCGAGACGATGACCGCCTCGACGGACAACGTGCGCCTGGACGGCAAGGGCGTCCTGGAGATCGTCCCCACCCGCAAGGACGGCCGGTGGAGCTCCGGGCGCATCGAGACCCGGCGCTCGGACTTCGCGGCCCCGCCCGGCGGAGTGCTGCGCATCGAGGCCTCGCTCGCCCTGCCCGAGGTCACCGGCCCCGAGGCCGCGGGCTACTGGCCGGCCTTCTGGACGCTCGGCGCCCCGCTGCGCGACGGCTACACCGGCTGGCCCGCCGTCGGGGAACTGGACGTCATGGAGCAGGTCAACGGGCGCGACACCTTCTTCGGCACCATGCACTGCGGGGTGCCCGACGGCGGTCCGTGCCGGGAACCCGCCGGCCTGACCTCGGGTCCGCAGCCCTGCCCCGGCTGCCGCACGGGCTTCCACACGTACGCCGTCGAAGTCGACCGCACCCCCGGCGCCGAGGAGGTGCGCTGGTACCGGGACGGCCGGGTCCACCACCGGGTGCCCGCCCGCCGGATGCCCGCCGCCACCTGGCGACAGGCGGTGGACCACGGCCTGTTCCTGATCCTCAACGTCGCCATCGGCGGCAGCCTGCCGCGCGCCGACGGGGCGACGGCGGGCCCGGCCACCGAGCCGGGCCATCCGCTCCGGGTGGACCACGTCACCGTCTCGGTACGGGAGAGGACGGCGCCCGCCGGCGCACGGTCACGCCCCTGAGGAGACAGGAACCGCTCGTGAGCGGTTGCGCTCACCCGGCGCGTCTTCCTCCGGCACCCGGCTCCGCCCGATGCTCGACCTGCACCCGGCCGGGGCCCGCCAGGGCCCCGTGCCGGACCGGCCACTCGGAAAGGACCGAACGTGAACCGCTCGCACCACGCACCCCTGAACGCGCACCGCCTGGCCGGGGGAGTCCTCGCGCTCTCCCTCGCTCTCGGCGCACTCGCCGCGGGCGGGTCCGCCGCCCGGGCGGCGTCCGACCCGGGGCCCTCCTCGGCGACCGGGTACTGCAACCACTACTCGGGCTACGCGCTCACCGTGCAGGGGGACACCGGCAGCCGGGTCAAGGAGGTCCAGTGCCTCCTGGGCCTCGTCGAACTGCCGGTGCGGATCGACGGGGTCTTCGGCCCCGAAACCACCCGGCGGGTCAAGGAGTTCCAGCGGATGGTGCACCTGACCGCCGACGGCAAGGTGGGCACCCAGACCTGGCGGGCCCTGTACCGGCTGGACCCGGAGGGCCCGTGATCCCCGGCAGGGCCACCGGCTCCTGCCAGCCGCCGGCTGCGGCCCGCCCGCAGCCGGCCCGGTCACAGCCAGCCGGCCTGAGCAGCCCGCAGCCCGGCCTCGAACCGGCTGCGGGCGCCCAGGCGTTCCATGATCGACGCCATGCTGCGGCGGACCGTACTGAGGGAGACGCCCAGCCGGCCCGCCACGCGCTCGTCCGTGAGGCCCGTGGCCAGCAGGCCCAGCAGCTCGCGTTCCTGGGCGCTGAGGCCGGACCCCGGATGCGGCGCCCGCTGCGTGCCGAAGGGCAGCGCGACCTCCCACACCTGCTCGAAGAGGGTCCCGAGCGCGGCCACGGCACCGGCCGCGTGCAGCACCACCACACCGCGGCGGCTGTCGTCCGGATCCAGCGGGACGAGCGCACTGGCCCCGTCCACCAGGATCATGCGCAGCGGCAGGGCGGGGACCGTGCGGACCTCCCCGCCGGCCTCGGTCAGCCAGCGCGCGTACTCCAGGGTGGGCCCGCTGTTGCGGACGCTGTCCAGGCAGACGGTCCGGATCCGCACCCCGCGGCCCAGCACCTGGGCGTCGTTGCTCCGGGCCGCCGCAATGGACTCGGCGGAGTGCCCGCCGCCCGGCATGAAGGTGCAGACGGAGGCTGCGGCGCCGTCGGCGATCCGCTCCAGCCGGTCGCGGACCGCGTCCATGCCGACCAGCCGTTCGCTGTCGGGCCGGCCGTCGGTGCCGGTGCCGGTGCCGGACGGTACGGCGAGGTCGGAGATCATGCGGGTGACCGCGGCATGGCTCGCGTCCAGCTCACGGCGGCGCTGCTCCAGCTCGTCCTGCTCCCGGCGCAGCAGCAGCCTGAGGCCCAGGGTCGGGTGGATCGCCCGCCAGCCGTCGGGCCGCTCCGCCGACTCCCTGAGCAGCGCGAGCTCGGCCAGCCGGTCCAGCGCGCCGCGGACCTGCTCCTCGTCCAGACCGGTCCGGTCGGCGATCTGCTCGACGCCCCAGCCTTCCGGCTGCCCGGCCATCAAGCGGTAGATGGCCTCGGCCGACGTGTCGAGCCCCAGTGCGGACAGCATCAACGCCTCCCCGTGTGCACACAACGATTCCGTGGTCGCCCTGCCGCGTGTGGACAGCAGTGTGCGCGAGCGGGGGAGGCGGGTCTTGTAGAAAACGGTGCCGCGGCCGGGGCCCGGCGCCCGGCCCTGACACCAAGTGCTCAGGGGGACTTGGTGTCACCGGATGCCCCTTCCCGGTCCGCCGGCGCTCGGCAAGACTCGGCACCGCGAACACGGCGGGCCCGCCTCCCAGACCGACCGCGCACCTCCCCGTCCTTCCCTCGGAAAGAGGCAGCTCATGTTCCACACCTTCGTCGGCAGCACCGGCATCCCGGGATCTCCCGGCTTCGGATCGTCCGGCCTCTCCGGATTCTTCGGCCTGGCGGGCCTCTTCGGCCTGATCTGGGACTGACGTGCCCCTCGTCATGGTCCTCATCGCCCTCCTGGCACCCCCCGGCCAACCCGAACGGTCCGCCGACCGGCATCTCGTGAGCGATGCCGTCTGGGCCGCCGCCGCGCCCGGCGACCGGCTGGAGCACGTCTACGCCCGCCCGGCGGAAGGCCGCCTGGACCTCGCCCTGTTCCTCCTCGCCACGGGCGCGGAAGAGGCCGGGGCGGCCGGCGACCGGATCCTCCGCAGGGCGCTCGCCGCCGCCCCGGTGCTGGCCGGCTGGCATCCGGCCGGCCCCCGCGGGCTCCGAGGACCGTGACACCACATCCCGACCCCCGTTCAAGGGAGGAGCATGGTGCACCCGCACCCGCCCCGTACGCAGGGTCCGTCCGGACCGCACCCCTATCACGAGCTGCTCACCGAACGGGAGCGGCTGCTCAGGGCCCAGCACCGGCTCTTCGCCGAACAGCAGGCCCTGCTGGACCAGTTCGGGCTGCTCTTCGCCCGCGCCGCCCCCGCGGGAGCCGAGCCGGCCGGGGCCCGGGGCCCCGGTCCGGCCGCGGGGGGAGCCCGTACGGCCGATGCCGGCCCTGCCGCGCAGCCGCCGTCCCCCGTCCAGCGGCACGTCCTCGTCCTGCTGTCCACCGGGGCCAAGGACGGGGCGATCGCACGCCGGCTCAACCTCAGCGAGCGGTCGGTCCGCCGGCACGTGGAAGCGCTGGCCCAGCGCGCCGGAGCCAGCAACCGCTTCACGCTCGCCCTGGCCGCGATCCGGTACGGCTGGCTGACCGCGGACGGCTGACCGCGGCCCGGTCACACCCCGGGCCGAGGCCCGTCCGGGGTGGCCGCACCCCCGGGGGGGGGGGGCAGGGAGGGCCCCTCACCGACAGGGGTCTCCTTTCCCCCTTTTCCCCCGCACCCCCAGATTCTTGAATTGGGG
>NZ_JBVIDV010000043.1:11042-34794 GCF_055572195.1 Streptomyces sp. NPDC030809
CTTTCCCCCCCCGGGCCCGAGTCCCTTCGTTCCTCCCCACACAGGGGGGGGGCCCCCGCCGGACGGTCCGCTACCGGACGGCTGTCCTGTTCGCCCTGTGCCCGGCGCCGCCGCGGCTGCTGAAGTGGGGCCCACGCCGGAAGGCAGGGCCCCAGGGCCCGCACCGGCACAGTCCACCCGACCCCGAAAGGGAGATCGATCGCCATGCGCACCCGAGTCCGCAGCAGTCTGCTCGCCGCCTTCGCAGGAACCCTCGCCCTGGGCGCGTTCATCGCCGCCCCCGGCGCCGCGAGCGCCGCCCCGGCGAAGCTCAGCCACGCCACCGCCGTGAGCAAGCTCAGGGCCAACGGCGGGTTCACGCTCCACTCCAGCGGCGGATGCAGCGACCGCACCCGGCCCAACTGCACCTCGCTGGAACAGATCAACGCGGCGAGCATCAGCGACGCCATCGTCCTGCGCAACGCCAACCGGTGTGCGCTGACCATCACCGGCGGCACCGAGGTGGGGCACAGCCGCGGCACGTACAGCCACGAGAACGGCTACAAGATCGACTTCAGTCCCACCACCTGCCTCACCAACTACATCACCGGCAACTTCACTCGCATCTCCAACCGCGGGGACGATCCGCGGTACCGCTCCTCCGCGGGCAACGTCTACGTCCGCGAGAACCAGAACCAGAACAACGACCACTGGGACGTGACCTTCTGCGGCGGCAGTGCGGACTGCACCAACAGGGCCAGCAGCTGAGGCGGAGAGGACCCATGGCTCTGCGCATGAAGACGGCAGCGGCCGCCGCCGCAGCGGCCGCCCTCGTCCTGGCCCTGCCGTCGGTGGCCCATGCCGAATGGGACGGCGGCTGGCACGGCGCCGAACTGGCCGGCAAGTGCGGGACGGCCGTCGGCTTCTACCACTGGGAGTACACCGGCGACGCCTTGGGGCACCCGCTGTTCCGCACCAAGTGGGACATGACCGTCGCCGACGGCTGTCTCGACGACGGCAGGGACGTGGCGCTCTACGCCACGTACTGGAAGTGGGACGGCAGCCGGTGGCTCGACAAGACCCGGACGTTCAACTCGGCCCTGCCCAAGGTCGGCAAGGGCTACGACGTGCGCGACGTGCAGCTCTACGTCTGCAAGGTCGGCCAGGCCGACACCTGTGTTCCGCTCAAGCGCTTCTACGTCTGAGGAGTACGCACACATGATCCGAACCGGAAGCAGGGTGTTCAGGTGGCTGCTGCCCGCCCTCGCGGCCCTGTCCGTGGCGGGCGGGACGGGCCTCGTCACCGCCGGCCCGGCGGCCGCGGCCAACCACAGCTGCCCCAACGGGTGGACGGCGAACGTCTACCAGAACACCTCGGGCCGCAACTACCTGAACGTGCAGGGGTCCGGGGGCCAGGGGGCCAAGGTCATCACCTGGTACGAGGGGAGCAGCTCCCCCCACACGAACGAGCAGTGGTGTCTCGAGCGGGCGAGCGAGGGCGGCTGGTACTTCCACCCGAAGTACAACGCCGGGCTGTGCATGGACGTGCCCTCCGCCAACTACTCCACCGGCGTGGGCCTGATCATGTGGTCGTGCAACGGCCGCGCCAACCAGCGCTTCAACGTCTTCCGGCCGACGGGCCAGCTCAACTACACCATCTGCCCGACGGCGCACGGCTCCCTGTGCGTCTCGCAGAAGGGCGGGGGCTACGGGGACCAGGTGGTCCTGAAGAGCCCGAGTTACGACAACCACAGCTACTGGTTCTAGGAAGAGGAGAGACGGAAACCATGAGGATCAAGCGCATCGTCTCCGCGGCCGCCCTCGCCGCCGCGTGCGTCGTGGCCGTGCCGGCGGTCGGCCGGGCGGCGGCAGTGCCGGAGCCGTCGGCTGCCGTCGCCCTGGCGGAGACCAAGGGGTACTTCACCGGGAGCGGGGTCAACATGCGTTCCTACCCGAGCACGAGCGGTTCCGTGAACGGGCAGGGGCAGTACGGCCAGAAGGTCGTGGTCAACTGCTACACGTACACCAATTACCACGAGAGCGGCACCAAGTGGTTCCACGCCAGGAACACCGCGACCGGGGTGAGCGGGTACGTGATCAGCAGCTACATCAAGGTCACCAGCGGGGACGACACCCCTCGCTGCAAGTGAACCCGTTCCACGGGGGACTCCGGTACGGCCCGGCGGGTCCGGGCCGTACCGGCCGAGGCGCGGACGCCCTGCTACGCCGCCTCGGTCCACCCCTCGTCCCGCCGCCGCGCGGCGAGCAGCGCCCCGCCCCACCAGACGAGGTCGTCGAGCATGGTCCCGGCCGCCTTCTCGGCCCCGCCCGCGTCGAGGGGCGCACCGGCCGCGTCGAACGGGAACTGGTGGAAGCTGACGGTCTCGCGGATGGTGGCCGCGTGCAACTCTGCGAAGACGAGGCGTAGTTGCTCCACGGCGCGCAGGCCGCCCGAGAGCCCGCCGTACGAGACGAAGCCGACCGGCTTGCGGGTCCAGACCCGTCCGGCGATGTCGATGGCCTGCTTGAGCGAGGCGGGGAAGGAGTGGTTGTACTCGGGGGTGAGGACCACGTACGCGTCCGCCGCGGCGAGGCGCTGCACGAACTCCCGGGTCTGCGGGGACGGATCGTGGGTCCAGTGGGCCGGCAGGTCGGCGTCGGCCAGGTCGATGACGTCGAGCTCGACATCGGCCCGGCCCGCGGTGAAGGACTGGAACCAGGCGGCGACCTTCGGTCCGAAACGGCCCTCGCGGGTGCTGCCGATGACGAGTGCGATGCGCAGTGGAGAAGTCATGGCCCCAGGTTCGGACCTCAAGCGGACTTGAGGTCAACCGGATGTGACGCGGGACACGCCCGCCCGGGGGCGGCACGATCGGGAAGCCCAGGTCGGGTTCGACTACCCGGGTGCGGATGAGTACCCCGACTCACGCGGGCGCGCGCACCGGCCGAAGACGATGGAGGCAGACATCGTCAAGACCGGGAGTTCCGTCCCATGCTCAGCAGCCTCTCCGGCAGCCTGCTGCCCGCGTTCGGGCGCCTGTCGGTGACCACCGACACCGATGCGGGCACCACGTTCGCCCCCGGCAGCATCATCGCGGCGAACCACACCTCGCTCGCGGACCCCGCCATCGTGCTGGCGGCGCTGCACCGCCTGGGAGCCGTACCGGTGGTGATGGCGGCCGCCGGACTGTGGCGCATCCCGGGCCTGGGGGCCGCCCTGACCCGAGGGGGCCACATCCCGGTATTCCGCGGCGACCGCCGGGCGGCGGACGCCCTCGACACCGCTGCCGAAGCCCTCGGCCGGGGCAGGCTGGTCCTCATCTACGCCGAGGGCGGCCTGCCCGCCCGCAGCGACGCGGCCGAGGCGGCGCCCGGCGGCTTCCGCAGCGGCCTCGCCCGGCTCGCCGGTCGGACCGGCGCACCCGTCGTCCCGGTGGGACAGGCGGGAGCCCGGCGCATCACCTCCGGCAGCGTGGCGAAGCAGCTCGCGGGCCTGGTCACCGCCCCCCTGCGCCGCCCGGACCTGCACGTGCACGTGGGGGCCCCGCTGCACCTCACCGGCGACCACGCGGCCCGCACCGCGCGGGCGCGGACCGCGGTGACCGGCGCGTGGCGCACGGCGGCCGCCCACCTGAACGAGCCGGCCGCCCTCGCTCCGTGACACCGCCCCCCGGCACGAGCCGGGCCGCCCCCGCCCCTCAGACGTGGAGCTCCGGCGGGAAGCCGGTCCAGCGCAGCTCCGCCGGAAGGTGGCCGGAGTCGTTGAAGAGCAGGACCGCCGGGGGGCGGCCGGGTGCGTAACGGATCACGGTCAGGGCCGCGTTGGCGTGGTTGATGCCCATCCAGCGCCACCTCGGGGCGTCGAGGGCGGCCCGGATCAGCCAGCCGGCCAGGAAGTTGTGGGTGACGAGGAGTTCGTGGCGCGGCTCGTCGCCGGGCACCGGACCCGTGAACTCCGCGAGCGCTGTGGCGGCGAGCCCGGGCCCCTGCTCGCGCTCCTCGTCCGAGAACCCGTCCAGGAAGGCGAGCATGGCGTCCGCCGTGTCCGGGGGCAGCTCCGCGCGCGCCGGCAGGTACGGGAGGTAGTCCCCGGCCTCCTCGGAGGGGCGCAGCGGGACCCCGTCGAGCTGCTCGCGGATCAGGTGCGCCGTCTGCCGGGCGCGGGCGAGCGGACCGTGGTGGACCGCCGTGAGCGGGACCCCGCGGAGGCGCTCCCCGAGCAGGGCGGCCTGGCGCCGGCCCGCTTCCGTCAGCCCGCTCTCGTCCGGCAGCGCCTCGGCGTGGCGGGTCAGGTAGAGGTAGCGGGCGGCCGTGCTGGTCATGGGCGGTTCCTCCCCGTGGGTCGATCTTGCGGACGCTCTCGGGGACGCCGTCCGGCGCGGGCCGGTTGCCGCGCGCGGACGGGTTCCCGCGCGGACGGGTTCCCGCGCGGCTGCTCCCCCGCGCGGCGGCGGGGGAGAACCGGGAGCCGTCCCGCCCGCCGCTCAGCGGTCCTTGAGGAGGGCGCAGGCGAAGTCCTCCTGGACGGTGCGCAGCCGGGCGAGCAGGGCGGGCTTGTTGCTCTTGCTGGTCTGGGTGTTGATGGTGAACGTGAGGGACCGGGTGCCGTCGGGGTTGGCGGCGGCGAGCTGCGTGTAGCCGAGGGTGTTGCCGGTGTGGCCGTGGAGCACCCCGCAGCGGGTCGTGTAGCGGAAGAGCGCGAGCCCGGCCGCGTTGGTGCCCGGGCCGGCCGGTTCGGAGGAGTCGCCGGGCCGGAAGGCGAGCTGCTCCTTGCGGGTCTCCTCGGAGAGCAGGGCGGGACCGCCGTACGCGCGGATGAAGGTGCCCAGTTCCCGGGGTGTGGAGACGATGCCGCCGGAGGCCCAGACCCCGGAGGTGCCCACCACCTCGCTGACGTCCTCGGCCGGCGCGGGCGGGCTGATGTCGTAGCCGTGCAGGAACGGGCGGGGGAGCAGGTGGCCCTGGGGCAGGCTGGTCCGACGCAGGCCGAGCGGCCGGTACACGAGTGCCTTGAGGAGGTCCTCGTAGCGGCGGCCGGTGGCCGCCTCCGCCATGAGGGCCACGGCGATGTTGTCGGAGTTGGAGTACTGGTACAGCGTGCCGGGGCGGAACAGCAGCGGCTCGTTCGCGACGAAGTCGAGCAGGGTGCGCGAGTCGAAGACGTGGCGGGGGTCGGCCCGGAGGAGGTCCAGGAACGCGGGGGCCGCCGAGTAGTCGGGCAGGCCGCTGGTGTGCTGGAGCAGCTGGCGCAGGGTCACCGCGTGCCAGGCGGGCGGCTGGGCGGGCAGCACCTCGCCGATGGTGGAGTCGAGGGACAGCAGCCCCCGGTCGACGAGCCGGAGGGCGACGGCCCCGCTGAACGCCTTGGCGATGCTGGCGATGCGCATGTGGTCGTCGAGCTGCGGCGGGCGGCCGGTGGCGATGTCCCCGACGCCGGCGGTGTAGACCTGCGTCCGGTGGCCCCGGGTGAGGACCGCGATCGCCCCCGGCGGACCGTCCTCCTGGGCGACGAGCCGTTCGAGCTGCCGCTGCAGGCGCTCGTCGTGGGACGGGCGTCCGCCGGCGGGGTCCGGGCCCGCACCGACCGCCTGCGCGGGCGCGAGCAGCCCGCCGAGTGCGGCGGCGGTCAGGGCGGCGGCGGACAGGCCGGCGCGGAAACGGCGTACGGAGGCGCGGGTGGGCACGGGTGTCTCCCGGTGTGGGGTGCGGGGTGCTGCGGCGGTGCGGCGGTCGGTGCAGTCCTGCCGCACCGCCTGCCCAGACCAGTAGCAGCCGGCCCGGTGCCCCGGGGCGACGGCACGCGTGGCCGGGGGCCGGTCGGCGCACAGGAAAGCCCCCGCACCCGGCGTGTCGCCCCCGTCTTCCGGGGCTCCGCCCAGGATCCCGCGCCTCAAACGCCGGCGGGGCGGAAACACGCGGGCTCCGCCCCGGACCCCGGTCCTCGACCGCCGGCCGGGCCGAAGGGCCGCGATCTTTACGGCCTCCCCAACTGGTGCCATGCTGACCGGGTTTGGCCAGCCGAAGGAGGTTCCTTGTCTCGCATATCCACTCTGGCGATGGCGCTCACCAGCGCCCTGGCCCTGGTCTCCGGCGCTGCCGTCTCGGCCTCGGCGGCGCCCACCGCGGCCGCCGGAGCCACGACCACCGCAGCGACCGCCCCGGCCACCGCCGGCGGGCAGGTCGATCCCGTGGAATGGACGCCCTGCAACCCGGACGAGTCCAAGCCCGATCCCAAGATCTACGACTGCGCCGTCTACCCGGTGCCGCTGGACTACGCGAACCCGTCCGGTGAGAAGATCGGCATCGCCATGATGCGGCGGCGGGCCGGCGACCCGGCCAAGCGCATCGGATCGCTCTTCCTGAACCCCGGCGGCCCCGGCGGCAGCGGCTACCTGTGGGCCACCACGGCCCGGTTCGAGCCCCGCGTCACCGAACACTTCGACCTGATCGGCTTCGACCCCCGCGGGGTCGCCCGCAGCAACCCGCTGCGCTGCTTCAAGACCGACGAGGAAGCCGAGGCGGTCTTCAACCGGACCACCGCGGTGCCCGTCACCCGCGCCGAAGTGGACGGCACCCTCGCCGCCACCCGCGACTACACGGACGCCTGCGCGCGCAACGCCGGCCCGCTCATCCGGCACATGTCCACCATGAACGTCGTCCGCGACCTCGACCGGATGCGCCAGGCCGTCGGGGACGAGCAGCTGACCTTCGCCGGGTTCTCGTACGGCACCCTCATCGGCGCCACCTACGCCAACATGTACCCGGACAAGGTGCGCGCGGTCATCATCGACGGCAACGTGGACCCGAACCTGCGCCTGCACAACGGCCTGGAGTACGACCGCCAGCGCGCCACCGGCGGCTTCGAGCTCGCGCTCGGCGAGTTCCTCAAGCGCTGCAAGGCCGCAGGCACCCCGCGCTGCGCCTTCGCCGAGGGGGACACCCGCGCGAAGTTCGACGCGATCCGCGACCACCTGCGCACCGCGCCGGTGACCCTGCCGAGCGGCCAGGTGGTGACCCTGAGCAGCTTCACCAGCCAGGTGGCCAACGCCCTGTACGCGCAGACCCGTCTGGCCCCGCTGGCCGTCTCGCTCCAGGCGCTGCACCAGGTGATCAACCCTCAGCAGGGGCTCGCCGGCGGCCGGTTCGCCCCGGCGGCCGCGGACCGGCTGGCCAAGGTCGTCCCGACCGCTCTGCGGGAGGCCCCCGCGGACTCCCCGTACACCTCGGACGATTCGTACTTCGGCGTCAACTGCCAGGACAAGCCCTACCCGTCGAACCCCAAGGCCTTCGCCCTCGTGGCCCGCGCCTGGGAGCGGGGCGCGCCCACCTTCGGCCGCTACCAGGCCTTCGACGCCCCCGCGTGCGCGACCTGGCCGGCACCGGCCCGGACCGCGGAGCGGTTCACCGGCCCGTGGAACCGCCGGACCGCGAACAAGGTCATGGTCATCGGCAACACCTTCGACCCGGCCACCCAGTACCGCTTCTCGCAGCGGATGCAGCGCCAGCTCGGCAACGCCGTCCTGGTGACGGTCGACGTGATCGAGCACTGCGCGGTGGGCCGCAGCAAGGCGCTGAACGCGCTGGTCACCTCGTACCTCGTGGACGGCGCCGCACCGAAGCCCGGCCAGGTCCTCAAGCCGGACCTCGACCCCTTCCCGGTCCCGGCGTCCTGACGCCGCCCCGGCCTGCCGTCCGCCGGGCGAAGCACTGCAGCACCCGGACGCGGTGGCGCGGCGGTCGCGCCGCCGTCCCCGCGTCCGGCCGCCGGGGGCCCGGCCCGGTCAGGTCTCGCAGGACTCGGCGAGATGGTCCGCGGCCAGGGTCCCCGCGCGGCGGAACCAGTCCGCGAGGACCGCGACCTCCTCGGCCGAGTATTCGGCGAACAGGGCGGCCAGCCGGGCGTAGTACGGCTCGTAGACCGCACGGACCCGGTCGGCGGCCTCGGGGACGGCGACCACGCGCACCCGCCGACGGTCGGCCGGGTCCGGCCGGCGGGTGACGAACCCGCCCCGCTCCAGCCGGTTCACGATCCCCGTGACCGCGCCCGTCGTGACGTGGGCGCGCACCGCGAGGTCCCCGGCGGTGACGGGCTGCTCCCCGGCCTCCAGGACGTACGCGAAGCAGATCAGGTCGGTCACGCTCAGCCCCAGGTTCCGGGCGAACTCCTGCTGCCCGACCATGCTCGTCGCGATCAGGTGGTCCATCGCCGAGATCGCTTCCGCGGCCGAGGCGGCGGGGCGGTCCGTGCCCTCCATTGAAAATCCCTTAGTGCGTAAGATAAATTCCTCACCAGCTAAGACATCATAGGTCGGCGCGGCTCCCAGAGGGGTGCAGGCATGAGCGAGCACAGGCAACACCAGTACGACGAGGGCCACACCGTCGCCGGCTGGTCCGGCACCGCGGTCGCCACGATCGGGGCGGCCCTCGCGGGCCTCGGCATCTGCGGCTGGACCCCGGGCCTCTGGCTGGGCGCGGCCGTCCTCCTGGGCGCGGCCCTCCTCACCTGGGCCCTCCACCTCGCCGGCTGGGGCAAGGCCCCCGGTCCGCGGCCCACCGCCCACTGGGGCATGCGCACCCGCGACGCCCAGGCCCGGGCCGGACACGCGGCCTGCCTCGGCTGCCGCCTGGCCGGCCGCGGTGCGGCCGGGTCCCGCGCCCGGACCGCCCCCGCGGGCACCCGGACGGCCGAGGCGGCGGACCCGGCCTCCTGACCGGCGGCGCTCAGCCTTCCGGCACGGGGTCTTCGGCGTCCTTGGACAGCGGCACCTCTCCGGTGTTGTCCACGTGCCGCGCGGAGACCCACGCGTCCGCGTCGCGCAGCAGGTACCAGATGGCGTTGCCGTCGATGATCTGGGCGTGCACCTTGCTGTGCAGCCCGATCTGGTCCCCGTGGGCGAGGTTGCCGATCACGGAGGAGTCCGTGCTCGGATACCGGCGCAGGTTGACGCCGTTGGCGCTGACGACGGTGCCGTACGGCTTGGCGGGACTGGACATCACGACCTCCAGGGAACGTCGGGCGGCGCGGCCGCGTCCCGGTCCGGACGGGCCTCTGGCACGCTACGGCGGATTCCCGCCCCGGCGCCGGAGGCGTGCGGGAGGTCCCACGACCGGCGCCGGGTGAGTCAGTCCGATGCGTCGGGCCCGGCCCGGCGGGAGTCGGATGCCCGGGGCCTGGCGCCGGGCGAGTCAGTCCGCTGCCCCGGCTGCCGCGCCGGGGGAGTCGGTCCGTGCCCCCGCGCCGGTGCCGGGCCCCTCGGCCGGGGCCGCCCGGTACGGCGCGAAGGCGGCCACCGCGGCCTCCGCGTACGGACGGCGGTTCATCCGGGTGACGAGCTTCCACATCTCGCGCTCGGCGGCCAGGTCCCGGGGCAGTACGAGACCCAGGGCCTCGGCCAGCGGCTTGCGCCCGAGGTTGACCAGGGCCCGGACGGCGGCCGCCCACTCGTCCGTGGCCTGCACGGCGCACCGGTACCACAGCGGGGCGAGCGCACCGAGCACGGTCGCCACGCTCACCGACACCAGCACGTCCGCCCGCGAGGAGGCGAGCGAGGCCAGGGCGGCCGCGGCGATCAGCACGTGCCCGTAGAGCAGGGCCACGAAGAAGTCCACGCTCGCCCGCGCCACCTCCACCTGCCGCCGCACCGCTTCCGGGGCGGCCCCGGCCAGCTCGTTCCACAGCACCTGCGTGTCGAGGCGGTAGCGGTCGTGGCCGTACTCCTCGAAGCGGCGGATGGCATTGCCCAGCCGGCTCGGCCCCACCTGCTCCTCGCGGATGGGGAACCGGGCGAGCCGCTCGTGCGCCAGCGCGCGCTGGAGGAGGTCCCCGGCGCGCTCCGGAGCGGGGGCGCCGCCGGTCGCGGTGCCGGCGGGAGCGGCGAGGACCGCCAGCCGGCGCTTGGCCTCCAGGGCCCGCGCCGTGCGGGAGGCGTACAGCCGCCGCGGCCACAGGAGGTAGCCCTCCAGGATCCGGTACAGCGGGTTCTGGAGCGCGTTGAGCACCAGGCCCGCGAGCACGGCGGCGGCGAGCAGGAGCAGCGACAGGTTGGCCGGGGAGTCCGGCCACAGGCGCTGCATCAGGGCCAGGTGCCGCAGGCTGGGCGCCACCGCGAAACAAAAGACGGCCAGGTTGATGGCGGTCGGCAGGATCCAGCCGACGAGCAGGGTCCAGGCGCCGCCGACCACCCCCTTGGCGAGGTCACCCACGAAGGTCGCCGCCCGGCGCCGCACCGCGGTCCCAGTCGTCGTCGGGATCGACCACGGGGCCCGGGGGAGTGAAGCCCATGGTGGGGTCGGCGGCGGCGTACTGGTCCAAGGGCGTGATCACCGCCTCGTCCGCCGACCCGACGAGGCGGAACGCTTCCGCGGCCGGCTCCGCTGAGAATCCCGTGCCCCCCTGCCCCTGTTCCTGCCACTGTTCCTGTCCCTGCTCCTGCCCCGCGAACGCCCACCGCAACGCCAGCGCGGTCAGCGGCGCCGCGGCAGCGGGCGCCAGGTCCAGCGCCCCCGAGAGGGCCCGCAGCAGGTACGCGGTCACCTCGTCCCGGTGCCGGGCAGCCGTACGGCCGTCCAGCGCGGCCCGGTCCAGCACGGCCACCAGGGCCGCCAGCGCCTCGGGGCCGAGCCCGGCCGCGGTGAACACGGCGGCCAGCGCAGCGCGCTCCGCCGGCCAGTCCGGCCGCCGCATCACCCCCGGCAACTGCCCGGCCGCCAACAGGGCCGCGGCCTCCCGCGTCGCGGCCTCGTCGGGCCCCTGCTCCGGTCTGCGGTCCGTCCCGCCCGTCTCGTCCTCGCCCATCGCCCGTCCCCTCCCCGGTCTGCGGCGCGCACCATGGTGCAGCATCGGCGCGCGCGGCGTACGGGCTACCGGCCAACTGCTGCGGCGGACTGCTCGGCACGGCGCCGCCGCAGGGACAGCAGCAGCCCCCCGGCGGTGACCACCCACAGGCCGATCGCGACCCACAGCAGCACCAGGCCGGTCGAGTGCAGCCAGTCGAGCCCGGTGACCGCAGCCGTGGACAGGCAGGCCACGGCGGTCATGCCCAGCGGGAAGACGGTGGCCCAGCGGCGGATGTCGTACGCGGGGCGCGGCCAGCGGGTCTCGGCGGTGAGCAGGACCACGCACCAGGCCAGGTCCAGGATGTTGAGGGCCACGGTCAGGACGCGCAGGGCTTCGTGTCCGGTGCCGGCCCACAAGGGCAGGGCGTAGAGCCTCGAACCGGCCAGCGCGGAGATCGCGAGCGCCCCGCCCGCGATCCAGTGGTCCCCGCCGCCGTCGCGCAGCTGCCGGAAGTCGAAGCGGAACAGCGCCTCGACGTACAGGAGCAGCCCCAGGCAGAACGCGGCGAGTGCCGCGGTGCCCAGCCACCGGACGCCCCGGCCGAGGCAGAGCGTCGCCGCCAGCACCGCCGGGCCCTGGGTCGCCACGCACACGAGGAAGGCCGAGCCGGGCATCCGCCGGTGCCAGCTGCGGACCACGGTGAACAGGAGCACCGGCCAGACCAGGGCGGCCACCGCGAGGAGCGCGTACGCGAGCTCCGTCCAGCCGAGCTGGGAGCAGCGCACGCCCACGATGGTGGTGGCGGCCACGGCCGTCAGCGCCGGCGGCGTGTCCGCCTCGGAGCGCCAGCGCGACCGGTTGTCGAACAGGCGGACGAGGAACTCGGCCGCCAGCAGCACCCAGCCCAGGCCCGCGAGCGCGAACAGCGCGAGGGAGGGCACCTCGTGGCCGGTCTGCCGGATGCCCACCGAGAGGATGCAGGTGGCCATGACGGCGGCGCCCGCGGCGGGCGGCAGCTCGGCCCACCACGGGCCGCGACGGTCGCGCATCCTCCCAGCGGACCCCACCCCGCGGCGCCCCGCCACCGGTGCCCGGTCAGCGGACCCCGAGCTTCACCCACTTCGCCGTACTGGGCACGCCCTTCGCGTTCAGCAGGAACAGCATGTAGTAGCCCGGCGGGGCGTCGGCCGCGCTCGGCGGGGTGCGGAGCCCGACCGCGGTGCCGCGGACCCCGGTGCGCCGCAGCTCCAGGTACCGCTGACTGGTGTTCACCGAGTGGGTCACGGTCGTCGGCGCCAGCAGCACGGCGCGCGCGACCTCCCCCGGGGTGGCGCTCGACACCTCGAACCCGGTGTCGTACGCGAGTTCCCCGCCCGGCACCCGGTCGAGGGCCGGCCGCGGTCCCCGGTGCAGGTAGGCGGGCTCGTACAGCTCGATGCTGCCGTCCATGCCGTCCGCGATGTCGGGGTCGTTCGCGATCTGCTGGAGCTCGTCCCCGGTGACCAGCATGCGGCCGTCGGGCAGCAGCAGGGCGTTGGAGTGGTAGCCGCGCGGCAGCCGCTGCGCGGGGCCCAGCCGCCAGTGTCCGCGGGCGTCGCGCAGCTCGGTCCGCCGGTACTTCGGATCGGCCCGGGGGTTGAACGGCCCGTTGCCGTAGTCCCGTGAGTCCAAGGAGCCGTTGACCGTCAGCAGGGTGCCGTCCGGCAGGATCAGCGTGTCGTCCTGGGTCCGGCCGAAGGCCCGCGGCTCCTCGGCCGTCCACCGGCCGCCGGACAGCCGGTACGTGAGGGGGTCGCGCGCGTCGCCGCCGAGCACCAGGACCGAGTCCGGGCCGCGGAAGCCGGCAGCGGGCAGCGGCACGGCCGAGCCGTACCCGCGGAAGTCGGCCGGCCGCCGCGGCAGGTCCGTGCGCACCTCCCTGACCGGGTCGAACAGCCACTGCTGGTCGGCGTCGCGGCCCAGCCCGTAGACCATCCCGTCGCGCAGCGAGAACAGGTGCGGATAGTCGTTGCGGAACGGGGCGTCCACGCGCAGGCGCTGCGCGTCGAGGTCGAGGGGGATGTCGTACGGGCGCCAGGGCACGGGATGCTTCAGGGCGGGGAAGCGCTCCACGACGGGGGTGGGGGTGCCCGTGCCGCGTTCGGACTGGCCGGACATGATGATCTGGCGGCCGTCCGGGCCGGTCACGGCGGTGGGGTACCAGCGGCCCACGGCCATGTCCCGGTTGCGGTACCAGTGCTCGGTCCAGGGGTCGAACACGAACGACAGCCGGGCCCCGCTGCCGCCCTTGCCGCCCACGTTGCCGCCGAAGACCCCGACCATCCCGTTGGGGAGGTAGGCGTGCCCGGAGCAGAAGAAGGGCGCCGGGCGCGGGGCGTACCGGCCGTCGGGCACCAGGACCACGGGCGGGGGGACGGCGGTGAAGGCCCGCGGGCCGGTCCCGCGGGCGGGGTCCCACAGGTAGGCGCGGCCCGCGTTGGTCACGCCGACCGTGTTGGTGGGACCGGTCTCCTTGGTGGGGTCGGTCTCCACCCGCTCGAAGGAGAAGAGGAGCACCTTCCCGGTCGGCAGCAGGGCCGTGTGCACCCCGAAGTCGGGGGACTGGAAGTACTCCGTGAACCGGCCGAACCGCGCCGCCGCCAGCGGTGCGTTGGTCCTGAGCTGGGACTCCCGGAGCGCGGCCAGGCTCGCCGTGCGCTTGGCCTGCGGATAGGCCTGCGTACCCCGGGCGGCCGCACGGAGCCGGGCGTGCACCCGGGCGTGCTCCGCGCCGATGACGGCGGCCTCGCCGGTCAGGGGCCCCGGCCGGTGCCCCGGGCCGCCGACGGGATCGGCATGGCGGCCCGCGGCGAGCGGGGGACGGGCGAGAGCCGGGGCGGGGGCCTGCACCGCGAGGACCACGGCAGCGGCAGCCACCCAGGCCGGGAGGGCGGAAGACCTTCGGATGCGGGGAAGGGGACTCCTCATTGCGTGAATTTTATGAGGAATGAGACGAATTGCCCCGCTATGACGCGGTGCTACAGCTCCTCGGACTCCGCCACGTCGCAGTCGGTGAAGGCCGGCGGCCGTGTCGAAAGGGCGGCCAGCCGCTGCGCCAGCTCGGTCGTCTCCGGCGCGTCGCTGTTGGCCATGGCCTCCTCGTACGAGTCGAACTCGACCACGGCCAGGTAGCGGTTCGGATTCGCCCGGTCGCGCAGCAGCGTGCGGCGTGTCGGTCCGAGCTTGCGGCCCTCCGCCCGGGCCTTCTCCTCGTACGCGCGGATGAGGTCGCGCATCTCCTCGGCGCGCTCGGTCTCGAAGTCGATGATCTGCGCGAACCTCACAGCGGCCTCCCGGCGCGCGGCGCCCCCGCGGACCGGGGGCTCTCCCCGTCCAAGCAAGCACCGACCGGCCCGTCCGGCAACTCCGCGCCCGCCCGTGCGGTCCCGCACGCCGGTACGGATGCACCGCGCGCCCCCCGGGGTGCACGGCAGGCTGCCCCCGGCTCCGGGAGGGGGCCGGGGGCCGGGGGCAGCGGTTCGTCACGCGGGCGGGGTCACCTCCCGTACCACGCGTGGTGGATCGTCAGGGTCGAAGTGTTGCCCTGCTTGTCCGTGACCTTGGCGGCCAGCGAGACGGAGGAGTCCTTCGCCGGGTTCCGGACCGAGATCTTCCCGTCCCGGACCGGCACGGTGCGCCAGGTCCGGCCCTTGTCGTAACTCACCGAAACGGTCAGCGACTTGAGGTTGCCTCCGGCCGCCGAGCCCTGCACGGTCACGGGGACCAGGACCGCAGCGCCCGCCGGGGCGCGCGAGCCGAGGTCGACCGGGGCCGCGAAGCGGACGGTGGACACCGGCAGGGCGGTGGTGGCCGCGACCTGCTTCGAGCGGAACGTGAAGGCGGCGTCGATCCGGGTGGACGCCGAGGCCAGCGCCGCCGGGCGGGCCACGGAGGCCGTCAGCCGGTACTCGGCATCGGTGCCGTCGACCGTGAACGACTCGAAGCCGGACAGCGGGTCCTCCTTGGCGCCGACCTTGACGCCGTTGCGGTAGAGCGTGGTCGTGGCCGAGCTGAACGGGCTGCGCCCCGCGTGGCCCTTGCCGTCGGAGAACAGCGGCACGGCGCCGACGAGCGTCTGCTCGCCCGTGGCCGGGTCGGGGGCGGTGCGGAAGACGCCCGCGCCCGCGGCCGTGTCCACCAGGGGGCCGATGACCCCGGTGTTGAAGGTCTCCCGGTACGTCCGGCCCGCCTCGTAGCGCTTCGGCCGGAGCATCTCCTGGCTGCCCTCCCAGGCCGGGAAGCCCTGCTCGTCGGGCTTTCCGAGCTGGTCGAAGCGGGTGAGCCAGGTGACGCCGTCGGAGGTGGAGACGTGGAAGGTGCGGGTGCCCGGCGCCGCCTGGCGCGCGGAGAAGCCGTTGCCCTCGGGCGCACCCGGCAGATGGGCGAACGGGGAGGAGAGCGCGGACTTCCCGGGGGCGGAGGCGCCGAGGCCGACCTTGAGCGTGGCCAGCTCCGCCGCCTTCACGTGCTTGGTGTATCCCGTCGCCACCCGGCCCGTCTTGCCTCCGTAGGCCACCGCGTACTGGTCCGTGGCGCCCTTGAGGAAGTGCGCGTCCCAGGTCTGCAGGAGCGAGCCGTCAATGACGGCCGGACCCCGGTGGGCGGTGCGGAAGCCGGTGAAGCCCCGCAGGACCCAGCCGTTGCCGGCGCGCTCGGTGCCTGCGGACCGCTCGTAGTACGTGCCCGCGTAGTCCGCCTTGGTGATGCCCGGCACCGTGAGGTCCACCGGCTTGGTGGTGCGGGCGTCCGCGGTGACCGTCAGGTCGCGGGTGACGTCCAGCCGCGGCTGGGCGATCCAGTCGGTGCCCCGGGCGTAGTCGGACGGGTCCACGTAGACGGCGGTGTTGAACGTGTACGAGCCCTTCGGCACGCGCAGCGTGTGCGTGCCCGGCTCGTTGTCGATCCGCGCCTGGAAGCCCGCAGCGGAACCGCCGATGCCGATCAGGCTGTTGGAGAAGTTCCGGGCATCGGCCCCGTCCCGCCCGAGGGTCCGGACCGTGAGGTCGTACGACTCCGCCTCCCGCACGGCCACCGCCGCCGTACGGACCGACTGGCCCCCGCGGGTGGCGGTGACGAAGCCCGAGAAGGAGCCGTCCGTGCTGCCGATCCTGGTGTCCGCGACGAGGTCCACCGAGGCCGTGCCCCCGGCCGGCACCGTCACCTTCGAGGCGCCCAGCCTGAAGAACCCGGCCGGGGCGGGCTTGCCCGCCGGGTCCAGGCCGGCCACGGACAGGTCGAGGGTGACGGCGGTGCCGCCGAGGTTGCGGTAGGTCACCTTCCGGGTCACGGGGCGGTCGTCGGCGTGCGGCCAGCGGGCCGTGCCGAAGTTCAGCGAGACCGGCTCCGCGACCACGGTCTGCGCCAGCGCCCTGTCCACCCGGATGCGGCCCGAGCCCTGCTGCACCGCCGCGTAGCCGCCGTCCTTCGCGGACGCCGTCAGCGCCCCCTTCAACTCGGCGTACTTCCAGTCCGGATGACGCTGCTTGAGGATCGCGGCCGCGCCCGCCACGTGCGGGGTGGCCATGGAGGTGCCGTCGATCTGCAGGTACCCCGGCGCCGGGTGCGGGACGCCCGGCTTCGTGTCGATGAGGCTGCCCGGGGCCGCCGCCGCGGTGATGGCCACGCCCGGTGCGGTCACGTCCGGCTTCACCGCCCCGTCGCCGGCCCGCGGGCCGGTGCTGGAGAACGGCGCCAGCCGGTCCTCGTGGTCCACCGCACCCACGGTCAGCGCGGCGTCCGCACTGCCGGGGGAGCCGACCGTCGAGCCGCCGGCCGCGCCCTCGTTGCCCGCCGCGACGGCGAACAGGATGCCCTTCTGCGCGGACAGCCGGTTGACCGTGGCCTCGACCGGGTCCACGCCCGGGCCGTCGGGGCTGCCCAGGCTCAGGTTGACCACGTCCGCGCCCTCGGCGGCGGCCCACTCCATGCCCGCGATCACGGCGGAGTCGTCCCCGAACCCCTGGTCGTCCAGGACCTTCCCGCTGATCACCTTCGCCCCGGGCGCGACCCCCTTGAACCGGCCGCCGGACCGGGCGCCGGTGCCCACGGCGATCGACGCCACGTGCGTGCCGTGCCCGACCCGGTCCACGGCGTCGGGGGAGGAGGAGAAGTTCTTCTCCCCGACCACCTGGGTCTTCAGGTCCGCGTGGGTCTTGTCCACGCCGGTGTCGAGGACGGCGATCTTGACGCCCTTGCCGTCGTACCCGGACGCCCACGCCTTGTCGGCGCCGATCTGCCGGACGCTGCGGTCCAGGCGCGCCGCCCGCACTCCGTCCAGCCACACCTTCGCGATCCCGGGCGCCGCGGAGCGCGCCCCGTCCGGCTGCCGGTCCGTCAGCGCGTCCCAGACCCGTGCCAGGTCCCCGGGGGCCGTGCGCACGGCATCGGCGTTGATCGTCGGGAACGTCCGCAGCCCGGCGTCACCCGCCGCACGCAGCCCGGCGCGTGCCGCCGCTCCGGCACCGCCGTCGTACTGCACGATCAGCTTGAGGCCGGCGCCGTGGCTCCTGCGCAGCCGCGGCTCGGTGAGCACGGCGAGGTCGAAGAGCCGCTGGTCCAGCCGGCCCGCGGCGATCAGGCGCTGCGCGTCGGCGGGCACCACGAGCGTGCGGTCCCCGATGCGCTGCACCTGGACGGGTATCCGCTCGCGGCCCGCGGCCGCCTCGAAGCCCACCATCCGGCCCCTGGCGTTCACCACCACCAGGTCGCCGGTGACCAGCGGGATCCGCCGGCTGCCGTCGGCGCGTGTGAGGTCCGGTGCGGCCGGCGCGTCCGCGGCGATCGCCGTCGCGGGGCCGGTCATGCCTGCCACCAGGGCCACCGAAGCGGCCGCTGCAATGGTCAAGGCGCGTGCTCTGCGCACATGTGCGTGCAAGTCTCCCCCAGGAGCTTGGGACGAGGTCGAGTGGTCGTCCCGGCCCGGGGCCTGCAACGCCCCCGCCGGCCGGTCAGCGCAGTATGTGAAACCGGAACCACGTGATCAACGCGGCCGGCCCGCCCGCACCCTCCGGCAGCCACTTTCAAGTCACCCTGGAGCCCCCGGTTTTGACGGGACGGAGAGGGGAGTGTGACCGTCGTGTGACAGCCCCCCGATCCCTGTGTGACACCCCCGGTCCGCGCCCCCGCACACCCCTTCCGGCACCTGCCCTCCGCCGCCGCGGCAACCCCGGACCGGCGCCTTCGCGCCCAAGGCGGCCGAATTGGCCGTATCCGGCCCACCGGGGAACCCCCGACCGTCGGGGCGTACCGAGCCGCCTCAGGGCGCAGGATCGGGCCGCTGCCACTGCGCCATCTGGTCGCGGAACTTCGGGCACCTGACGATGTCCTCCTCGCTGCACTTCAGGGCGTGGGTCAGGAGCTGGTGGGCGTGGTCGAGGTCGAGCATCCGCTGTTCGATCTCGGTGATCTTGGCGCGGATCATCGCCTCCCGGCGCAGCTGGTCCTGCTGGAACTCCCCGATCTCCCGGAGGGTCAGCCCGGCCTGCTGGCACTTGCGCAGCACCGTGATCCGCTCGGCGGCCTCCGGCGGGTAGCGCCGCTGCCCGCTCTCCCGCTCGGGCGCGGGCAGCAGCCCGTGCCGTTCCCAGTACCGGATGGCCGACGCGGGCACCCCGGTCAGCTCGGCGAGTCGGCCGATCGTCATGCGGCGCACGGTGCGCTCCTCCTGGTCTCCGGCAGTCCCGGCGGCACCGGTATTTGACTTGAACCTTAGTTCAAGTCGGAGAGTGGTCGGCAGGCGGGCAGCGGCGAACGAGCGCCCCCGCCCACGCATTTGGAGACCGGAGACGGGAGACCGACATGAGCGACAGCGCACACGCGTACGTACGGAAAGAGCAGGCCGACGGGCTGGTGGCAGCCGCGGAGAGCCTCTTCGCGGCCGGGGTGATGTCCCACTCCGGGCACGCCAACCTCAGCGCCCGGCTGGACGGCGGCCGCATGCTGCTGACCCCGGGGTTCGTCCGCGGCCTGGAGCCCGGACAGCTGGCGGCCGTCGGCTTCGACGGGCAGGTCCTCGAAGGCGAACTGCGCTCCGTCAGCGCCGAGATCATCGCGATGCACAGCGTGGTGTACGAGGCCCGCCCGCACGTGGGCGCGATCATCCACACCCACTCGCCCGCCGCGACGGCCTTCGCCGTGGCCCACCGCCCGCTGCCCTGCCGCACCGAGCCGATGCTCCGCTTCGGCCAGGCCGAGGACGTCCCCGTGGTCCCCTGGGGCCCCCGCGGATCGGACGTCTCGGTGCGCGGCATCGCCGAAGTGCTGGAACGGCGCCCCACCACGGCCGCGGTGCTCCTGGCCAACCACGGTCTGCTCGTGTTCGGCCCGGACCCGGCCGCCGCCGCCCACCTCGTGGTGGCCGTCGAGGAGAGCGCCGAAGCCGAGATCGCCGCCGCGGCGATCGGCGGGGCGGTGGACTTCCCGCCGGGCGCCCAGGAGGCCGTGCGCGCCGCGATCGCGCGGGTGGCGTCGTGACCGACCGCACCCCCGCCGCCCGTGCCGAAGCCGTACGCGACCGCTACCGGGCCACCCTCGGAACCGTGCCCGCCGGAGTCCGGGAGAGGCTGCGCCTGGCCGGGGAGTTCGGCCGGCTGCCGACCGAGGAGGCGATCGCCGCCCTGCGCCACATCGTGCTGACGGACAACCCGCTGGGCGCGCGGGTGCAGCAGCTCGTGCACTTCGGCCAACTGCTCGTCCTCGGCCGGGAGCACCCGGCGCGGATCCACGCCCAGGGCGCCCTGCACGCCGGAGCCGGCATCGCCGAGCTCATCGGCGCGGCCGAGACCGCGCTCATCACCGGCGGCGTGCCCGCGTACGCACTGGGCACCGGGATCATCGCCGAACTGCTGCCGCCGGCGGACGGGGAGCCCGGCGCGGAGGACGGAGAGCGGCCGCCGGGGCCCCTGCGAGAGGACGGCGGCCGGGTCCGGCTCTGACGCGGCCCCGGCCCCGGCCCGGCGTACGGCTACTCGAAGCGCTCGGTGTCCCCGGCCCCGCGCCGGACGACCTCGGCCGTGCCGCCGGAGAAGTCGATGACGGTGGTGGGCTCGGTGCCGCAGTCGCCCGAGTCCACCACCACGTCCACCACGTGGTCCAGCCGCTCCTTGATCTCCCAGCCCTGCGTCAGCGGCTCGGCCTCGTCGGGCAGCAGGAGGGTGCTGGAGAGCAGCGGTTCGCCCAGCTCGGCCAGGAGGGCCTGGGTGACGCCGTGGTCGGGGATGCGGACACCGACCGTCTTCTTCTTCGGGTGCTGCAGCTGACGCGGCACTTCCCGCGTCGCGGGCAGGATGAAGGTGTAGCTGCCCGGAGTGGCCGCCTTGATGGACCGGAACACGTCGTTGTCGATCTGCACGAACTGGCCCAGCTGCGCGAAGTTCTGGCAGATGAGGGTGAAGTGGTGCCGGTCGTCGAGGTTCCGGATCGACCGGATGCGGCCCAGGCCCTCACGGTTGCCCAGCTGGCAGCCCAGCGCGTAGCAGGAGTCCGTCGGATACGCGACGAGCCCGCCGGACCGGATGCTGTCCACGATGGACCTGATGGTGCGCGGCTGGGGGTTGTCGGGGTGCACATCGAAATACTTCGCCATTGGCCGAGCCTAGGGGATCGGCGGGGCAGGCGCCGCACGACCCCGTCCGGCCCGCGCCGGGCCGCGTCCGCGGCCCCGCCGGAACCCCGTACCCGAGTCCAAAGGGGTACAGACGCGCGCATATGATCGGCCGGTTGCCGCGCGGCTGACCTCGCGCGCCGCACTGTTCGACCGCACATCCACAGGGGGAACCCGCATGAACCTTCGCCGCACCCTGGCGATCCTGGCCGCGACCGCCGTCGCCGCCCCCGCCGCGCTGGCCTCCGCCGTCCCGGCCTCCGCCGCCCCGGCCCCGGCCGGTCCCTTCGCCTCCTGCACCCGGTGGACGACCACCGAGCCGCGGACGGCCACCGAGCTCGTCGGCTTCCCGTCCCGGCTCGTCGCCGGCACCTGGGCCAAGTTCACCTTCCGTACCGTGAACACCTCCGCCCGCACCCTGGCGGCGGTCGGCGCGAACGTGGAGGTCTCCTCGTACGAGGCGGGCACCTTCGCGGACCAGAAGCTCCGCGTGCAGTGGTACGACAAGAAGGCGGGCGGCTGGAAGCCGCTGCCCGGCACGCTCTCGGAGTACGCGACGCTCGCCGTCGGCCTGAAGGCAGGGGCCGCGTCCGAGGTCAGGATGCGCGTGAAGGCGGACGCGAAGTCCGGGGCCGGCTCCGGCTTCGCCTTCGACAACGGCCGCTACGCGGGCAGGGACCGCGTCTGCGGTTTCGCGGCGGCCATGCACGAATACGACTTCGAGGTGGTCCCGGCCGCCTCCGCCGCGGCCGCTCGCTGAGCCCGCGCGCACCCGCCCACGGGCCCGCCTGCACCCGCAGACGGGCCCGTAGGCGTACGCAGGCGGACCCGCCCCGCAGGCGGACCCGTCGGTGCGGCGCGGCCCCCTGTCCGGGACCGCGCCGCCGCCGGTCAGCTGCCGGCGAGCAGCTGGAGCGTGTCGATCACGCGGTTCGAGAAGCCCCACTCGTTGTCGTACCAGGCGACGACCTTGATGTGGCGGCCCTCGACGCGGGTCAGCTCCGAGTCGAAGATCGACGAGGCCGGGTTGCCGGTGATGTCGGCCGACACCAGCGGGTCGTCCGAGTACTCCAGCACCCCGGCGAGCGGGCCCTCGGCCGCCGCGCGGTAGGCCGCGAGCACGTCCTCGCGGGTCACGTCGCGGGCGACGGTCGTGTTGAGCTCGACGATCGAACCCACCGGGACCGGCACGCGGATCGAGTCGCCCGACAGCTTCCCGTCGAGGTTCGGCAGGACCAGGCCGATGGCCTTGGCGGCGCCGGTCGTGGTCGGCACGATGTTGACGCCGGCGGCGCGGGCCCGGCGGGGGTCGCGGTGCGGGCCGTCCTGCAGGTTCTGCTCCTGCGTGTAGGCGTGCACCGTGGTCATGAAGCCGTGCTCGATGCCCGCGAGGTCGTCGAGGACCGAGGCCAGCGGCGCGAGGGCGTTGGTGGTGCACGAGGCGTTCGAGACGATCGTGTGCACGTCCGGGTCGTACGCGTCCGTGTTGACCCCGTAGGCGAGCGTGACGTCGGCACCGTCGGCCGGGGCGCTGACCAGGACCCGCTTCGCCCCGGCGTCGATGTGCGCACGGGCCGCCTTGGCCGAGGTGAACCGGCCGGTGGCCTCCAGCACGATCTCCACCCCGAGTTCGGCCCACGGCAGCTGCGCCGGCTCGCGCTCCGCGAGCACCTTGATGCGGCGGCCGTCGACGACGAGGGTGTCGCCCTCGACGGTCACCGGACGGCCCAGGCGGCCCGAGGTGGTGTCGAAGGCGAGCAGCCGCGCGAGGGCCTTGGGCTCGGTGAGGTCGTTGATGGCGACGACCTCAAGGTCGCTTCCGCGTTCGAGCAGGGCGCGCAGCACGTTGCGTCCGATGCGGCCGAATCCGTTGATGGCGATGCGAGTCATGAGGTGTCCTTTCGTGGTCAGCCCCAGATTCCCCGTCCGCGCCCGCCGGTGACAGAGGCGAGATCGCCATGGTTCGAAAGGATCGTGCCAAGCACCTGTCGAACCCCGCCGAACACCCGCCGACCGCCCGCGGCTACCCGCCCTTGGTGAACGTACGCCGGTACTCCGTCGGCGTGGTGTCGAGGATCCGCTGGAAGTGCATCCGCAGGTTCGCGCCGGTGCCCAGGCCCACGTCGGCGGCGATCTGCTCGACACTGCGCTCCGAACGCTCCAGCAGCTCGCGCGCCACGTCGATCCGGGCCCGCATCACCCACTGCATGGGCGTGTACCCGGTGTCCTCGGCGAACCGCCGCGAGAACGTCCGCGGCGAGACCCCCGCATGCCGGGCGAGCAGCTCCAGCGTCAGGTGCTCGCCCAGCCTCCGCAGCGCCCACTCGCGGGTCGCGGCGAACCGTTCCCCCAGGGACTCGGGCACGCTGCGCGGCACGTACTGGGCCTGGCCGCCGCTGCGGTAGGGCGCCGCGACCAGGCGGCGGGCCGCATGGTTGGACAGGGCCACCCCGTGGTCGCTGCGCAGGATGTGCAGGCACAGGTCGATGCCGGAGGCGGCCCCCGCCGAGGTGAGCACACGGCCCTCGTCGACGAACAGGACGTTCTCGTCCACCCGGACCAGCGGCCACTTGGCCGCCAGGGCCCGCGTGTAGTGCCAGTGCGTCGTGGCGCGCCTGCCGTCGAGCAGCCCGGTCGCGGCCAGCGCGAAGGCGCCCGTGGAGATGGCCGCCAGGCGCGCGCCCCGCGTGTGGGCGGCGATCAGCGCGTCCACGACGGCCCGCGGCGGGTCCTCGCGGTCCGGGTGCCGGTAGCCGGGGACGAACACGATGTCCGCCCACTCCAGCGCCTCCAGGCCGTGGGCGACGGCGTACGACAGTCCGTCGCCGCCCGTCACGAGCCCCGGGGACGCACCGCACACCCGCACCTCGTACGGCATGCTCGCCCGGGTCGTGAACACCTGCGCGGGGATGCCGACGTCGAGGGGCTTGGCCCCTTCGAGCACGAGGACGGCGACGCGTTGCAGCGGAACAGGCGGGGACGGGGGAGCGAGCGGAGAAGGTACGGAGGGCGCAGAAGGCGGAGGGACCGGCACCGTACGAGGGTATGCGGGGCCCGCGCCCGGGCCGGCCGGGGGCTCGCCCCGGCCGGCGGCCACCCTCCACGCTCAGCGGCGCCCCGTACTGCCGGGGCCCCTGGGTGTACCCCGGTTCGAACCGGAGCTGCGCCCCCGAGCGGGTCGGGCCCTGCGCCGGGCCATGAGGAAAGCGGGGTTCGATGCCCCGGTTTCCTTCGATTCGGGGGCCGGAAGTGGCCCGGGGCACACCCCTGAAAGGGGTACGGGCGGTCACGCGGGGTGAGATCGGGGCCGTGATCCGGTGAGGCGGGCCACAGGACCTACGTCACAAACGAAGCGG
>NZ_JBVIDV010000044.1:0-29143 GCF_055572195.1 Streptomyces sp. NPDC030809
GTGGAAGCCGACAACCCTGCCGCCTTCTCCTTTTACGGGGGCCTTGGTTTCGCCACGCGTGAGGTGGACCTGATGTACCGCACCGAGTCCTGACCCGGCGCCCCGGCGGCGGGCGGGCACCTCCGCCCGCCCGCCGCCGGCCGCCCAGGACACGAAAGGATCACGCCTTGGCATGCGGGCTCCCGGGAAGCCACACGCCATTAACCGGGCATTCAGACACGCTTGCGACGCTCGCGCCATGCAGCCCGCCGCCGACCCCTCCCTCCTGCCGTGGCCACGGCCGACGGCCGCACCTTCCGACGCGCCTGTACTCCCGCGTGCGCGGAAGAATGGAGGTATGAGCCAGCAGAGCAGCGCCGAGGTCCCCGTCCAGCACGCACAGCCCTCCGTCGGTTCCATAGCCGCGCACCGTCCGCATTCGGTGCCCGCCGGCCTGGCCGGCCTCGACCGCGGTCTCGACCACGGTCTCGACTCCGATCTCGACGTCTACGACGAGGACCCCGCCGGCGACGAGCTGCCCAGCGGACGCTTCCTCGACCGCGAGCGCAGCTGGCTCGCCTTCAACGAGCGGGTGCTCGAGCTCGCCGAGGACCCGGCCACCCCGCTCCTCGAACGGGCTAACTTCCTCGCGATTTTCGCGAGCAACCTCGACGAGTTCTTCATGGTCCGCGTGGCCGGACTCAAGCGCCGCATCGCGACCGGCGTGGCCACCCGCTCCGCCTCCGGCCTCCAGCCCCGCGAGGTGCTCGACCAGATCTGGACCCGCTCCCGCGAGCTCATGGCCCGGCACGCCGCCTGCTACCAGCAGGACATCGCCCCCGCGCTCGCCGAGGAGGGCATCGAGCTGATCCGCTGGCCGGAGCTCACGGAGAAGGAACAGGCCCGGCTGTTCACCCTGTTCCGCAACCGGATCTTCCCGGTGCTCACCCCGCTGGCCGTGGACCCCGCGCACCCCTTCCCGTACATCTCCGGCCTCTCGCTCAACCTGGCCGTCGTCGTGCGCAACCCGGTCAGCGGCCACCGGCACTTCGCCCGGGTCAAGGTCCCGCCGCTGCTCGACCGCTTCCTGGAGGCCTCGCCCCAGCGGTACGTGCCCCTCGAAGACGTCATCGCCGCCCACCTCGAAGAGCTCTTCCCCGGCATGGAGGTGCTCGCCCACCACACCTTCCGGGTCACCCGCAACGAGGACCTGGAGGTCGAGGAGGACGACGCCGAGAACCTCCTCCAGGCCCTGGAGAAGGAGCTCATGCGGCGCCGCTTCGGCCCGCCGGTCCGCCTGGAGGTCGAGGAGTCCATCGACCCCGGCGTCCTCGACCTGCTCGTGCAGGAGCTGAACATCACCGGGGCCGAGGTGTACCCGCTGCCCGGCCCGCTCGACCTCACCGGCCTCTTCGGCATCGCCGGGCTGGACCGGCCCGAGCTCAAGTACCCCAAGTTCGTCGCCGGCACCCACCGGGACCTCGCCGAGGTCGAGTCCGCCTCCGCGCCCGACATCTTCGCCGCCCTGCGCGAGCGGGACGTGCTCCTCCACCACCCGTACGACAGCTTCTCCACGTCCGTACAGGCCTTCCTGGAGCAGGCCGCCGCCGACCCGGACGTGCTCGCCATCAAGCAGACGCTGTACCGCACCTCCGGCGACTCCCCGATCGTGGACGCCCTCATCGACGCCGCCGAGTCCGGCAAGCAGGTCCTCGTCCTCGTCGAGATCAAGGCCCGCTTCGACGAGCAGGCCAACATCAAGTGGGCGCGCAAGCTCGAAGAGGCCGGCTGCCACGTCGTCTACGGCCTCGTCGGCCTCAAGACCCACTGCAAGCTGTCCCTGGTGGTCCGCCAGGAGGGCGAGACCCTGCGCCGCTACTCCCACGTCGGCACCGGCAACTACCACCCCAAGACCGCCCGCCTGTACGAGGACCTCGGCCTGCTCACCGCCGACCCGCAGGTCGGCGCGGACCTCTCCGACCTCTTCAACCGGCTGTCCGGCTACAGCCGCCGCGAGACCTACCGCCGCCTGCTGGTGGCCCCCAAGTCCCTGCGCGACGGCCTGATCTCCCGGATCAACAAGGAGGCGGCCCACCACAAGGCCGGCCGCCCCGCGTACGTCCGCATCAAGGTCAACTCCATCGTCGACGAGGCACTCATCGACGCGCTCTACCGGGCCGCCCAGGCAGGCGTGCCCGTGGACGTCTGGGTGCGCGGGATCTGCGCCATCCGCCCCGGCGTCGCCGGCCTCTCGGAGAACATCCGGGTCCGGTCCGTCCTCGGCCGCTTCCTGGAGCACTCCCGGCTCTTCGCCTTCGGCAACGGCGGCGAACCCGAGATCTGGCTCGGCAGCGCCGACATGATGCACCGCAACCTCGACCGCCGCATCGAGGCCCTCGTACGGGTCACCGACCCCGCCCACCGCGCCGCGCTCGACCGGCTGCTGGAGACCGGCATGTCCGACGCCGGTTCCTCCTGGCACCTCGGCCCGGACGGCGAATGGACCCGGCACAGCACGGACGCGGAAGGCCAGCCGCTGCGGCACGTCCAGGAGATGCTCATAGACGCCCGGAGGCGCCGGCGTGGCTCTGCAAAACCCTGACCCCCGTGCCGGCGAGGTCCTGGGCGCGTACCTGCGCGCCCAGGCCACCGCTTTCCTCCGCGGCCTGCGGCTGCACGAGGAGGGCGGGGCGGCCGCCGCGGAGAGCGAGGGGGCCCTCGTGCTGCGCGGGGCCGCCCGCCGGATCCGCAGCTCCCTGGCCACCTTCCGGCCGGTCACCGACCCGGCCTGGGCGGACGGCCTGCGCACCGAGCTGACCTGGCTGTCGGCCACCCTGTCCGACGAGCACGCGTACGCGGCCCGGCTGAACCGGCTGCTCGACGCCCTGCACCGGCTCTCCGGCCGGCCCGAGGTGCCGGCCCCCCGCGGTCCGGCCCGCTCGGCGCTGACCGTGGGCTCGGCGCGGGCCGCGGCCCTGCTGGAGCGCCAGCTGACCCTGGCCCGGACCCGCGCGCACTCCGCCACCCTCCAGGCGCTGGGCTCCGCCCGCTTCCACGCGGTCGCCGACGCCGTCGCCGTGCTGGCCTCCGAGGTGCCGCTGGACCGGGTGGCGGCGGCCGGTCGCACCGACGAGGTGCTGGTCCCGCTGGCCGCCCGGGCCGCCGACCGGCTCGCCGAGGCCGCCCGCGACCTGCCCCTCGTACGGGCCGCGCACCCGTACAACGCGGAGGCGCTCGTGGACGACGAGCGCCAGGACGCCCCCTGGCACCGGGTCCGCTCCCTGCTGCACGTGCACCGCCACGCGCAGGAGGCCCTCACCGAGGACGTCACCCGGCTGACGGCTGCCGCCGAGGCCCTGGACCGGCACCGGGACGCGGCCGAGGCCGCCGCCGCCTCGGCCACCGCCGCCCGCACCCCGCGGATCGCCCCGGCCACCGCCTACGCCCTGGGCGTGCTGCACGCCGACCAGCGGCACGAGGTGGAGGCGGCCCGGTACGACTTCCAGCGGATCTGGCAGCGCGCGGCGGCCGCCGACCCCACGGCCGCGGGGGCCACCGCCGGCACCTGACCGGCTGCGGCAGGCGCCCGCCGGGCCCGGCGGGCCCGCCCCGCCAAGGCCCGGAAGCCCTCCTTCACCCACCCCCCGGACGCGCCCGGCGTGCGCCCGCGCGTCCGGGCGCGCGATCCGGGGGAGGGGATTCCGGGCCGTCCGCCACGGTTCACCGTCCGTTCACCCTCCACGGCCGGTCGCTTCACCTGATCTGCCTAATTTCAGTCGTGCACGGTGAGAGCAGGGCCCGAAAGAGTCCATCCGCCGCGCATCGCGACGTAACCCAGATGTAGTCCTCTTCGCACGCCGCCCGCACCACCGAGACCGGCGGCTCCTGGAAGGAACACCCGAAAGTGAAGCTTCAGCGCAAGAACCGGCTTCGTGCCTCCGCCCTCGGGGCCCTCGTCGTGTCCGGCGCCCTGGTCCTCACGGCGTGCGGCTCCGACGACAACACCTCTTCCCCGAAGGACGGCAACACGTCGGCGGCCGCCCCCAAGGGCGACCCGAAGGCCTGTGAGGGCGCCAAGGGCCAGCTGCTGGCCTCCGGCTCCTCGGCCCAGAAGAACGCCATGGACCTGTGGGTCAACGGCTACATGGCCACCTGCCCGGGCGTCCAGGTGAACTACAAGGCCTCCTCCTCGGGTGAGGGCATCGTCGCGTTCAACCAGGGCACCGTCGGCTTCGCGGGCTCGGACTCCGCGCTGAAGCCGAAGGAGGTCGAGGACTCGAAGAAGGTCTGCACCGGCGGCCAGGGCATCAACCTGCCGATGGTCGGCGGCCCCATCGCCATCGGCTTCAACGTCGCCGGCGTGGACAAGCTCACCCTCGACGCCCCCACCCTCGCCAAGATCTTCAACGACAAGATCAAGAAGTGGGACGACGCGGCGATCGCCAAGCTCAACCCGGGCGTGAAGCTCCCGTCCACCGCGATCCAGGCCTTCCACCGCTCCGAGGACTCCGGCACCACCCAGAACCTCGGCAAGTACCTCGCCAAGACCGCCGCCGCGGACTGGACCTACGAGCCCGAGAAGAAGTGGCCGGCCCCGGGCGGCCAGGCCGCCTCCGGCTCCGCGGGCGTCGCCGCCCAGGTCAAGCAGGTCGACGGCGCGATCGGCTACTTCGAGCTCTCCTACGCCACCGCGCAGAGCATCAAGACCGTGGACATCGCCACCGGCGCCGCGGCCCCCGTCCAGGCCACCCCGGAGAACGCCTCCAAGGCCATCGCCGCCGCCAAGATCGACGGCACCGGCAAGGACCTGGCCCTCAAGCTCGACTACACCACCAAGGCCGAGGGCGCGTACCCGCTGGTCCTGGTCACGTACGAGATCGTCTGCGACAAGGGCAACAAGGCGGAGACCCTCCCGACCGTCAAGTCCTTCCTGAACTACACGGCCAGCGACGCCGGCCAGAAGCTCCTCGCCGAGAAGGGCTACGCGCCCATCCCGGCCGAGATCAACGCCAAGGTCCGCGAGGTCGTCGCCTCGCTGTCCTAAGGCCCAGCGCCCGCGGGCCGGTCCGTCCCCGTCCGGACGGACCGGCCCCGGGACCTCCCCTCCGGGGGACCTCCCCTCCGGGGGACATCCGGTGCACCGCCGCCAGGGGGCTCGCTCCCCACACAGACCGGAAAGACCATGGCTTCCACCACACCCACCCGCATAGACACGGCTCCGCCTGTCTCCACGAGCGCACGGTCCACCGGCCGTGCGGGTGACAAGATCTTCAGCGGGCTCTCCAAGGGCTCCGGGATCCTGCTCCTCGTGATCATGGCGTCGATCGCCGTCTTCCTGACCTACCGGGCCACGCTGGCCCTGTCGGAGAACGAGGGCAACTTCCTCACCACCTTCGACTGGAACGCGACCGGCGAGCCGCCGGTCTTCGGCATCGCGGTCCTCCTCTACGGCACCGTCGTCAGCTCGGTCATCGCGATGGCCATCGCGGTCCCGATCGCCGTCGGCATCGCCCTGTTCATCTCCCACTACGCACCGCGCAAGCTGGCCGGGCCGCTCGCGTACGTGGTGGACCTGCTCGCCGCCGTGCCGTCCATCGTCTACGGCATCTGGGGCGCCCTCTTCCTGGTCCCCTACCTGGGCGGGCTCACCTCCTGGCTGGACCGGTACCTGAGCTTCACGTACCTCTTCGACAAGACGCAGGTGGGCGTGGACCGCTCCCTGTTCACCGTCGGCATCCTGCTCGCGATCATGATCCTGCCGATCGTGACCAGCGTCAGCCGCGAGGTCTTCCTCCAGGTCCCGCGCATGAACGAGGAGGCCGCCCTGGCCCTCGGCGCGACCCGCTGGGAGGTCATCCGGATGTCGGTGCTGCCCTTCGGCCGCTCCGGCGTCATCTCCGCCTCGATGCTCGGCCTCGGCCGCGCCCTCGGCGAGACGATGGCCGTCGCCACCGTGCTCTCCCCGAGCTTCCTGATCTCCGGGCACCTGCTGGACCCGGGCGGCGGCACCTTCGCCCAGAACATCGCCGCGAAGTTCGACGAGGCCAACGAGTTCGGCCGGGACGCCCTCATCGCCTCCGGCCTCGTCCTCTTCCTGCTCACCCTGCTGGTCAACGGCGCCGCTCGCATGATCATCGCGCGCCGCAAGGAGTACTCGGGGGCGAACGCCTGATGAGCCACGCACTGCAGGACCCGCGCCCCGTGCGGTCGCGCAAGTCCTCCGCCCCCACCTCCCTCACCCGCGGCGGCCTGCCCCGCTGGGCCCCGGCCGGCATCGCCGCCCTCTCGGCCCTCCTCGGCACCGGCATCGGCCTCGTTGCCGGGCTGGAGAGCCGTATGCAGTGGGGCCTGATCGCAGCCGTGCTGTTCGTCGGGATCACCTACGCCGCCAGCGCCGTCGTCGAAAACCGCCGCCAGGCCACCGACCGGGTCGCGACCTCCCTCGTGTGGGTCTGCTTCCTCCTCGCCGTGGTCCCGCTGCTGTCGCTGCTCGGGGTCACCATCGCCCGCGGCGTGAAGGTCCTCGACGGCTACTTCCTGAGCCACTCCATGGCCGGGGTCGCCGGCTTCGCCCCCGGCGGCGGCGTGTACCACGCCCTGCTCGGCACCGTCGAGCAGGTGCTGCTGGCCACCGCGATCGCCGCGCCCATCGGCCTGCTGACCGCCGTCTACCTGGTCGAGTACGGCCGGGGCCGGCTCGCCAAGGCCGTCACCTTCTTCGTCGACGTCATGACCGGCATCCCCTCCATCGTCGCGGGCCTCTTCATCCTGACGACGTGGACGCTGATGCTGGAGCAGGGCCCCTCCGGCTTCGCCGGCTCCCTGGCCCTGTCGATCCTGATGATGCCCGTCGTGGTCCGCTCCACCGAGGAGATGCTCAAGCTCGTCCCCAACGAGCTGCGCGAGGCCTCCCTCGCCCTCGGGGTGCCGAAGTGGCGCACCATCCTCAAGGTCGTGCTCCCCACCGCCATCGGCGGCATCTCCACCGGTGTGATGCTGGCCGTGGCCCGCATCGCCGGCGAGACCGCCCCGATCATGCTGCTGGTCTTCGGCAACCCGCTGATCAACGACAACCCGTTCGAAGGCGCCCAGTCCTCGCTCCCGCTCTACATCTGGGAGCAGTACAAGGTCGGAAGTGAAGACTCCTTCGACCGCGCCTGGGCGGCAGCGCTCGTCCTGATCGCCTTCGTCATGATCCTCAACCTGGTGGCCCGCGGCATAGCCCGCTGGAAGGCCCCGAAGACCGGCCGCTGACCGCGCCGTACGAAAGAAGCAGTGATTCACATGGCCAAGCGCATCGACGTCTCCGGTCTCTCCGCCTTCTACGGCTCCCACAAGGCCATCGACGACATCTCGATGACCGTCGAGCCCCGCTCCGTGACCGCCTTCATCGGCCCCTCGGGCTGCGGCAAGTCCACCTTCCTGCGCACCCTGAACCGCATGCACGAGGTCACCCCCGGCGGCCGCGTCGAGGGCAAGGTGATGCTGGACGACGAGAACCTGTACGGCCCGGGCGTGGACCCGGTCGCCGTCCGCCGCACCGTCGGCATGGTCTTCCAGCGCCCCAACCCGTTCCCCACCATGTCGATCTTCGACAACGTGGCCGCGGGCCTGCGCCTGAACGGCTCGTACAAGAAGAACGAGCTGAACGACATCGTCGAGCGGTCGCTCAAGGGCGCGAACCTCTGGAACGAGGTCAAGGACCGCCTGAACAAGCCCGGCTCCGGCCTCTCCGGCGGCCAGCAGCAGCGCCTGTGCATCGCCCGCGCCATCGCGGTCGAGCCGGAGGTCCTGCTGATGGACGAGCCCTGCTCCGCCCTCGACCCGATCTCCACCCTCGCCATCGAGGACCTGATCGGCGAGCTCAAGGAGCGCTTCACGATCGTCATCGTGACGCACAACATGCAGCAGGCCGCGCGCGTCTCCGACCGCACCGCCTTCTTCAACCTCGCGGCCGTCGGCATGCCCGGCAAGCTCGTCGAGATCGACGACACGGACCGGATCTTCTCGAACCCGTCCGTCCAGGCCACCGAGGACTACATCTCGGGCCGCTTCGGCTAGACCGGAGCCCCGCAAGCACGTCCTGCGGTGCTGCATGGCGGTGCCACCGCACGGCGAAGGGCCCGGCTCCCCGAGAGGGGAGCCGGGCCCGACTTCTGCGCCCGTACGCGTCAGACGTACGCGTCAGACGAACGCCAGGTTCACGATCCAGAAGCACACCGCGGCCACCGCGGCCGCCGCCGGCATGGTGATGAACCAGCCAAGGATGATGTTCTTGGCCACGCCCCAGCGGACCGCATTCACGCGCTTGGTGGCGCCCACGCCCATGATCGCCGAGGTGATCACGTGGGTGGTGGAGATCGGCGCGTGGAAGAGGAACGCCGAGCCGAACATGATCGAGGCACCGGTGGTCTCCGCCGCGAAGCCCTGCGGCGGGTCCAGCTCGATGATCTTGCGGCCCAGCGTGCGCATGATGCGCCAGCCGCCCGCGTACGTGCCGAGCGAGAGCATCACGGCGCAGGCGATCTTCACCCACACCGGGATCGGGTCCCCGGCCTTCTCCACGTCCGCGATGACCAGGGCCATCACGACGATGCCCATCGTCTTCTGGGCGTCCTGGAGACCGTGGCCGAGGGCCATGCCGGCCGCCGAGACGGTCTGCGCGATGCGGAAGCCGCGCTTGGCCCGGTGCGGGTTGGCCCGGCGGAACATCCACAGGATGACGACCATCACCAGGTAGCCGACCACCAGGCCGACCACCGGGGAGACGAACATCGGGATGATGACCTTCTCGACCACGCCCGACCAGATCACGTCGGTGCCGCCCGCGAGCGCCGCGCCCACCATGCCGCCGAACAGGGCGTGCGAGGAGGACGAGGGCAGGCCGAAGTACCAGGTGATCAGGTTCCAGACGATCGCGCCCACGAGGGCGGCGAAGAGGATCCACATGCCCCGGTTGCCGTGGGGCGTCTCGATCAGGCCCTCGCTGACCGTCTTGGCCACCCCGCTGCCCAGGAAGGCACCGGCGAGGTTCATCACCGCGGCCATGGCCAGGGCCGCCCGCGGGGTCAGCGCCCGCGTGGAGACCGAGGTCGCGATGGCGTTCGCGGAGTCGTGGAAGCCGTTGGTGTACGTGAAGCCGAGCGCGACACCGATGGTCACGACCAGCGCAAAGGTGTCCACGAGGTTCAGGACTCCTTGACCGCGATGGTCTCCACCGTATTCGCGACGTGCTCGAACGCGTCGGCCGCCTCTTCAAGCACATCGACGATCTGCTTGAGCTTGAGCACCTCGATGGCGTCGTAGTTGCCGTTGAAGAGGTGCGCGAGCAGCTTGCGGTGGATCTGGTCGGCCTGGTTCTCGAGGCGGTTGACCTCGATCCAGTACTCCGTCAGGTTGTCCATCGTGCGCAGGTGCGGCATGGCCTCGGCGGTCAGCTCGGCCGCCCGCGCCAGGACCTCGATCTGCTGCTCGACGCCCTTCGGCAGTTCCTCGACGTTGTAGAGGACGACGAGGTCGACGGCCTCCTCCATGAAGTCCATGATGTCGTCGAGCGACGAGGCGAGGGAGTAGATGTCCTCGCGGTCGAACGGCGTGATGAACGAGGAGTTCAGCTGGTGGAAGATCGCGTGTGTGGCGTCGTCGCCCGCGTGCTCCGCCGCCCGCATCCGCTCCGCGATCTCGGCCCGGGCGGACGAGTCCGCTCCGAGCAGTTCCATCAGGAGCTTGGAGCCCGTGACGATGTTGTCCGCGGATGCGGCGAACATGTCGTAGAAGCTCGTCTCCCTGGGGGTCAGACGAAATCGCACGTGAGGTCCTCGGGGTGCATCGGATTCGGTCAGGCTGATGCTAGGCGCATCCTCCGGCCACGGCTAACCGGCCGTTCCCGAGTGTCCTCCATCAGGCAGAGTAAGGAGCACGGCCCCTGCCCGTTCGAGCAGAGCCCGCTACCCTATACCCATGAGGGGTATACGTCCCCAGGTGACCACGGAGGATCCATGACCACCACCGAGACCACCGCCGGTACGGAAACCGCCGTGCACGGCCCCGCCGAGGGCGCCGTCCACGGGTACCACCACCAGAAGGACGAGCACCTCAAGCGGCTGCGCCGGATCGAGGGCCAGATCCGCGGACTCCAGCGCCTCGTCGACGAGGACGTCTACTGCATCGACATACTCACGCAGGTTTCGGCCAGCACGAAGGCCCTCCAGTCCTTCGCCCTCCAGCTCCTGGAGGAGCACCTGCGGCACTGCGTGGCCGACGCGGCCGTCAAGGGCGGCACCGAGATCGACGCCAAGGTCGAGGAGGCCACCAAGGCCATCGCCCGCCTGCTGCGCACCTGAGCCGCGCGCGCCCGCCTAGGCGCAGTGGACGAGCAGGACCTCGTCGACCGCGCGCGCCGACCTAGGCGCAGTGGACGAGCAGGACCTCGTCGATCCGGTCCAGGCTCAGCCGCTCCCCGTCGGCGGCGGAGGCCGCGATGATCAGCTCGCCGCAGAGCTCGATCTCGGCGAGGGCCACGTGGTCCTGGACAGTCGTGCCGGCTGCCGGAGTCACGTGCATCACCACTTTCCGCCGCTGTCGGCATCGGTCACCGGATCCTCAGCGTAAGGAGCCCGGGACCGCCCGCGCATGACACGTATGGACCATTTCCGGCTACCCGCCCCTGGTCCTTTTGCGCCGCCGCCCGCCCCGGGTTCCCGGCCCCGGGGCGGCGGCTAGTCGGCGATCTTCCCGGCGAAGATGTCCCGGCCGGGCGGCAGCTGCACCGTCACCGGCGTTCCGAATCCGAACAGCAGGGTGGTCGAGGACACGTCCACCGGCCCGTTGTTCACGTAGCTGAACCGGTGCCGGACCTTGCGCAGCAGCCCCGCCTCGTCCAGGTAGGCGTCGAAGGGCACCGTGTCCTTGCTGAACCCTTTCGCCGCGGCCTCCAGGGCGGCCCGGGCGTGCGGGGACGCGTTCCGCGCCGCCCGCCCGATGTCGGTGGTCCCGCGGTAGTGCCGCACCTTCGTCCCCGCGAGTTCGGTCTCCCCGACGTACGTGACCTCCTGCGCCCCGCGCAGCAGCTCCGCGGCGGCCAGCGGGTCGGTCGCCCCGCCCGTGACGAGGTTCCCGTCGGACAGGGAGGTGGTGTCCACGCGCACCCACTTGTCGGCCGGCACCCCCGCCCCGCGGTTCTTCATGTACAGCGCACCGGGGGCCAGCAGCTCGGTGATCGGCCGGTGCCCGGCCTTGCCGGTGACGTCGGCGGGCAGCATCACCACCAACTGCCCCAGCCGGTTGCGGAAGTCCACCCCGCCCTCGCCGCGGATGGTGACCCGGGTGCCGCCGGTCGCCATCTCCATCGCCGTGCGCGCCCGGGCGCTGCCCGCCCGGGTCAGGGCGTCGGCGGCGGCGCGCACCGCCGCGGTCCCGTCCGCCGGGGGCCGCTCTCCGCCGCCGCAGCCGGAGGCCGCGCCCACCACCCCGAGCACCACCGCGGCGGCGAGCCACGCCCCGCCGGTGCGCCTGTCCCGCTGGACCACCATCGCCTGCCAACCCCCAACGCGTGACCGCTTCTTGCCCGAGGCCCCCACCCGCTCCGGATAACGAGCCCGGGGGTTCCCCGTCACGGCGGCCGGACCCGGTGGCGGCCGGTACCGTGGTGGTGTGGACCCGCACCGCGCAGCGCCGCCCGCCCCTCCGCTTCCCGCCTCCGTCCCGGAGCCGCGCGAGCCCGCAGCCGCGGGGGAGCCGGTGCACGAGACCGGCACCTCCGAGCGCGGGTCCTTCTGCTCGGCCCGGTGCAGCTGCGGCTGGCGCGGTCCGGCCCGCCGCTCCCGCGACCTGGCCCGCAAGGACGCCGCGGCGCACGCCTCGGCCCCGCCCGCCGCGGACTCCTGAGGCGGCGCGGGACGGGCGGCCGGCACCGGACCGGCGGCCGCCCCTCGGACGCCCGGCTCGTCCGTATGGCCCCTCCGGGTGGCCGGGATGCCGCCGACCGGTTGCCCTGGTCTCATGCCAGGACCCGCAGCCACCCGGATCGCCGTCCTCGCCTGGGCCGTCCTGTACGCCCTGGGCCCGCACGAGGCCTGGGCCGTGTGCAAACAGGCCCAGAGACACGCGCAGAAGCCCTCCGGCCGGGCGGCCGTCCGGCCCCTCGGGGCCCGGCCCTCGCACCTGCCCTCCCAGCGCCCCTCGGACCGGCCCGCGGCCCGTCCCGTGGGCTCGGCGGACGGGCCGGGGGACGTGGCGCTGGCCATCGGCACCACCACGGCGGCCGCCACGGCCACCGGCCTGTGGCTGCGCTCCCGCTACCGGCGCGAGGCCCGCGAGCCGGGCGGTGAGCCCTGAGCGGCCGGGGCGGCAGCCGCCCGGCGGTCCGCGCCTGCTTCGGCGCCGCGGCCCTGTGCCTGCTGGCGGCCGTCCTCCTCTACCTCCGCGGCTGAGCGCGGACGCGCAGGCGGGGCGTCAGGCCGCGAGGTCCCGCTCGGGGAAGTGGCCCTCCGGCGCTCCGGCATGAGCCTGGGTCAGGTCCACCGCGAGCATCCGCTCCGTCCGCCGCGACCGTACGAGCCACCGCAGCCGCGCGGAGCGGGCCACGGCCCGTACGAGCGGGGTGAGCAGGGCGAGCGCGAGCGGGGCGAGCACCAGGACCACGGCGGTGCCCAGCGCGAAGCCGCCCACCACGTCGGTCGGGTAGTGCACGCCCATGTAGACCCGGCAGAAGCCCTCGGCGAGGGCGAGCCCGATGCCGATCAGGCCGAGCCGGCGGTGGGCGATGAACAGGCCGACGCCGAGGGCCATGGCGAGGGTGGCGTGGTCGCTGACGAAGGAGAAGTCGGTCTTGCCCTCGGCGAGGACCTCCAGCCCCTCGTGGGACCTGAACGGCCGCGGCCGGCCGACGAATCCGCGCAGCGGCACGTTCACCAGCAGGGCGACGGCGGCGGCGAGCGGGGTCCAGACGAGGGCGGTGAAGGATTCGACGGCGGCGGCCTCGCCCTGCCGGCGGGCGCCGCGCCAGCACCACAGCACGAGGAGGACCAGGGCGAGCAGGATCCCGTACTCGCCGACGAGGCCGATCGTGCGGTCGAGCCAGCCGGGGGTGGCCTCCGTGAGGCCGTTGATGCCGTAGAGCAGGCTTACGTCGGGGTTCGGCCCGCCCGTCGCGAGTCCAGCCATGGTGGTGTGGCCCCTTGCCCTTGCCTTGTCCCCTGCGGACGCACACCGGTGTGCGCCCCTTCGCCCCCCGCGATCAAGCCCCCGTGTCCATGGAACGCCCGTTCTGGCGCGTACGTTCCACTCTCCACCGAATGATCACTCCAACGTTATCCAAGAGTGACGAATCACCGCAGCTCAGGGCCTGAGCCTCACGGTGCGTTGCCGGCCCCGGGCGCTGCGGCCGCGCGCACCGGAAGGGCCTCCGCCCCGTCCTTGGTCACCCGGGTCGCGCCGAAGTAGTCGGGGGTGTCGATCTTGTCGAAGCGGATCACGGCCCCGGTATAAGGGGCGTTGATCATGTATCCGCCGCCCACGTACAGGCCCACGTGCCGGATCTCCCGCGAGTTCGTCAGATCGTCGGAGAAGAACACCAGGTCACCCGGGAGGAGTTCGTCCCGCGAGGGGTGCGGCCCCGCGTTGTACTGGTCGTTGGCCACGCGCGGCAGCTCCACCCCCACCGTCCGGTACGCGGCCTGCGTGAGCCCCGAGCAGTCGAACCGCCCGTCCTGCTCGGGAGTTCCGTTCCCGCCCCACAGGTACGGGGTGCCGAGCCGGGTCTGCGCGAAGTAGATCGCCCCGGCCGCCTGCCGGGAGGGCGCGATCCGCCCCACCGGCCGCTCGAAGCTCTCCGCGAGCGTGGTGATGACCTTCACGTAGTTCTTCGTCTCGCGGTACGGGGGCACCCCGCGGTACTTGAGCACCGCGCCGGGGCCCGCGTTGTACGCGGCGAGCATGTTCTTCACGGGGTCGCCCGGCACGTCCTTCACGTCCGCAGCGAGCGAGCAGTCGTACGAGGCCGCCGACGGGATCGCGTCCTTGGGGTCCCAGATGTCCCGGTCCCCGTCCTTGTCCCCGTCGATGCCGTGGATCCGCCAGGTGTCGGGGATGAACTGGGCGATGCCGCGGGCGTCCGCCGGGCTCACGATGTCCGGGTCCCAGCCGCTCTCCTGGTAGAGCTGGGCGGCGAGCAGCGCGGGATTGAGCGCCGGGCACAGGTTCCCCCAGGTGGACACGAGGGACTGGTACTTGGCCGGCACCGCCCCCTTGGCCAGCCCCGCGAACCGCCCGCCCCCGGTCATGATCCCGGCGGCGGCCGAGTACGTGCCGACGACGAGCAGCACGATGAAGCAGAAGAACACCGCGGTCCCGACCCCACTGGCCACCCAGAATCTGCGCACCCGTCAACACTCCCCCATAGCGCACCCCTTCACAGCAGTTTGGCGCACTCGTGTCCGAGCGTCTCCCCCGCCCGGCGCAGACGGGGCGCACGCGCGGGCCTGCGCGGCCGCCCCGTCACGCGCGCTCCACCCGCGGCGGCTTCCCACCGCGCGCACCGTTGAGCCGGTGCGCGCCGCTCTTGCGCCGCGCGCGGTGCGGGCGTTTCGGGAGCTCACCCCCGCCGCTCCCCGCCACCACCACCGCCGGGGCCCGGCAGGGTCACGGCCGCGGGGCCACGTACAAGGACTGGGCGCTGCGCCCGATCGGCCCCTTCTCGTCGTGCAGTTGCGCGTCCGCGAGGCCGATCCCGCCCGGGTCCACGCTCGTGCGCGCGGCCACGCACACCCACTCCCCCACCGGATGCCGGTGCAGGTGCACGGACAGGTCCGCGTTCACGAACACGTGCCGCCCGAAGTCCAGCACGTTGCTGATGCCGTTCCCGGAGTCGGCGGCGACCAGGACCCGGTCCAGCGCCCGCGGTTCCTCGCCCGCCACCAGCGGCACCCGCATCCGCATCCAGCAGCTCCCCGGCCCGGTCTCCAGCATCGCCCCGTCCGCGAACCGCATCTCCACGGCCGTGTGGTACCCCGTGTCCCACGGCACCGGGAAGAACGGGGACACCGGCAGCTCCCCCGGCGCCGGCACGAGCGGCCCCTCGGCCACCGCCGGCCCCGGCTCGTCCAGGACCCGCATCCGCAGCGCCCGCGCCAGCATCACCGGTGCGTCCGCCCCCTCCGGGGCGAGCGCGGCCTCCACCAGCTCCGTACCCCGCCCGGTGCGCAGCACGGTCGTGGTGACGGCGAGCGGGGCGATCGGGACCGGGCGCAGGATCTCGTACGTGATCCGGACCGCCCGCAGCCCGGGGCGGGCGCCGGGGTACTCCTCCACCGCCCGCCCGAGCAGCGCCGCGGGCGGCCCGGCGTGCTGGGAGCCGGGGTCCCAGGGCCCGCGGGTGTACTCGGTGGCGCGGTACCGGCCCTCGCCGGTCCGCTCGTAGAACGCTTCCAGGTCGCCCATCCCGCATCCTCCCCGTACGTGCGCACTCTCCCGCCCGGCACGTTACCGTCGGGTAACCCGCGGCGGCCAGGGCCGGGCCGGGGTCAGCGGGCGAAGCCCAGACCCACGCCCAGTCCGACGAGCACCGAGCCGATCGCCCGGTTCAGCGCCTTCTGGGCCTTGAGCATGCGGTCGCGCAGCCGGGAGTGGGAGAAGAACAGCGCCACCGCACCGAACCAGGCCAGGTGCGCGAAGGACATGAAGAGGCCGTAGCCGCCCTGCTGCCACAGGGGGGTGCCGGGGTTCACGACCTGGGTGAAGGTGGACACGACGAAGAGGGTGGTCTTCGGGTTCAGGACATTGGTCAGGAACCCGCCGCGCAGCGCCCCCAGCGGGCTGAGCTGCGGCTTCACGTCGAGGTCCACGGTCAGCTCGGCCCGCGCACGGAAGGTCCGTATGCCGATGTAGACGAGGTACGCGGCGCCCGCGAGCTTGATCGCGGTGAAGAGGGCGGTGGAGGAGGCGATGAGCAGGCCCACGCCGAGCATCGTGTAGGTGACGTGCACGAGGACGCCCCCGGCCACGCCGGCGGCGGCGAAGAGGCCGGTGCGGCGGCCGTACAGGTAGCTGTTGCGGACGACCATGGCGAAGTCGGCGCCGGGGCTGATGACGGCGAGGACCGTGATGACGGCCACTGCGATCAATTCGGTCATGCGGTGATGCTCCCGCCGGGGCCGCGCATGATCAACGCGTTTCCCGATATCGGGGCTCCGGGGGCGGAGCCCACCGGCGCGGGGTTCGGGGCGGAGCCCCGGGGTGGGGACAATGGGGTGTACGAGTCAGCCGTAGGAGAGCACGCGTGTCCCACACCCCCCAGCCCCCCAGGCGCAGCAGCGCACACCCGAAGCGGGGTCGGGGGCAGAGCCCCCGGAGCCAGGCACCCGCGGCCCCCGACCGCGGTCACCTGCACGCCGACTGCACCAACTGCTTCGCACTCTGCTGCACGGCCCTCCCCTTCGCCGCCTCCGCCGACTTCCCCGTGAGCAAGCCGGCCGGCACCCCCTGCACCAACCTCCGGCAGGACTTCCGCTGCGGCATCCACACCCGCCTGCGCGACGAGGGCTGGCGCGGCTGCACCGTCTTCGACTGCTTCGGCGCCGGCCAGCAGGTCTCACAGGTGACCTTCGGCGGCCGGGACTGGCGGCAGCACCCGGACACCCGGCAGCAGATGTTCGACGCCTTCCCGGTGATGCGGATCCTGCACGAGCTGCTCTGGTACCTGACCGAGGCCCTCGCCCACCCGGCCGCCCGCCGCCTCCACCCCGAACTGCGCCGCACCCTCGCCCGTACCGAGGAGCTCACCCGCGCCGACGCCGCCACCCTGACGGCCGCCGACCCGCACGAGCTGCGCGCCCGTACCGGCGCCCTCCTCCAGCAGGTCAGCGAGCTGGTCCGGGCCGGCCAGGCCAACGGCCGCCCCAAGAACCACCGCGGCGCCGACCTCATGGGGGCCCGGCTCGCCGGCTCCGACCTCCGCGCGGCCAACCTCCGCGGCGCGTACCTGATCGCGGCCGACCTTCAGAAGGCCGATCTGCGCACCGCCGACCTCCTCGGGGCCGACCTGCGCGACGCGGACCTGCGCGGGGCCGATCTCACCGGCGCGCTGTTCCTCACCCAGGCCCAGGTGAACGCGGCCCGCGGGGACGCGGCCACCCGCATCCCGCCGGGCCTGACCCGCCCCGGGCACTGGCAGTAGGGCCGCCACCGGCCGGGCCCTCACCGGTCCCGGCCGCGGGGCCCGCCGGGAAGCACGAGGGCGCACGCGAGGGCGCCGCGGCCGGCTCGTGCTCCGGCCGCGGCGCCCTCGCCGTCCTGGGCCCTGCGGGATCAGGGCTGAGCGACGATCTGCGACCACGGCGCGGTGCACGCCGGGAAGGTGACGCCGTTCGTCGTACAGGTGGTCTGGTAGACCGTCCCACCCGTGGTCATGACCTTGAGGTACAGGTCGTTGCCCTGGGACGCGAGCGTCCCGGTGCACACGTTCGCCGGGTAGGACGCCGCCTGGGGGCCGACGTTCAGCGGGGCCCAGGCGTAGTTGGTGAACGCACCCATGCCGCCCGGACGCGTCCGGTGGCCGAGCGAGGCGATGCCGTTCTTGACGGCGAGGACGAACTCCTCGGCATTGGAAGGCAGGTAGGAGTCGATGCTCTGGCACGGCCCGGGCGCACCCGGGGTACCCGGCGTACCGGGGTCGCCCTTGTCGCCCTTGTCACCCTTGTCGCCCTTGGGTCCGGGCGGGCCCGGCTTGCCCTTCGGTCCGGGAGGTCCGGGCGGACCGGGACAGTAGACGGTGTTGGACGGCGCCTGCCGGGCCGCGCCCGCGGCCTTCAGGTCGTCGTCACCGCCGCGCGGCGGCCTCTGCTTGGGGCACTTGTCCCCGCCGCCGCCACCGCCCGCGGCCATCTGCCCCACGGCGGCCGCCGCCGACGAGCCCGTGTCGGCGAACACGGGGGTGCTGAATCCCGCGATCCCGAGGGCCATCGGCAGGACGAACCCGCCCAGGACCCAGTTGCGACTTCTCGTCCTGGCAACAGGACTCATGCGCTCGCTCCTTCGTCGTACCGAACTCTGCTGCGCTTCGGCCGGAAGCAGGGGAAGCATCCCCCGGCGGCACTCGTGCATTTCGAAGGAAAGCCGGAATGTCGCACATGTCATCTCTACGGCCCAACGCCACGCCCTCGGACAGCGGAACAGACCCCGGCACCGCACTCCCGGAACGGCCCACGCCCAGGTCAGGACGGTGCCGACGGGCACAGTGGACGCACAACAGGAAGAGAACGCGGAAAGAGAGCCGCCAAGTCGACATAATCGGGCGGTTTCATCAGGGAAGATAGTGCGTGACCCCTGCCGACGGGCACGGGCTGACGGAACTACCCAACAGGGGCGGTGAGTTACATGATCCTGGCAGCCGAAAAGGGCGACATCACCACCATCATCGGCGGAATCGCCCCGAACTGGGGGCCGTTCGGCAGTCTCGGCAACGAAGCGAAGGTCATGATCGAGGTGGTCATGGCCGTGGCGATCCTGCTCTGCCTGGGCATCGCCATCTGGGGCGCGGCGAAGCAGCGCATCGGCGCCACCGCCCTGCGCGACACCTTCAGCGCCGAGCAGGGCAAGGGCCTGATCGTGGCCGGCCTGACGGGAGTCTTCATCATCGGCTCGCTCGGCACCCTCTTCACCATCGTCTACGGGATGGCCGTCTAGGCCGCCCCGCGCAGCCCCCGTCCGTCCGCCCCCGAGCCTCGCCCGCCCACCGACGGCCCCCTGAGGTTGCGTTTCCTGATGACGACTCACCACTCCGCGTCCACGCGGCTTCCCGCACGGCTACCGTCGTACCAGGCAGGACTGCAAACGGCTGAGGGGGCGGACGCGGCATGAGCCACGAGGACGGATACGGCGGGTACGAGGAACCCGCCGGACGGGTCGGCGGGACGGGTCAGACCCGCACCCGCCTCCCCGAACCGGCGGGCGACCCGTACGGCGGGCAGCGGCGCCCCGCCAGGGCCTCCCGCGGTCTGGTCACGGTCGTCGGCATCGTCGTCCTGCTCATCGCGGCCATCGCGTTCGCGAACCAGGGCGGTGACGAACCGTCGGACGACCGCGGCGGCGACAGCGCCCCCCGGACCACGTCCACGGCTCCCAGCGGGGTCCCGCCGGTCACCGGCAAGAACGCCGGCATCCCGTCCGGCTTCGCCCACGACGAGCAGGGCGCGCAGTCGGCGGCGGCCAACTACGCGGTGGCCCTGGGCTCCGACGGCATGTTCAACACCGCCCGGCGGCACGGAATCGTCGGCGCCATCGTGGACGCCGGCTCCCTGACCCGCCTCCAGGCCGCCTTCGACGGCGACTACTCCGCGGGCCTGCTCTCCCAGATCGGCCTCACCAAGGAGGGGCTCGCCCCCGCGGGCACCACCTTCGTCAACCGTACGGTGCCCAGCGGGACCACGGTCAGACGCTTCGACTCCGGCGCGGCCGAGGTGGACGTGTGGTGCGTCGGCCTCTTCGGCCTCACCGGCCAGTCCTCCACCCGGCCCGTGACCAGCAGCTGGTTCACGATCTCGATGAAGCTGAAGTGGAACGGCTCGGACTGGAAGATCACCGACACCACGCAGAAGGAAGGACCGACCCCGGTCACCGGCGACGACCCGGTGTCCGGCACGGAGGAGATCGCGGGAGCGGTCAAGGAATTCGGAGGGTTCACGTATGCCCGCTAACCCCCGGCGCCCGCTGCCCGCGCTCCTGGCGCTGTTCACCGTCCTCCAGACCTCGGCCGTCCTCCTCGCCGCGCGCGCGGTGGCGGCCCCCTCGCCGAACCCGACTCCGACCCCGACCCCGTCCGGGTCACCGAGCGCCACCCAGCTGCCCGGGGAGACGGACAACCCCTGCTCGCTCATCTCCGGCGCCGCCCGCGACTACTGCGAAAACGGCGACAAGGCAGGCAACCGCGGCGGGACCGGCAGCCGGCTGACGCCCAACCCCACCGACACCCTCGACCCCCTGACCTCCCTCGCCCGCGGCTGCGCCGACGCCGCCGCGTGGATCGTCGGGAAGCTCAGCGAGGCCGTGAAGGGCACGGCCAACGTCGACTTCACCAACGGCGCCTTCCTGAAGCAGTACGCCGTCGTCTTCGCCGCCTCCACCGTGCTCACGCTCGTCCTGTGGCTGCTCGCCGTGGCCAAGCGCGCCATCCGCGGGGTCCCGCTCACCACCGCCCTGTCCGAGGCCATCGGCTTCCTCTGGCTGACCGTCCTCGCGTCCGCCTTCACCCCGCTGATCCTCTACACCGTGGTCTCCGCCACCGACGGGGTCACCGAGGTCATCGCCTCCGGCACCGGCGGCCAGACCGACGTGTTCTTCGGCTCCTTCGCCGAGGCCCTCAAGAAGGGCGAGGACATCGGCGGCGGCCCGATCATGCTGATCGTCACCGCCCTCGTCACCGTCCTCGCCGCCGGGGTCCTGTGGCTGGAGCTCGTCATCCGGGCCGCCCTGCTCTACGTCGGCGCCCTGCTCGGCACCGTCGTCTACGCGGGACTCGTGGACCGGAACATGTGGGGGCACGTGCGCCGCTGGGCCGGGATCATGATCGCCGTCATCCTCGTGAAGCCGGTCATCGTGATCGTCCTCGGACTCGCCGGCGCACTCTCCGGGGACGACGGGCCCGACGCCTTCTCGGCGGTCGTCTCAGGACTCGCCATCATCCTCCTCGCGATCTTCGCCTCCGCGATGATCTACCGTTTCGTACCCGGGTTCGGCGACGAGATCGCCTCCGCCCGGACCAACCGCAAGCAGGCCACCGACGGCGCCCAGGCGGCCGCCGTCATCAGCTCCCCGGCCTCCCTGGTCTCCCAAGGCATCAAGACCCACAGCAGCCGGGGAGCCCACCGGGCCGGGGGCGGCGAAGCACGGCCCGCCAACCCGCTCTCCGGCGGGGTGGCGGCCCACAGCTCCCGCCCCTCGGGCGGCGGCGGTGGCGGGGCCGGCGGCGGAACTGTCCCCTCCGCCGCACCCCCGCCCCGCAGCTCGGGAGTGAACACACCGCACACCAGCAGGACCACAGGCAAGGGAGGTGAAGGGCGTTGACAGCCCAGTCCCACCAGATGTCCCACCAGCTCCATCCGGTCGCGCCCCGCCGCACGTATCTCATCGGCCGGGCCCGGCCGAACGCGATCGTCGGCAAGAACCGCGAATCCGGCGAGATCGCGCTGATCATCGCGGGCGCCTTCCTCGGCATGATGAGCGGACTCCTCGTCCCCCACCTCATGCTGCGCATCGTCCTGCTCGCCGGCTTCCCGGTGCTCGCCCTGGCGATGGTGTACGTGCCGTACAAGCACCGCACCTTCTACAAGTGGTTCGAGATCAACCGCAGTTACAAGCGGACCCTGCGCCGGGGCACCACGTACCGCTCCGGCGCCATGGAAGCCGGCACCCGGGCCGCCGACGGCCGCGAGGTCGAGGTCGGCCCGCCCCCCGGCATCGGCCGCATCAGCTGGCTCGCCGCCCCCTTCGGCCCCGACGAGATCGCCGTACTCCTGCACGCCGACCGCCGGACCGTCACCGCCGCCATCGAGATCGAGGGCCCGGGCGTCGGCCTGCGCGACAGCGAGGACCAAGAGGCCCTGGTCGACCGCTTCGGCACCCTCCTCAAGCACGTGGCCAACGGCGACGGCTTCGTCACCCGCCTCCAGATGCTCGCCCGCACCCTGCCCGCCGACCCCGACGCCCACGCCAAGGACGTCGCCCAGCGCGGGGACCAGCAGGCGCCCGGCTGGCTGCGCGACTCGTACGACCAGCTCCAGTCCATGGTGTCCACCTCCTCCGAGCAGCACCGCGCCTACCTCGTGGCCTGCATGCACTACACCCGGGAGCTCGCCGCCGAGGCACACGCCATGGCCCGCGCCGCCGCCCCGCAGAAGGGCCGCCGGATCGACAAGGACGCCGGCCTCGCCGTGGTCATGGCCCGCGAGCTCACCGACATCTGCGCCCGCCTCGCCGAAGCCGACATCCGGGTCCGCCAGCCCCTCGGCCAGGGCCGGCTGGCCTCCCTCGTGCACTCCATGTACGACCCGGACCACCCCATCGACCACATCCAGGCCATGACCAAGCGCAACGCCTGGCCCGCCGAACTCGACGCGGTCGAACCCACCTACCTCCAGGCCAAGACCCGGGAGTCCTCCACCCGCGCCCCCTGGTGCCACGCCACCGCCTGGGTGAAGGAGTGGCCGATGACCCCCGTCGGCGTCAACTTCCTCGCCCCGCTGCTCGTCCACACCCCGGACGTCATCCGCACCGTCGCCGTCTGCATGGACCTCGAACCCACCGAGGTCGCCATCGAGCGCATGCTCACCGAGAAGACCAACGACGAGGCCGAGGCCTCCCGCGCAGCCAAGATGAACCGCACCGTGGACCCCCGCGACATCGCCGCCCACGGCCGGCTCGACCAGCGCGGCGAAGACCTCGCCAGCGGGGCCGCCGGTGTCAACCTGGTCGGGTACATCACGGTGTCCTCCCGCTCCCCCGAGGCCCTCGCCCGCGACAAGCGGACCATCCGCGCCTCGGCCGGCAAGTCCTACCTGAAGCTGGAGTGGTGCGACCGGGAGCACCACCGCGCCTTCGTCAACACCCTGCCGTTCGCCACCGGCATCCGACGCTAGCTGGAGGGCAGACCCGCCATGCGAGATCCGCTGTCCGCGCTGACGGACGCCTTCACCAGCTTCCTGTTCGGCAAGGTCGAGACCACCCGCCCGCCCGTGCGCACCTCCACCGGCCAGGCCCAGGCCGTCTACCTGCCGACCGCCGCCCCCGGCCTCGGCGACTCCGGCGTGATCATCGGCCGCGAGGTCTACAGCGGCAAGGGCTACATCTACGACCCCTTCCAGCTGTACGGGCAGCAGCTGCCGGCCCCGCACTGGCTGGTCCTGGGCGAGTCCGGCAACGGCAAGTCCGCGCTGGAGAAGACGTACGTCCTGCGCCAGCTGCGCTTCCGGGACCGGCAGGTCGTCGTCCTCGACGCACAGGGCGAGGACGGGGTCGGCGAATGGAACCTCATCGCCGAGCAGCTGGGGATAACTCCCATCCGCCTCGACCCGGTCGCCGCCAGCGACGGCGGCATCCGGCTCAACCCGCTCGACCCGGCCATCACCACCACCGGGCAGCTGGCCCTGCTGCGCACCATCATCGAAGTGGCGATGGGGCACGGCCTCGACGAGCGCTCCGGCTTCGCGCTGAAGGTGGCCCACGCGTACGTCAACGAGACCATCCTCGACCGGCAGCCGGTCCTGACCGACATCGTGGAGCAGCTGCGGCACCCGGAGGCCGAATCCGCCGAGGCCATGAACGTGGACATAGACGACGTACGGGCCTGGGGCCTGGACGTGGCCCTCGTCCTCGACCGGCTCGTCGACGGCGACCTGCGCGGCATGTTCGACGGCCCCACCACGGCCGGCATCGACCTGGACGCCCCGCTGATCGTCTTCGACCTGTCCCACATCGACCGCAACTCGATCGCCATGCCGATCCTGATGGCGATCGTGGGGGTCTGGCTGGAGCACACGTGGATCCGGCCCGACCGGAAGAAACGGATCTTCCTGGTCGAGGAGGCCTGGCACATCATCAACTCGCCCTTCGTGGCCCAGCTGTTCCAGCGGCTGCTGAAGTTCGGGCGCCGGCTCGGCCTGTCCTTCGTCGCGGTCGTCCACCACCTGTCCGACGTGGTGGACGGGGCGGCGGCCCGGGAGGCCGCGGCCATCCTCAAGATGGCCTCCACCCGGACCATCTACGCCCAGAAGGCCGACGAGGCCCGGGCCACCGGGCGGGTCCTCGGCCTGCCGCGCTGGGCGGTGGAGATCATCCCGACGCTGACCCCCGGCATCGCGGTCTGGGACGTCAACGGCAACGTCCAGGTGGTCAAACACCTGATCACGGAAGCGGAACGCCCGCTCGTCTACACGGACCGCGCGATGACGGAGTCCTCGGCCCCGGAACGCCAGGTGCCGGAACACGTGCTCGCGGCGGAACGGGAGGCGGAGGAACGGGCGCTGCTGATCGAGCAGCAGCTGAACGGCGACTCGGCGGAATCCACGGTGGCATGACATGGCGCGCGAAGGCTCTGGCGGAAGCCCCGGCGGACGGGGCGGCATCCCCGACGGACTCCTGGTGGGGGGCCTGGCCTTCCTGCTCGGCCTGGCCGTCCTGGTCTGGACGGCCACCGGGCTGGCGGCCCTGTTCGCCCGGGGCGACTGGCCCTCGACGGTCACCTTCCTGAACACCCCGGACGCCGTCCGCTCGCTGATAAAGCAACCGCACGACATGGCCGCCGCCTGGCCCGCCACGGACCCGGCGGCCCTGTCCAACTGGGGCCTGTTCTGGGGGATCTTCCTCAGCGAACTCCTGGTCCTCTTCACCCTGACCGTCTTCGCGATCGGCGTGGTCGCCCGCACCAAGGCCCGCCGCGCGCGGGCCCGCGCGGGGGCGTGGGCGGAGGCGGACGCGGAGCCGCACGGAGGCCCGGCGGTGATCCCGCCCCAGCCTGCGGCGGCGGGACGCAGCCACCCGGCGGCCCGGGGCCGGTCCGCCGCCCGCCCGTCCCGCCTGCCGGAACCTCCGCACGAGGACCCGTACGACCAGCCGTACGAGGAGCCGTACGAGGAGTCGTACCAGCGGTCGCGCGAGGGGCACGGCGGGGCGTACGAGAGGCCGCACAGCGGATACGGCGAGCCGCCCGCACCCCGGCACCTCGCCCCCCACCTCCCGGCGGGCAGCTCGCAGCCGCCCGGCTTCCCCGAGCCGGACCGGCTCCGCAAACCCGCCACCGCAGCGGGCATGTCCGCACGCCGGTCCGCCGACGCGGACGAGGCAGGGTTCCCGGCTCCGGCGGGACCGCCCGGCACGACAGGGCCGGCCGGCACGGCGCTGCCGGAAGCCGGCAGCGCGGGCCCCGGCGGGGCTGCGGCCCTGCCGGGCCCGGCAGGGCCGAGCGGCCCGGCCCCCGGCTTCGGGCGCGCGGTCGGCGAAGCGGCGGGCGGGATGCGGTACGGCGGGCCCGCCGAACGATTCGGGCCCGCCGCGCGGCGGATCGCGGAGGCCGACGGCGCCGTGCTCGTCGTGACCTCCTCCCCCGCGCTCTGGGCCGAGACCAAGGACGCCCGGGCCAAGCTCGGCCCCGTCCTGCTCTACGACCCCTCGCACCTGTGCGACACCCCCGCCCGGATGCACTGGCATCCGGGCGCCGGCTGCGCCGACCGGGACACCGCCGCGGCCCGTGCCGCGGCCCTGCTGGCGCCCGTACGCCCGCAGGCCCGTATCGACGCCGCCGTCGCCGACACCGCCGAAACGCTCCTGCGCAGCTGGCTGCACGCCGCGGCCGTGGACGACCGCCCGTTCAAGCAGGTGCACCGCTGGGCCCTGGGCGGCAGCGCCCACGAGCCCGTACGCATCCTGCGCACGCACCCGCAGGCCGCACCCGGACTGGCCGGTGAGTTCGAGAACGCCCTCACCGCACACCCGGAGCGCCGCGAGGTCGCCCAGGAGCTGGTGGCCCGCGCCCTCTCCTGCCTGTCCTCCGTCCACATCCGCGAGGCCTGCAACCCGAATCGAACGGATTCGCTCACGCTCGCATCTTTCATGGACGAAGGGGGGACCCTCTATGTGGTGGGTGAGCCCGTCGAGGACCCCCGGACCACCCCCGGGGCCATGCCTCTGCTGACCGCACTCACCGCGAGCGTGGTCGAGCGCGGCCGCCGCATGGCCGTACGGTCATCCGACGGTCGGCTCGACCCACCAGTGACGCTCGTCCTGGACGACGTGGCGGCCGTGGCCCCGGTCCCCCAGCTCCCGCAGCTCCTGGCCGAGGGCACCCTGCCCCTGCTCGCCCTGTGCCGCAGCCGCGAACAGGCCCGCGCCCGCTGGCCGGAGGCCGACCTCCCGGCCGAATAGGGCCCCTCCCTGCGGAACAGGGCCCCCTCCGGCCGAGCGGGGCCGCGCGCCCGCCCGGTCAGTCTGCCGCGCGCTCCGCGACCGGCCGCCGCCGGGCGGCCGGGTCCCGCAGCGCGGGCAGGGTCCAGGCCCCGTCCGGGTGGTACAGGTTCACGCCCGGCGGCACGATCGCGTCGATCCGGTCGAGCGCGGCATCGTCCAGCACCAGCCCGGCCCCCTTCAGGGAGGCCTCCAGCTGCTCCATCGTCCGCGGCCCGATGATCACCGAGGTGACGTCGGGGTGGGCGGCCGGGAAGGCCAGGGCCAGTTCCGGCAGGGTGCAGCCCAGCTCGTCCGCGAGGACCACCAGCTCCTCCACCGCCGCCAGCTTGGCCGCGGTGACCGGCAGCGAAGGATCGAAGCGCTGCGGCGCCAGCTTGGCCCGGCCCCGGCCCAGGTCGATCTCCCGGCCCTGCCGGTAGCGGCCGGTCAGGAAGCCGGAGGCCAGCGGGCTCCAGGTCAGCACCCCCATCCCGTACTTCCGGCAGGCCGGCAGCACGTTCCCCTCGATCCCGCGGGCGAGGATCGAGTACGGCGGCTGCTCGGTGCGGAACCTCTGGAGCCCCCGCCGCTCGGCCACGTGGTGCGCCTCGGCGATGTCCTCGGCGGGGAAGGTCGAGCACCCGAAGGCCCGGATCTTGCCCGCGGTGACCAGGTCCCCGAGCACCCCGAGGGTCTCCTCGACGTCCGTGTGCGGATCGGGCCGGTGCACCTGGTACAGGTCGATCCAGTCGGTCCCCAGCCGCCGGAGGCTGTCCTCCACGGCCGTGGTGATCCACCGCCGCGAGTTCCCGCTCCGGTTGCGGCCCTCGCCCATCTGGAAGTGCACCTTGGACGCGAGCACCACCTCGTCCCGGCGCCCCTTGAGCGCCTTGCCGGTGATGACCTCCGACTCTCCCGCCGAGTACATGTCGGCGGTGTCCACGAAGTTGATCCCGGCATCGAGGGCCGCGTGGATCACCCGTACGGAATCCTCGTGATCGGGATTCCCGACCGACCCGAACATCATCGTGCCCAGGCAGTACGTACTGACTTCGATGCCGGTCCTGCCCAGCATGCGGTAGCGCATGGAACTCCCCCGTTCACAGCGGCCCTTCGGCTTCCGGGCCGCCTCGCGTGCTCCGCACTCTAGGAGTTGGAGTGCACTCCAGCGCAAGGCCCGCAGGGCGGCTGCGGGGAGGACGTACGAGCCGCCTACTCGGGCCGCGCCAGGGCGAGTTCGAGCTCCATCGCACCGTCGCCCTCGGGCACCGGGAACACGTTGCCGCCGAAGGTGAAGCCGAACCGCCGGTAGAACCCCTGCGCCCGCCCGTTGTCCTCGTGCACGAACAGCCGTACGCGCTCCAGCACGGGCTCCTCCAGCGACCAGCCCCAGCGGAGGGCCGCCTCGAACAGGGCCTCGGTCAGACCGGTGCCCCGGTGCTCGGGACGCACGTAGACGCCCACCAGGTGCCCCTGCTCCACGGGAATCTCCGTGCCGAAGAAGTCGGTCGTCCCGGCCCGCTCGACCAGCAGGGTCACCGAACCCACCCAGCTCCCGTCGGGGGCCACGGCGACGAACTGCCGCGCCCCGGTGCCCTGGGAGGCCCCGGCCGCCCGGTCCTGCCAGAAGGAGTCCTCCCGGGCCTCGGCCTGCGCCACGGTCTCCAGGAAGGCCACGGGCGCCGCGGGGTCCTTGAGCGCCTCGATCCGCAGGTCGCGGACCTTTCCCCACTCCTCGGCCCGCACCGGCCGGATGTCGTATTCGTTCTGCTGTTCGCGCTGCTCGTCCATGCCGGGATCCTAAGCGCACGCCCGCCACCGGCCGGCGGGTCCCCGGTTGCAGCGCCCGCCGCCCCGGAACACGCTGAGGACGTGGAAGACGCCGAGGGCCCCGCGCGGGCGCACCAGGCCGAGGCCCAGGGGAACCGCTTCCTCGGCCGGGCGCTGGCCGGCGTGTCCGCGGCCGTGGTCGCAGGCCTGGCCTGCTACTCGGGATTCGTCCCCGACGTCGCCTTCTGGAGCGCGTTCGGCGTGGGCCTGCTGGTGGCCGGTGCCGCCGGTCTGACGGGCGCCCTGCTCGGGTTCCTGTTCGCCATCCCCCGCAGCACCCGGGCCCGGGGCCCCGGCGAAGGGGCCGGCGCGCGGAGGGACGGGGACGAGGCCGTCGGCTTCCTGCCGAACACCAACCTGGAGGACGTCTCCGACTGGCTCACCAAGATCCTGGTCGGCGTGGGCCTGGTCCAGCTGGGCAACGCCGGGGGCTCGGCCCGCCGGCTCGTCGATTCCGTGGGCGACGGGCTGGGCGACACCCCGGCGGCGCGGGTGGTGGGCGCCAGCCTCATGGTCGTCTTCCTCGTCGTGGGCTTCATCCACACCTACATCTGGACCTACACGGTGGTGACGGCCGAGTTCCGGAAGTCCTACACGAGCCTGGTCTCGGCGGTCGCCGGCCGGGTGCAGTCCGCGGTGGCCGACCAGGTCGAGTCGGCCGTCACCGACAAGGTGCAGACGGCCGTGGCGGACAGGGTCGAGGACCGGATCCGGCAGGACATGGAACAGCAGGCCCTCCGGGACGCGCGCGCCCACCTCGTGGTGGGCCAGATGCTCGACCTGCCCGCGGCCGGCACGCCCGTCTCGGCGGAAGAGCTCGCCGCAGCCCTCCGGGAGGCCTCCCTCGATGCCAGGGTGCGCGTCTACGAGAAGGCCCGCACCGTACGCCGTGAGGCCCGCGAGAAGGAGGACCTGCCGCGGATGGCCCACACCATCCCCGTCTTCCGGGCCCTCATCGCCATGGACACCGCCAACGAGTTCCACGAACTCCACGCCCAGCTGGCGTACGCGTTGAAGGACCAGCAGGAGCCCGACTGGCCCGCGGCCCGGGAGGAGCTCGAACGCGCGATGCAGATGCGCGACGCCGTCGCTCCCGCGATGAAGTCCCGCTGGCTGTACTACGAGTTCAACCACGCCTTGTGCTGGATCCACCTCGATCCGAACCCGCCGGGGCTGCCGGCCAGTCCCGAGGTCCTGGCGGCCGTGTGGCAGGACATCCGCGCCCTGGAACAGGCCGGGACGGAACTCGGCGGCCGCCTGCTCGCCGACCCGAAACTCCAGACGTGGATGGCCGTGAACCCGAGACCCCTGTAAACGCAGAAAAGCCCCGCACCAGAAGGTGCGGGGCTTTCCCACAATGATTGTTCGGCGGCGTCCTACTCTCCCACAGGGTCCCCCCTGCAGT
>NZ_JBVIDV010000045.1:0-19818 GCF_055572195.1 Streptomyces sp. NPDC030809
CCCCCCCCCCCCCCTGCCCGGCGCCAGCCGGGTTGCCTTGGGGCTCCGCCCCAAACCCCGCGCCTCAAACGCCGGCGAGGCTGGATTTTGCCCCCCGCCCGGTGGGCATCCGCGGCCCGTCGTCTCGGGGCTCCGCCCCGAACCCCGCGCCTCAAACGCCGGCGAGGCTGCGTTCGCCCCGCGGGGCTGCCTGGGCGGCTGGATGCGGCCCGGCAAAAACCAGCCCCTCCGGCGTTTGAGGAGCGGGTCCGGGCGGAGCCCGGGGCCCGGCGGCAGCCGGGGTGGCTTGGGCGGGGGCAGACGGGGCCCGTGGTGGGTACGTGTGGAGGCATGGGCGGGCGTGGGTGGCGGTGGGGTGTCGGGGTGCTCCTGGCAGGAGCCGTGGTGTCGGCGGGAGCCCCGATCGGGGCAGGGGGGACGGGCCCCGCGCAGGCAGGGCTCGGGGCAGGGGGGACGGGCCCCGCGCAGGCGGGGCTCGGGGGGAGCGCCGCGCCCGGCGGGGTGGTGGGGACCGGACCCGGGCAGGCGGGGGCCGAGGGGACGGGGCCCCGGCAGGCGGGGGCCGGGGGGACGGGGCGGGTGCCGGTCGGGGTCGGGGGGACGCCGGCGGGTGGGGGGCGGGGCGGGGGCGTGCCCCCTGGGGCGGTGGGGCGGCTGCTCGGGAGTGAGGTGATGGGGCAGGGGGTGCCCGCCGGGGCACGGGGCTGGCGGATCCGGTACGGCACCCGGGACGGGCGGGGACGGGCCCGACTGGGAAGCGGGTTCGTGATCGCCGGCCCCCGGAGCGGCGGCGCGGCCCCGCCCCCGGTGGTGCTGTGGGCGCACGGGACCACCGGCGTCACCGCCCCCTGCGAGCCCAGCCGCAGCCCCGGCGAGGCGACCTTCCACGTACCCGCCGTGCAGGCGCTCCTGGACCGCGGCTGGGTCCTGGTCGGGCCCGACTACCTCGGTCCGGACCAGACCGCCCCCGCCCCGTACTTCCTGGGTCGCGCCGAGGCGTACGCCCTGCTCGACGCCGCCCGGGCCGCCCGCCGCCTCCCGGCCCTGCCGCTCGACGCCCGGACCGTGCTCTGGGGCTACTCCCAGGGCGGGCACGCCGCGCTGTGGGCCGGCGCGCTGGCCCGTACGTACGCTCCCGCGGTCGATCTGCGCGGGGTGGCCGCACTGGCCCCCGTCACCGACCTGCCCGCCCTCGCCGACCGCTGGCAGGCCGAGGGCATCGGCCGCGTGCTGGACGCGTACGCGCTGGCCTCGTACGCGGACGCATACCCGGGGGAGGTCCGCCCCGAGGACCACCTCACCGCCGCTGCCCGCCCCAGGATGCGGGCCGCGGCCCGCCGCTGCCTCAACGATCCGGCCGGGCTGCCCGGGCTGATCCACTCGCTCGACGGGCCCTCGCCGTTCACCCGGCCCCCGTCCGCGGGCGCGTTCGGCAGCCGGCTCCGGCAGAACACCCCCTCCGGCGCGGCCGGCGGCGCCGCGGTGCTCGTCGCGCAGGGCTCCGCGGACTCCGTCGTACCGGCCGCCGTCACCGCGTCCTGGGCGCAGCGCCAGTGCCGCGCCGGGCACCGCCTGGACTACCGGCCCTACCCCGGCGCCGGCCACTCGGACCTCGTACGCCCCGGCTCCCCCGCGGCCGGGGCGCTGATCGCGTGGACGGCCGACCGGTTCGCGGGCCGGCCCGCCACCCCCACCTGCTGAGCGGCGGCCGCCGGGTCAGTGCCCGGCCGGGCCCATCACGATGACGGGGTGGGCGGCCGGGTCCAGGGTCTCCAGGAGGGTCTTCATGCCGGCCGCCGGGATGCCCACGCAGCCCTGGGAGGGGCCGTCGTGGTCGACGTGGAGCCAGATGTTGCCGCCCTTGGCCTCGCCCTCGGGCTTGGTCTGGTCGAGCGGGGAGGTGCCGGGCCGGCGGTTGTAGTTGATGGCGACGACGTAGTCGAAGGAGCCGGCCAGGGACTCGCCCTCCACCCCCCGCCCGGTGGCCGTGAACGCTTCGGCGTGGTCGTACGGCAGGCGCGTGCCGGGCGGCTCGGGCAGCAGGCCGCCCGCGTCGGTCAGCGAGAACACCCCCACGGGTGACTGGAGTCCCCCGTACGTGCGCTCCGCCGACCAGCCCTTCGCCCCGTTGCGGGCCGGCCAGCTCGGCCCCGGCTGCCAGTCCTCGGCCCCTGCCGAGGCCCGGGTGTAGAGGGTCGCCGTCGCGTACGAGGAGTCCGGGGCACGGCCCGTCACCAGCACCACCTGCCGGGTGGCGGCGGGGATCTCGGCCCGGGTGGCGGCGCTGATGTCCGGCAGGGCGCGCGGGCGGTGCGTGCCGCGGTCGCTGTGGGCCGTACCGCCGTGCGCCACCGCCCCGTTGTGGGAGTCCGCGCCGAGCTGCGCCGAGAGCTGGGGGCGTTCGCCGTCGTGGGCGGCGTAGGCCCAGCCGGCGGCCACCACGAGGACTGCTCCGGCGGCGGCCGTGTAGACCAGGCGGCCGCGGCGGGAGCGGGACGGTGGGGACGTACGGTTCCGCGCGTGCTTGCTCATCGACACAAACCGTACACATAGCAATGAATTGTCAATTTAGCGTTGAACCATGCCCGGGCGCGCTCCTAACCTTCTCTGATGCGCACTCCACGATCCGCCGCTCGCATCGTCGTCGTGTCCCCGCAGAACACCGTCTTCCTCTTCCGTGACGACCACCCGTACGTGGGCACCCACTGGCTGCCGCCCGGCGGCGGGATAGAGGCGGGCGAGACCCCCGAACAGGCCGTCGTGCGCGAGCTCCGCGAGGAGACCGGGTGGACCGACCTCGCGCCCGAACGGCTGCTGTGCACCTGGGTGCACGACTTCACCCACCAGGGGGTGCCCACGCGGCAGTACGAGAACGTGTACGTCGCCTCCGGCCCGCTCCGCGAGCCCGTGCCGGAGTCCCCCGGCCAGCACTGGCGGTGGCTGAGCCTGGAGGAACTCGACGCGGTGGGCGAGCCGGTGTGGCCTCCGCAACTGGCCGGGCTGCTGCGGGCGGGGGGAGCCGAGCCGGTGCACCTGGGGTTCGTGGGCTGAGCGGCGGTCTCGGCGGGGGCGGCCGCAGGCGCGGGGCGGCCGCAGGCGCGGGGCTCAGCAGCCGAGGCCGGCTTCGCGGGCCCGGACGATCGCTTCGGCGCGGCTGGCCGCCTGGAGCTTGGCCAGGATGTTGGACAGGTGGTTGCGGACGGTCTTCGGGCTGAGCACCAGCCGGCGGGAGATCGCGGTGTTGTCCAGGCCGCGCGCCACGAGGTCCAGCAACTCGCGCTCGCGTGCCGTCAGTTCGGGGAGCGGTACGGGGCCGGACCGGCTCGCCGTGTGCAGCCCCGTCAGGTACGCCGTCGCCCGGGAGGCGACCGCCGGGCCGAGGATGACCTCCCCGTTGGCCACGGCCCGGACGGCGCGCTCGATCTCGGCGGGGGCGGCCCCCTTGAGCAGGTAGCCGCGGGCTCCGGCGCGCAGCACGGCGAAGACGGAATCGTCGTCGTCCAGCATGGTCACGACCAGGACGGCGGTGCCGGGGCAGTGCCGGAGGATCTCGCGGGTCCCCTCGATCCCGCTGTCCCGGCCGTCTCCGAGGTGCAGGTCCATCAGCACCACGTCGGGCCGCTGGGCGCGGGCCGCGGCCACCGCGGCGGGGACGTCGGCGGCCTCGCCGGTGACGGTCATGCCGGGCAGCGAGCCGAGGAGGGTGGCCAGGCCCATGCGGAAGACGGGGTGGTCGTCGACGACCAGCACCCGCGTCTCCCGCCGCCCACCGGGTCCCCCCGGGGCCCCGCCGCCCCCTGCCCCGACCTCCGACCCACCCGGCGCCCCGCCGCCCGCCGGCCCCACCTCCGGGACACCCGGCGCCCCGCCGCCTCCCGATCCGGCCTCCGGGACACCCGGGGCCCCGTCGCCCGCCGGCCCGACCTCCGGGACACCCGCTGCCCCGCCGCCTCCCGATCCGGCCTCCGGGACACCCGCTGCCCCGCCGCCCGTCGGTCTGGCCTCGCCCGGTCTCCCGTGGGTCGTCTCCGGCCCGCCTGCTCCGTCGAGCATCGTCATGTCCCCGCCTTCCTCCGGCTCCGCCGTCACCTTGGAACATGCCCGCGCCGCGCCCTCTTCCCCACCCGCCGCCGTCCCGGGGCTCCGCCCCGAACCCCGCTCCTCAAACGCCGGAGGGGCTGGAGTTTGCCCCGGCTCGTGCGCAGCCGACCGCCGTCTTCTCGGGGCTCCGCCCCGAACCCCGCTCCTCAAGCGCCGGAGGGGCTGGAGTTTGCCCCGCCCGGTGGCAAGACGCTCCGCAGTCCGCCATGGCGACACGCTCTACAGGCCGACACGGCCCGGCAAAATCCAGCCCCGCCGGCGATTGAGGCGCGGGTCCCGGGCGGAGCCCGGTGCCCGGCGCCAGCCGGGGTGCCTTGGGGCTCCGCCCCAAAACCCCGCTCCTCAAACGCCGGAGGGGCTGGAATTGGCCCCACCTCGTGCGCAGCCGACCGCCGCCGTCTCGGGGCTCCGCCCCGAACCCCGCTCCTCAAACGCCGGAGGGGCTGGACTTTGCCCCGCCCGGTGGCAAGACGCTCCGCAGTCCGCCATGGCCGGGCAAAAGCCAGCCCGCCCGGTGGGCGACACGCTCCGCAGGCCGACGCGGGCGGGCAAACCAGCCCGGTGGGCAAGACGCTCCGCGGCCGGCGCGGCCCGGCAAGAACCAGCCTCGCCGGCGATTGAGGCGGGGGGTGGCGGGGGTCAGCATGGGAGGGTCAGGGTCAGGCGGGTGCCGTGGCCGCCGCGGCCCGGGGACCAGGTGGCCGTGCCGCCGACGCCTTCGGCGCGTTCGCGGATGGACGTCGTGCCGACCCCGCGCCGCGCATCCGCGGCCACCCCCCGGCCGTCGTCCTCCACCGAGACCTCCAGCACCCCGTCCCCCCGGCTCAGTTCCACCGCGCACAGCCGGGCCCCCGCGTGCCGCGACACGTTGCGGATGGCCTCCGCCACCACCGCGTACACCGCTCCGGCGGTCTCCGGCGGGACCGGCGCCGGGCCGAGGCGGTCCTCCCGTACGAGCACGGTCAGCCCGTCCGCCTCGTACCGCATGACCAGTTCGCGCAGGGCCGGTACGAGGCCCAGCTCGGCCAGGACCGGCGGGACCAGGCCGCGGGCCAGCACCCGTACCTCCTCGACCCGTTCGTCCACCTCCCCGCGCAGGCGCACGAGGAGCTCGTCCACGGCCGCGCTGCCGGGGGCGGCCGCCGGGAGCATGTTGCGCGCGGCGGCCAGCCCCAGGCCGATGCCCGCGAGGGCGGGGCCCAGCCCGTCGTGGAGCTCGCGGCGCAGGGCCCGGCGTTCGTCCTCGCGGGCGGCGGCCAGCCGGCCGCGGGACTCGCGCAGGGCCCGGGTGGTGTCGGCCAGTTGCACGGCGGTGGCCACGACCGGCGCCACCTCGTCCAGCGCGGCCCGGGCCCGGCGGTCGAGCCGCTCCCCGGGGCGGGCGGCGACCTCCAGGGTGCCGATGACAGCCGACCGGACGACGAGCGGGACCTGTACGGGCGCGCCGGCCGTCACCCGTGCGGGCCCGACGGCCGGCACCCGTGCGGGCCCGACGGTCGGCACCCGTGCGGGCCCAACGGTCGGCACCCGTGCGGGCCCAACGGTCGGCACCCGTACGGGCCCAACGGCCGGCTCGCCGGCCCCCGGTGCGGCCGCCTCCGCGAGCGTTTCGCCGTCCGCGGCCAGGATGCGTACGGCGCCCAGGTTGAAGGCGGCGGCCACGCTCTCGGCCATGCCCGACAGGGCCTCCTCGGCGGTCTTCGCACTGCCCAGGTGACGGCCCACGCGGGTGACCACCGGCCCGGCGGCCTCCCCGTGCACCAGCCGGTCCACCCGGCGCTGGAGCCAGGCCCGGGCCGGGTGGAAGGCGGCCGCGGTGGCCGCCGCCGCCGGCAGCCGACCCAGCGGGCCGTCCGTGCCGCCGCCGGGCAGCAGCCCGGAGAGCGCGACGGCGAGCGCGTACCCGGCCACGACCATGCCGGTCAGCAGGGCCCCGACGAGGGTGCGGCTGATCGCGAGCCCGATGCCCCACAGCTGCTGGCGCAGCACCACGACGAGCACGGCCGCCGGGAAGAAGGCCTGCGAGGTGAGGTGGGCGAGCGGGGTGAGCAGGGTCAGCAGGCCGGTGCCGTCCTCGGCCATGCTGCCGCCGCCGTCGGGCCAGACGAGCAGCAGGGCGAAGGGGGCGGAGGTGAGCAGCACACCGATGGCCAGCCAGCCGAGGCCGCGGGCGGACGGGTCCCGGTAGCGGCGGTAGGCGGCGTGCCCGGCGGCGGCCGTGCCGAGCAGCACCACCACCGCGAACAGGGCGTTCTGTGCGGGCTCCACCAGCCGGGCCCACTGCGCGGAGCGCACGGCGAGCGGGGAGACGGGCTCGGCCCCCTGGGGCCAGGGGAACGGGTCGGTCAGCCGGATCGCCAGCATGGCCGCGATCACGGCGGTGCCTGCCGCCACCGCGGCCTTCGCGGGGCGGGGCGGCGGGGCCTCCCCGGCAGCCAGCAGGTGCGGTACGACGAGGACCAGGGCGAGGGTGCCGGGCACCCAGGCGGTGCCCTGCACGAGGGCCCAGGCGGTGGGCGGATCGGCGGCGGGTGCGGCCGCGCGCAGTTGCGCCGCCACGGCCGAGAGGCCGCCGCCGATCGCGGTCAGGGCCACGAGCCAGGCCACGGGGTGGCTGCGGCGGGCCAGGATCACGGCGGCGACGAGGCCGTAGACGAGGGCGTCGGTGGTGTCGACGACGAAGAACCACTGGTCGGAGCCCCAGCGTGCGCCGGTCCGCACGGCCAGGACGAGGGCGGTCGCCGCCAGTCCCCATGCGGCGGTGAGCGTGGCGACTGCGGCGGCGGCGCCGGTGAGGCGGCGCGGCGGGGCCGTGCCTTCTCTGCCGGGCGCCGGCGCGGCCTTTTCGTCCCCCCAGACAGCCATGCCTGTCAGCGTCGCAGTGCGGACGCGCCGTGTCACAGCATTCCGCGGCGAGTCCCCGGGGCTCCGCCCCGAACCCCGCTCCTCAAACGCCGGAGGGGCTGGAGTTGGCCCCGGCTCGTGCGCAGCCACCCGCCGTCTTCTCGGGGCTCCGCCCCGAACCCCGCGCCTCAAACGCCGGCGGGGCTGGAGGTTGCCCGGCGGGGCTGGGGGATTGCCCGGGGGGGGTTGCCCGGGGGGCTGGAGGTTGCCCGGTGGGGCTGGGATGTGACCCCGGGCTGCGGACAACGCGCGGCACACTCCAGCCCCTCCAGGGGGTACCTCCCAGCCCCCTGGGGCTGGGGGAGGTTGAGGAGCGGGTCCGGGCGGAGCCCGGGGCCCGGGGCCGGGTGGGGTCAGGGTGTTGAGCCCGGGCCCGGCCAGAGGCCGGTTTCGGTGAGGCCGAGGAGGTCGATCGCGTTGCGCCGGACGATGCGCTCGACCACGTCCGCGGGGAGGTGGCCCATCTGCGCCTCGCCGACCTCGCGGGACTTGGGCCAGGTGGAGTCCGAGTGCGGGTAGTCCGTCTCGTAGAGGACGTTCCCCACCCCGATCGCGTCCAGGTTGCGCAGCCCGAACGCGTCGTCGAAGAAGCAGCCGTACACGTGCTCGGCGAACAGCTCGGACGGCGGCCGGGTGACCTTGTCCGCGACCCCGCCCCACGCCCGGTTCTCCTCCCAGACCACGTCCGCGCGTTCCAGGACGTACGGGATCCACCCGATCTGCCCCTCGGCGTACATGATCTTCAGGTGGGGGAAGCGTTCGAACTTGCCGCTCATCAGCCAGTCGACCATCGAGAAGCAGCAGTTGGCGAAGGTGATCGTGGAGCCGACGGCCGGCGGGGCGTCCGCGGAGGTGGACGGCATCCGGGAGGAGGAGCCGATGTGCATGGCGATGACCGTGCCGGTCTCGTCGCACGCCTGCAGGAACGGGTCCCACTCGTCGGTGTGGATCGAGGGCAGCCCCAGGTGCGGCGGGATCTCCGAGAAGGCGACGGCGCGCACCCCGCGGGCGGCGTTGCGGCGGACCTCGGCCGCGGCCAGCCGGGCGTCCCACAGCGGGATCAGGGTGAGCGGGATGAGGCGGCCGCGGGCCTCGGGCCCGCACCACTCCTCGACCATCCAGTCGTTGTACGCGCGCACCCCCAGCAGGCCGAGTTCGCGGTCCTTGGCCTCGGTGAAGGTCTGGCCGCAGAACCGCGGGAAGGTGGGGAAGCACAGCGCGGACTGCACGTGGTTGACGTCCATGTCGGCGAGCCGGTCCGGAACCGAGTAGGAGCCCGGGCGCATCTGCTCGTACGTGATGACTTCGAGCCTGATCTCGTCGCGGTCGTACCCGACCGCGGTGTCGAGGCGGGTGAGCGGGCGGTGCAGGTCCTCGTACACCCACCAGTCGCCCACCGGGCCCTCGTCGCCCTTGGCGCCCATGACCGGGGCGAACCTGCCGCCCAGGAAGGTCATCTCCTTGAGGGGGGCGCGCACGATGCGGGGGCCGACGCCGGCGTACTTGGACGGGAGCCGGTCCCGCCAGACGTGAGGAGGTTCAACCGTGTGGTCGTCCACCGAGATTATCTTCGGGAAGGTCTCCATGGGCCCCACGGTAGCGCCGATCTGACGAACCGTCAGCTACTCTGGCGCCCCGGAACCCCGCCGTGCCCCCGTGCGCCCCGCCCCTCCCGGGCTGACGCGCCCGGCCGGGACAGGGCAGACTGACCAGTGCGCACGCCGCCACGGAAGGCAAGGGGGGACACAGATGGACGGCATACCGGCCATTCCGCACCAGCGGAAGCACCCCGAGACCGCAGGCGAATCCCCTCGCGAGGCCCCCGCCGCCACCGGAGAACCCGGGGCCGGGGACGCCCGGTTCGCCGTGCTCGGACCCGTACGCGCCTGGCGGGGCGGGGAGCCGCTCGCCTCCGGCTCGCCCCAGCAGCGCGCCCTGCTCGCCGCGCTCCTGCTGCGCGACGGCCGCACCGCCACCGCGCCCGAGCTGATCGACGCCATCTGGGGCGAGGACCCGCCCTCGCAGGCCCTCGCCGCCATCCGCACCTACGCCTCCCGGCTGCGCAAGATCCTCGCCCCCGGGGTCCTCGAAAGCGACGCGGGCGGCTACGCCATCCGCAGCACCGCGGCCGCCCTCGACCTCGGCGAGGCCCGCGCCCTGGCCGCCGACGCCGAGAAGGCCCGCGCCCAGGGCGACCGCGCCCGCGCCCGCACCCTCCTCAACGAGGCCCTGGCCCTCTGGGACGGCGAGCCGCTGGCCGGCGTGCCCGGCCCGTTCGCCGACACCGAGCGGACCCGGCTCGGCGAATGGCGCCTCCAGCTCCTGGAGAGCAGGCTCGACCTGGACCTCGAACTCGGCAGCCACGCCGAGGCCGTGTCCGAGCTCACCGCACTCACCGCCGCCCACCCGCTGCGCGAGCGGCTGCGCGAACTGCTCATGCTCGCCCTGTACCGCAGCGGCCGGCAGGCCGAGGCCCTCGCCGTGTACGCCGACACCCGGCGGCTGCTCGCCGAGGAGCTCGGCGTGGACCCGCGCCCGCAGCTCGCCGAACTCCAGGCGCGGATCCTGCGCGCCGACTCCGAGCTGGCCGCCGAGCCCGCGCCGGCCGCCCCGGTGCTGGTGCGCCCGGCGCAGCTGCCCGCCACCGTGCCCGACTTCACCGGCCGGGCCGCGTTCGTCGCCGAACTCACCGAGATCCTCACCGCCGCCAGCACCGACGGGCAGGTCATGGCGGTCTCCGCGCTCGCCGGCATCGGCGGGGTCGGCAAGACCACCCTCGCCGTGCACGTGGCCCACGCGGCCCGCCCGCACTTCCCGGACGGGCAGCTGTACGTGGACCTCCAGGGCAGCGATGCGCGCTGCCTCGAACCGGAGGCCGTCCTCGCCGCCTTCCTGCGCGCCCTCGGCATCCCGGCCCACGCCATCCCCGACTCGGCCGCCGAGCGCTCCGCCCTCTACCGCTCCACCCTGGACGGCCGCCAGGTGCTCGTCCTCCTCGACAACGCCCGCGACGCCGCCCAGGTCCGGCCCCTGCTGCCCGGCACCGCGGGCTGCGCGGCCCTGGTCACCAGCCGGGTCCGCATGGCGGGGCTGGCCGGGGCCCACCTCGTCGACCTCGACGTGATGAGCCCGGAAGAGGCCCTCCAGCTGTTCACGCGGATCGTCGGCGAGGAGCGGGTGCAGGCCGAGCGGCAGGCCGCCCTCGCGGTGGTCGGGGCCTGCGGGTTCCTGCCCCTGGCCATCCGCATCGCCGCCTCCCGGCTGGCCGCCCGCCGCACCTGGACGGTGTCGGCCCTCGCCGACAAGCTCGCCGACGAGCGGCGCCGCCTCGACGAGCTCCAGGCCGGGGACCTGGCCGTCAAGGCCACGTTCGAGCTCGGCTACGGCCAGCTGGAGCCCGCCCAGGCCCGGGCCTTCCGGCTGCTCGGGCTGCCCGACGGCCCGGACGTCTCCCTGCCCGCGGCCGCCGCCGTACTGGCCCTGCCGGTGCACGACGCCGAGGACCTCCTCGAAGCCCTGGTGGACTGCTCCCTGCTGGAGTCCGCCGCGCCCGGCCGCTACCGCTTCCACGACCTCGTACGCCTCTACGCGCGTGCCTGCGCCGAACGGGACGAGCCCGCCGCCGAGCGGGACGCCGCCCTGTCCCGGCTGCTGGACTTCTACCTGGCCACGGCCGCCGGGGTGTACGCGCTGGAGCGCCCCGGGGACCGGCTGGTGGCCCACCTCGCCCGGGCCGACTACCCCGGCAGGGTCCTCGGCGACCGGCACGCCGCCATGGACTGGCTCTACGCCGAGGCCAACCCGCTGCTGGCGTGCGTCCGGCAGGCGGCGGCCCGTACCGACATCCCGCAGGACGTGCTCCGGCGGGCCGTGGACCTGCTGTGGGCCGCCAAGGACCTGCTGGAGTCCGGGGCCAACTCCCGCCAGTACGAGGCCGCCGCCCTCGCCCTGCGGGACGCCGCCGTACGCGCACGGGACCCGCACGCCGAGGGCCGCGTACGCACCATGCTGACCAACGTGCACCTGGTCGCGGGCCGCTTCGGCGAGGCCGACGACGAGGCCCGCCAGGCCACCGCCCTCGCCCGGACGGCCGGGGACCCCGCCCCGCTGTGCTGGGCCCCCAACGACCGCGGGATCATCGCCCTGTACGAGGGGCGGCACGCGGACGGGGAACGGTACCTGCGCGAGGCCATCGAGAACTTCCACGCCGACGGCAACGACATCGGCGAGGCCAGCGCCCTGTGCAACCTGTCCCGGATCGAGGCCGCCCTCGGGCGCCTGCCCGTGGCCATCGACCTCGCCGAGCGCGGCATCGCGCTCTACGACCGGATGGGCCTGACCCTGCGGCTCGCCAACGGGCGCTACGCCCTGGGCATCGTGCTCGCCCAGGCGGGCCGGCTGACCGAGGCCCTGGCCCAGCTGACCGAGGCGCTGGCGCTGTTCCACGACAACCGGCAGCCGCTGTGGGAGGGCATCACCCACTACCGCATCGCCGAGGCCCGGCTCGCCGCCGGCCAGGACACCCTGGCCGCCTCGCACGCCGAACAGGCCATCGCCCTGCGGGTGATGGGCGGGGAGTGGCGCCGGGCCTGCGTGGTGATGGTGCTCGGCCGGGCGCTGTTCCGGATGGGCCAGACCGACCGGGCCCGGGCCTGCTGGACGGACGCGGAAGCGGTCTTCGCCCAGCTGGGGTCGCCCGAGCTGGCCGCCGTACGGGCCCTGCTCGCCTCGGAGCAGCCCGCCTGACAAACGGAGCCGCCGGCGGCCTCCCGCAACCCGGCCCCCGCACCCGCTCCGACGTGCGGGAAAGCCATGGGGCATGATCCTCGGGCGGAAGCCGAACGGGACGTTCATCGTTCGTTTATCGCCCCGCGGCACCATGAATGCACTGACCCGTTCGGCGGTCCGCGGGGGAATTGCCGAACGGGCCCGGAATCACCTTCAGGAGTGACGATGACGACGACCGACAGCGCGAAGCCCGTCCCCGGCGACGGCGACATCAAGCCGCTCGACAACCACGCCACCGGCGTGGACATCAGGACGCTGGACAACCACGCCACCGGCGCGCCGCTCACGGCTCCTGCCGGTGCCGCGGAGACCGACCCGGCCGCGCCGCCCGTGGCCGCGCCGGCCACCGCCGGGGCCGTCGGCGAGGAGATCCAGTCCATGGACAACCACGCCACGGGCCCGCGCCCGTAAGGAAGTCGGCGGCCTTCGCCGGTCACGGGGGTACGGGGGTGCCGACCGGCGGAGGCGCGAGGCCCCGGGGCGGGACCAGGGGGACCGGGAAACCGGGTGGTCCTGCCGCGGGGAGCACAAATCACGGGGGAACGGCGGCCACGGTGGCCCGGAGGGGGAGCCACCGCGGCCGCCGTACGCGTGCGTCCGCGGCGGCCGGGCCGTGTCCTAGGCTGGCGGCGTGTTCACCTCCGAGGGACCCACGCTGAGGGAGCTGGCCGTCCAGGCGCTCTCCTCCATCGAGCACGGCTACGACCTGCTCGCCCCGAAGTTCGACCACACGCCCTTCCGGACCCCGGACCGGTTCCTCGACGCCACGGCCGCCGCGCTGCGCCCGTACGGGCCGTTCGGGGCGGCGCTCGACGTGTGCTGCGGGACCGGGGCGGGGCTCGGGGTGCTGCGCGAGCTGGGGGCCGGGCCGCTCACGGGGGTGGACTTCAGCGCCGGGATGCTGGCGCGGGCGCGGGCGGCGCACCCGGACGCGGCGCTCGTCCGGGCCGATGCGCTGGCGCTGCCCTTCGAGGAGGAGTTCGACCTCGCGGTCTCCTTCGGCGCCTTCGGGCACTTCCTGCCGCGGGAGCGGCCGCGGCTGTTCGCCGGGGTGCACCGGGCGCTGCGGCCGGGCGGGCTGTTCGCCTTCCCGATCGGGGCACCGCCGCCCCCGGACTCCCCGCTGTACTGGCTGTCGCTCGGCTTCGACGGGCTGATGCGGGTGCGCAATGCGGTCTGGCGGCCGACGTTCGTCATGTACTACCGGACGTTCCCCCTGAGCGGGGTGCGCGCCGACCTCCGCGCGGCGGGCTTCGAGGTCTCCCTCGCCCCCCTCCCCGCCCTCGGCCACCGCCGATCCGGCACCCCGAACTGGTGCCTCCTGCTGGCCCGCAAACAGGACCCCGCGGGCCCCTGACCCCGCCCGGTGGGCAGCCGCCCGCCGTCGTCTCGGGGCTCCGGAGGGCGACTTGGCCCGGCCCCGTGGGCAGCCGCCCGCCGAGGGGGTGGCGGTCATTGCGGGCCGGAGCGGGAGCGGAGGTCGGTTTTCAGGACCTTGCCGCTTGCGTTGCGGGGCAGGGACGCCACGAACTCCACCGCCCGCGGCACCTTGTAGTTCGCCATCTCCCGCCGCGCCCAGGCGATCAGGTCGTCCGCCGTCAGCGTCGCCCCCGCCCTCCGCACCGCGTACGCCTTGCCGACCTCCCCCAGCCGCGCATCCGGAATGCCGACCACGGCCACGTCCGCGACGTCCGGGTGCAGCCCGAGCAGCTGCTCGATCTCCGCCGGGTACGCGTTGAAGCCGCCGACGATGAACATGTCCTTGATCCGGTCCGTGATCCGCAGGTTGCCCGCCCCGTCGAGCACCCCCACGTCCCCCGTGCGCAGCCACCCGTCCGGCGTCAGGGCCTCCGCGGTCGCCTCGGGGTCCTCGTAGTAGCCCTGCATCACGTTGTGTCCGCGTACCCACACCTCCCCGTCCACGAGCTTGACCTCCGTGCCCGGTATCGCCCGCCCGGAGGTCTCGGCGATGACCCCGGCCGGGTCCCCCCGCCGGCACATGGTCACGATCCCGCCGGCCTCGGAGAGCCCGTACGCCGTGAGCACGGTCGCGATCCGCAGCTCCCCGCGCAGCCGCTCGACCAGCCGGAGCGGCACCACGGCCGCCCCGGTCACGACGAGGCGCAGGGCCGACAGGTCGTACTGGTCGCGGTGCGGGTGGTCGAGGAGGGACTGGTGGAGGGTGGGCGGTCCGGGGAGTACGGAGATCCGCTCGGCGGTGATGTTGGCGAGGGCGGTGTCCACGTTGAAGACGGGCTGCGGGACCATCGTGGCCCCGCGCATCAGGCAGGCGATGATCCCGGCCTTGTAGCCGAAGGTGTGGAAGAAGGGGTTCACGATCAGGTAGCGGTCCCCTTCCCGCAGCCCGGCCAGCTCGCTCCAGATCGCGTAGCAGCGCAGGGTCTGCGCGTGCGTGATGACCGCGCCCTTCGGCTGCCCGGTGGTGCCGGAGGTGAAGACGATGTCCGAGGGGGAGTCGGCCCGGACGGCCGCGGCCCGGGTGCGGACCGCCTCGGCGGGGGTGCCCTGCCCGGCCGCGAGGAAGTCCTTCCAGGTGCGGAAGGACTCGGGGGCGTCGTCGGCGAGGACCACCACCTCTTCCAGGTGCGGCAGTCCGGGCAGCGGCCCCTCCCCCGGCCCCTCGGCGGCGGCCCGGCGCAGGGAGGCCACGTACGAGGTGCCGAGGAAGGTGCCGGTGACGAACAGCAGGCGGGCGCGGCTGCGGCGGAGCACGTACGCGGCCTCGGCGCCTTTGAAACGGGTGTTGAGCGGGACCAGGACGGCGCCGGCCGAGACCGCGCCCAGGGCGCTGACGATCCACTCCAGGCTGTTGGGGGCCCAGACGGCGACCCGGTCCCCGGGGGCGAGCCCGGAGGCGATGCAGGCGGCCGCGGCCCGTTCGACCCGCTCGCCCAGTTCGGCGTACGTGATCCGAGTGCGGCCGTCGACGACGGCCTCGCGGCCCGCGAACCGGGCGGCGGCATCGGCGACGAGGGCGGGGACGGTGCCCCAGCGGAGATCGCCGCGGGGGTCCTCGCCGGGGTCGTCCCAGGGGTCCCCGGCGGCGTCCCCGGCGGTCCCCTCTTCCGCGGGCCCCACCGCGGGACGGTCCGCGGGCCCCACCGCTCTGCGGTCGGCGCGTTCCGCGCCCGGCCCCGTGCCCCTCTGGCCCGTGCCCCTCTCGCCCGTACGCCCCTCGTCCGCGCGCCCGTCCACCATGTGGCAGTCCCTCCCGCCGCACCCCACCGGCTCCCGCTAGCTGACTATCCGTCAGATTAGCTGTAGCCTTCGCGGCTGTCAGTACCGGTGCACCTCGGAGGTGGGCATGGCGGCAGGGCTCAAGGACGCTGCGGCGATAGCGGGGATCGGGCAGACCGCGTTCGCGAAACACCTCCCGCAGACCGAGAAGGAACTCGCCTGCCGGGCCATCCTGGCCGCCCTCGACGACGCCGGCATCGCCCCCTCCGAGGTGGACGCCTTCGCGTCCTACACGATGGAGGAGACGGACGAGGTCGAGGTGGCCAAGGCGATCGGCGCCGGGGACGTCACCTTCTTCTCCAAGGTCGGCTACGGGGGCGGCGGTTCGTGCGCCACCGTGGGCCACCTCGCCGCCGCGATCGCGACCGGGCAGGCGAGCGTGGGCGTGGCCTGGCGCTCGCGCAAGCGGGGATCGGGGCCGCGGCCCTGGAAGAACACCGCCGTGCAGCTGCCCACCCCCGGGCAGTGGACCCGCCCCTTCGGCCTGCTGCGGCCCGCCGACGAGATCGGCATGCTCACCCGCCGCTATATGCACGAGTACGGCGCCACCCGCGACCACCTCTTCAACGTGGCCCTGGCCTGCCGCAACCGGGCCAACCAGAATCCCGCCGCGATCATGTACGAGCGGCCCCTGACCCGCGATATGTACATGACGGCCCGCTGGATCAGCGAGCCGCTGTGCCTCTTCGACAACTGCCTGGAGACGGACGGGGCGCTGGCCTGCGTGGTCGTCGGCGCCGAACGGGCCCGCGACTGCCGGCAGAAGCCCGTCTACGTGCATGCGGCCGCGCAGGGCCTGCCCGCCCAGCACCACGGGATGGTCAACTACTGGAACGACGATCCGCTCTCCGGCCCCGCCTGGACCGCGGCCCGGCACCTGTGGAAGCAGGCCGACTTCGGCCCGGACGACGTGGACGTGGCCCAGATCTACGACGCGTTCACCCCGCTGATCCCGCTCTCGCTGGAGGGCTACGGCTTCTGCGGGCGCGGCGAGGGCGGGGCCTTCACCGAGGGCGGCGCGCTGGAGATCGGCGGCCGGCTGCCCCTCAACACCGGGGGCGGCGGCCTGTCCGAGGCGTACGTCCACGGGTTCAACCTGATCAACGAGGGCGTGAAGCAGCTGCGCGGCACCTCCACCGCCCAGGTGCCCGACGCCGCCACCTGCCTGGTCACGGCGGGCGAGGGCGTACCGACGTCCGCGATCCTGCTGCGCGCGTGAGGAGCCGACCGTGAGGAGCCGACGAGGATGACCACGACGAACGAGACGACGGCCGCGGAGGGCCTCCTCCGCCCGGTGCCCGACGAGGACGGCGCCCCCTTCTGGGAGTACGCGGCCCGCGGCGAGCTCCGCATCCAGGCCTGCGCCGCCGGGTCATGCGCCCGGCTCCGCTTCCCGCCCCGGCCGTGCTGCCCGCACTGCGGGTCGTTCGACAGCGAGTGGCGGCTGATGAGCGGCCGCGGGCGGATCTGGTCGTACGTGCGCCCGCACCCGCCGCTGCTGCCCGCGTACGCCGCCCAGGCCCCGTACAACGTGATCCTGGTCGAGCTCGCGGAGGCCCCGCACATCCGGCTGGCCGGGAACCTGGTGGCGGCCCCCGGGGCCCCTCTGAACTCGGTGGACCCGGCCCGGCTGCGGATCGGCGCGAAGGTGCAGGCGGTCTTCGCCGAGGTGGACGGCACGACGGTGCCGCGCTGGCTCCTGGAGCGGCCGTGACCCTGCGCGTGGAACGGGACGGGGCCACGGGCGTGGCGGTGCTGACCCTGGACCGGCCGGACCGCCACAACGCGGTGGACCTCGCCATGGCCGCGGAACTGACGGCGGCCTGGCGCGCGTTCCGCTTCGACGAGTCGGTGCGCGCGGTGGTGGTCACGGGCGCGGGCGGCAGGGCCTTCTGCACCGGCATCGACCGCTCGGCGGAGGTGCCCCAGCCGCCCTCCCCTTACACGATCGACGATCCGCTGATCGCGATCGGACCGAAGGCGAACGACCTGTGGAAGCCGGTGGTCGCGGCCGTCAACGGCATGGCCTGCGGCGGAGCCTTCTACCTGCTGGGCGAGGCCGAGTTCCTGATCGCCTCGGAGACGGCCGCCTTCTTCGACCCGCACACCGCCTACGGCATGGTCAGCGCGTACGAGGCCATCGGCATGGCGATGCGGATGCCGTACGGGGAGGCCGCCCGCATGACGCTCATGGGCACGGCCGAACGCCTCTCCGCCCGGCGCGCGTACGAGATCGGCCTGGTGTCCGAACTGACCGCGCCCGGGGAGGAGCTGGCGGCCGCGGTGCGCTGCGCGGAGGTCATGGCCGGCTTCCCGACCGCGGCCGTCCAGGGCACGGTCCGCGCCCTGTGGTCCTCGCGGGAGGCCGCCCGCAGCCAGGCCATGGCCCATGCCCCGCACCTGATCGGCCTGGGCAACCTGCCGGCGGCCGAGCAGGAAGCCCTCTTCGCCGGACGCCGCGGCGGGCCGGGCGGGTTCCGCGTCCGCTGAGGTCAGCTCATGACGGTGATGTCGTCGAGGGCGCAGCGCTTGACGTCCTTGGCGCGGCGGCCGTTCGTCATGGGGATGCGGATCTCGCGGGTCTCGTAGGGGTCCAGCGTGACCTGCTGGGTGTTGTCGTCGAGTTCGGTGTTCGCGGCGCCGCCGATGAAGTCCACCTCGATGGTGAAGGTGTGCTGGGCGCCGGACGTGGACCGGACGCGGAGGGTGGAGTTCGTCTCCGCGCCGGAGGTGGTGCGGGGGCGCTGCTTGCCGCGGGTGCGGGTGCTGCCGGGGCCGGCGCACGTGAGGATCTCGACCGCGATCAGGTCGCTCGCCGCACCGGGGGCGGTGGCGCCGGCGGCGCTCGGGCTCGCGCCGTTGGCGCCGTCCCAGTCGGAGTCGCTGTGGGTGCCGTTCTTCTTCTTGGAGCTGGAGCAGCCGCCGCCGGACGAGCCGGAGTCGGAACCGCCGGAGCTGGAGCTGCGGCTCTTGCCGCCCGACTTGCTGCCGCCGCCCTTGCTGCCGCCCCCCTTGCTGCCGCCGGACGAGAATCCGGTCAGCGCGAGCACGACGGCGACGAGTACGGCTGCGAGTCTGACACGTCGACCGAACACGGAATCCCCCTGAACTGAGCCAATGCACTGCTTTCGGCCGCGCACGCTATCAGGATCCGGCCTTTCCGGAAGGGGGCGGGAAAGGGGCGGTTGAACAGGTGAACTAAACGGTTTAGTGTTTTTCCCGTCCGGCCGAGGGGCCCGGACGCGATCCGGGAGGGGAACCCCATGTCCGAGTTCAAGATCCTCGCCATCTCCGGCAGCCTGCGCACCGACTCGCACAACACCGCCCTGCTCCGCGCCGCCCGCAAGCACCAGCCCGGCGGCCTCGACATCGAGATCTACGAGGGCCTGCGCGAGATCCCGCCGTACGACCAGGACCTCGACACCCCCGAGCTGCGGCCCGCGGCCGTCGCCGACCTGCGGCGCCGCGTGACCGAGGCGGACGGGATCCTCATCTCCACCCCGGAGTTCAACTACTCCGTGCCGGGCACGCTGAAGAACGCCATCGACTGGGTGAGCACCGACTGGACCCGCCAGGAGGGCCTGCCGCTGCTGCGCAAGCCGCTCGCGATCATGGGCGCGGCCCCCACCAACTTCGGCACGGTGCGTGCCCAGCTGGCACTGCGCCAGGTGTTCGTGTGGACGGACAGCGACGTGGTCGTGAAGCCGGAGGTGCAGGTCTTCCGCTCCCACGAGCGCTTCGACGAGAACGGCAACCTGACGGACGAGACCACGGTCGCCCTGCTCCGCGACCTGCTCACCGCCCTGAAGGGGAAGGTCGAGAACGCGACCGGGGCGGCCGGCGCCAGGTAGCCGCCGCACGGCACCCCGCCCCCACTCCGCACCGCCCTCCACCCGGCCGCCGTCGCCCCGTCCGGGTGAGGGCGGCATGCCGAGCACTGCCCACCGGCGTAGCGTCGAGAGCGAGAGCCCGACCGCTGGAGGCCGAGCATGATCCGCAACGCACTCGGCTCCCTGATGGGGCTCGTCGGAGCGACGGCCGCCGTCTGGAGCCCCTTCCGTACCTGGTACGACGGCCGTCACGGACGCGACTACCGCATCGAGGAACTCTTCTCCGGCAGCGGGATCACCGCCGACAGGGCCTCCCTGGCCGGCTCGCTCCTGATGCCCTTCCTCCTCGCCGCCCTCCTCACCCTGCTGGCGGTACTGCGCCGCTCCCGTTTCCTGATGGCCTCCGCCGGGATCCTGGTGCTGGGCTTCACGGTGCTGTGGATGGTGCGCCAGGGGCAGGCCGCGGGCAGCCTGAGCGTGGGCGGGGACGGGGCCGGGCTGGGAGCGGGCGTGGCGAGCGCCTTCGGCGGCGGGGTGCTCATGATCCTCGGCGCGGTGGTGATGCGCGGGCGCCGCGGGCGCCGGTCGAGGCTGTCCCGGGCGGAACGGGCCGACACCGAGCCGGTGCCGTACGCCCCGGCGTCCCCCTCCCCGTACCCCTCCTCGTCGGAGGAGACCCGGACCATGGTCCGCCCCTGGCCGGGCCACGGCCCGGAACTCGGCGCCCCCCTCGGCGGCCCCGAACCCGAACAACCGCCCCCGCCGCCCCACGGCCCGCCCCTGGGCCCCCCGCTCGACAAGCCCTGACACGGGCCCGCAGCTGCCCCCGAGCGGGGCAGACCCCAGCCCCGCCGGCGTTTGAGGCGCGGGGTTTGGGGCGGAGCCCCAAGGCAACCCGGCTGGCGCCGGGCAGGGGGGGGGGGGGGGGGGGGGGGGG
>NZ_JBVIDV010000046.1:0-14512 GCF_055572195.1 Streptomyces sp. NPDC030809
GGGGCGGGTAGGGGAAAGCCCCGCAGGGTCACAGCCCGGGCCCTTCGGGGGCTCCGCCCCCGCACCCCCGCGCCTCAATCGCCGGCGGGGCTTGGTTTGGGGGCTCTGCCCCCGGTCCCCCGCGCCTCAAACGCCGGCGAGGCTTGATTTCGCCCCGCAACGCCGGCGGGGCTGGAGTGGCGGCTCCGCCCCCACACCCCCGCGGGTCAGACGCCGGCGAGGCTGGACGGGGCAGGGGCAGGGCTGTCCGGCCGGGCCGGGGCGTGGGGGAGGCGCATGGAGACGAGGGTGAGGGCGAGGGCCGCGACGGTCATCGCCCCACCCGCCCAGGCCGTCGCAGCAAAGCCGTGCCCGAGATCGATGACCGTGCCACCCAGCCACGGCCCACCCGTGTTGCCGAGGTTGAAGGCCGCCGTGGTCGTGGCCCCCGCCAACGTCGGCGCGGCCCCCGCGACGTTGAACATCCGCGCATTGAGCGCCGGCGCCGTGAAGAACGCCGAGACGCCGAGCAGGAACGACAGCGCGACCGCCGCACCCGCGGACGGCGCGAGCAGGGCCAGGGCCGCCAGGAAGCCGGTCGAGGCTGTGATCCCGCCGAGCATCACCGCGAAGAGGCGCCCGTCGGCCACCCGCCCGCCGACCGTGGTGCCGATCAGCGCCCCGACCCCGAACAGGCCCAGCACCCACGGCACCCACCCCGAGCCCAGCCCGGCCACGTCCGTGAGCAGCGGTGCGAGGTAGCTGAAGGCGCAGAAGACCCCGCCCGCCGCGAGCGCGGTGATCGCGACCGACAGCCAGACCTGCCGGTCGCGGTAGATCCGCAGCTCCCTGGCGAGGGTCGGCCGCGCCGCAGGCAGCGGGATGTGCGGGATCCGCAGCAGGATGCCCGCGAGGGCGACCGCGGAGGCCGCCGCCACCGCCCAGAACGCGGAGCGCCAGCCCCAGTACTCGCCGAGGAAGGCCCCGGCCGGCACCCCGAGCACGTTCGCGATCGACAGTCCGCCGATCATCACGGCCATCGCCCGGGCCCGGGAGTCCTGCGGCACCATCGCGATCGCCACGGCCGCACCGACCGCCCAGAACCCGGCGCAGGCCAGCGCGCTCACCACCCGCGAGGCGAACAGGAGCTCGTACGACGGCGCCAGCGCGCCCGCGACCTGCCCGAGGCCGAAGAGGGTGATCAGCGAGATCAGGGTGGTGCGGCGGGGCAGCCGCAGGGTGGCCACGGCGAGCAGCGGGGCGCCGACCACCATGCCGATGGCGAAGGCCGATATGAGCAGGCCCGCCTGCGGGATGGTGACGTCCATGTCCGCGGCGATCGGCGGCAGCAGCCCGGAGAGCATGAACTCGCTCGTGCCGAGCGCGAAGACGGACAGGCCGAGGACGTAGACGGCCACGGGCATACGGGTGCGTTCGGTCGCTGCGGGCATGAAATGGATCAACCGTGCGGAACGCCCCCGCATTCCCCCGCGGCGGACGGGGGCGTACGCGTCAGAGGGTGGCCAGCTCCGCGGCCAGGTTGCGGCGGGCCACGGCCTCCCAGCGGTCCGTGCCGAACGGGGTGCGGAAGAGCCGCGGCAGGTCGAGCAGCTGGCGCAGCACCGCGGCCCGCCCCTCGCGGAAGGCCTCCTCGGGCACGAAGGCGTACTCCTCCCGGACGGCGGCGACGTACGCGGCGTAGGCGTCCGGGCCGCCCGCGAGCACGGCCAGGTCGGCGTCGCACAGCACCTCGCCGTTGGTGTCGCCGGGCGCCGGGTCGTGGGTCACGGTGAGCCGGACCAGGCGGGCCACCTCGGCCGTACGGTCCGCCGGGACGCCCAGCTCGGGGAGGGCCCGCTCGGCGAGGGCGGCGCTGCGCTCCTCGTTCTCGGACCGGTCCGGGCGGTAGACGGCGTCGTGGAACCAGGCGGCGAGGCGTACGGCGGCCGGGTCGGCGGCGTGGTGGGCGAGCAGGTCGATGTGGTCGAGGACCGCGATCAGGTGCTCGGTGGTGTGGTACCGGCGCTGCGGTTCGGCCCAGGCGGAGAGGAGGCGGGCGGCGACGGCGTCGGCGTGCGAGCCCGGGTCCGCGTCCGAGCCCGGGTCCGCGTCCGAGCCCGGGTCCGCGCCCGAGCCCCGGTCCGCGTCCGAGCCCGAGCCCCGGTCCGCGTCCGCGTCCGCGTCCGCGTCCGCGTCCGCGTCCGCGTCCGCGTCCGCGGAGTGCGCGCGGGCGGCCGTCACGGTCTCGTGCCAGCGGGCGAGGAGCTGCGCGGTGTCGGTAGCCATGGGGCCATTGTGCTTGCGGGTGAGGGCGTGCCGGTGTGGGAGGGGTGGCGGTGGCGTGAATGTGCTGGTGGAACGCGGGCGGGCGCCCGTACCCTGTAATTGGACTAGACCTATTCTTCATACCAGTCGGCTTTACGGCCTTCTGGTTTCCCGCCCTCCCGAAGGAATGAGGCCCCATGAGCAACCGTGCAGTCCTGGAGGTGATCGCCCTCAACGCCGAGGACGCGATCGCAGCCCAGGCCGGTGGAGCGGACCGTCTGGAACTGGTCACCGACATGGCGGCCGACGGACTCACCCCCTCCCGGGAGACCTTCGCGGCCGTCCGGGCCGCCGTGGACATCCCGCTGCGCGTCATGCTCCGGGCCGCCGACGGGTTCTCGGCGGGCACGCCCGAGGACCTGGACACGCTGGTCGAGGCGGCGCGCGGGCTGCGGGCGGAGGGGGCGGAGGAGTTCGTCCTCGGCTTCCTGAAGCCGGACGGCAGCCCGGACCTGGCGGCCGTCGAAACGCTCGCCGCGGAGCTGGCCGGCTGCCGGTGGACCTTCCACCGGGCGATCGACCGGTCCGCGGACCGCGACCAGCTGCGCAAGGCGCTGGACGGGCTGCCCGGCCTGGACACGTACCTCACCGCCGGGTCGGCGTCCGGGGTCGAGGACGGGCTGCCGGTGCTGTGCGCGGAGGCGGGGCGCCGGGGCGAGCCGGGGTACGAGCCGCAGATCCTCGTCGGGGGCGGGCTGCAGCTGGCGCACGTGCCGCGGTTGCTCGCGGCGGGGATCGATGCCTTCCACATCGGCGGGGCGGCGCGGCCGGACGGGTGGGACCGCCCGGTGGACGCGGCGGCGGTCGCGGAATGGCGCACGTCCCTGACCTGACGCGGAATGGCGCACGTCCCTGACCTGACCCCGGGGCTCCGCCCCGGCCCCCGTGCCTCGATCGCGCCCTGCCGCGAGCGAGGCCCCGGGGTCACGGCGGCGGGCCGTCCGCCCCCATTGGTCGGGGGGCGGCCGGCCCGCGCAGGCCAGGGCCGGAGGCAGGGGCAGGGGCAGGGGCGGGCGGGGGCAGGGGCAGGGGCGGCCGGCCCGCGTACCACCGGCTCGCGCCGCGGCAGCGGCCCGGTGGTCAGGCCAGGGCGGCCGGGAGGGGCGCGTGGTGGACCGCCGTCAGGCCGGAGACGGCTCGGGTGAGGCAGACGTACAGCCGCCGCAACCCCGTCCGCTCGTCCGGCTCGCCGTCCACGACCGCCGCCGGCTCGTCCAGGACCACGTAGTCGTACTCCAGGCCCTTCGCCAGCGAGGCCGGCACCAGCGTGAGCCGGCTCTCCGCGGTGGTCTCCTCGCCGGGCGCGAGGTACGGCAGGCCCGCCGCCGTGAGCGCCTCCGCCAGCCCGGGGACGCGCGCATCGGCGGCGATGAGCCCGATCGAGCCCTCGTGCCGCAGCGCGTCCCGGCAGGCGGCGAGCACGGCCGGGGTCAGTCCCTCCGCCTCCGGCACCGCCGCAACGGCCAGCGAGCCGGGGGTCTCACGTACGGAGGACACCGGCGCCAGCCCCGGCGAGATCGCGGGCAGCAGCCGCGAGGCGTACGCGATGACCTCGCGCGGCACGCGGAATCCCGCGGTCAGCTCCTCCAGCACCGCCTCCGGCTTGCCCAGGTGCCCGAGGGCCTCGGCCCAGCTGCGCGTGGCCCACGGGGTGGTGCCCTGCGCCAGGTCCCCGAGCACGGTCGCCGAACCGGTGGTGCAGCGGCGGCCGACGGCCCGGTACTGCATGGGCGAGAGGTCCTGCGCCTCGTCGACCACGACGTGCCCGAGGGAGGGGGTCCGTTCGACCAGGTCCGCGGCCTCGTCGATCAGCACCAGGTCGGCCGCCGACCACTTCGCCGACTTCACGCTGCGGAACGGCTTCTCCCACAGCAGCAGCTTCTGCTCCTCCCCGCTCAGCACCCCCTCCGCGTGCTCCGCCAGGAACTCCGCGTCCGACAGCAGCCGCAGCACCAGCTTCGCGGGGTCCACCACGGGCCAGATCGCCTTGACCGCGGCCTTCACGGCCGCGTTGCGGGCCACCGCGTCCTGCACCCGGTCGTCGGGCGCCTCGCCCGCCTGCTCCATGCGGACCAGCACCGCGTGCGCGATGCGCTGCGGAAGGGCCGCGAGGGCCGCCCCGTACCGCATGTCGCGGGACTGGAGCTCGGTGACGATCTCCTCCAGCTCGTACGCCGGGATCCGCCAGCGGCGCGAGCCCCGGACCACCATCAGGGCCTCGGTCGGCGGGGTGACGTGGGAGCGGACGGCCCGCCGGAGCACCTCCGCCATCCGGGCGTCGCCCTTGACCACGGCGGTCGCGGCCGGGTCGGTGCCGCGCAGCTCCACTCCGGGCCGGGCCACCAGGTCGTCGACCGTGGCCTGCTTGACCTCCAGCTCGCCCAGCGCGGGCAGCACCTGCTCGATGTAGTGCAGGAAGGAACGGTTCGGCCCGATCACCAGCGTGCCGGTACGGGCCAGCCGCTCGCGGTGCGCGTACAGCAGGTACGCGACCCGGTGCAGGCCGACGGCCGTCTTCCCGGTCCCGGGACCGCCCTGCACGCACACCGAGCCCGACAGCCCGGAACGGACGATCTCGTCCTGCTCCGGCTGGATCGTGGCCACGATGTCGCGCATCGGGCCCACGCGCGGGCGCTCGATCTCCTGCTGGAGCAGCTTGCTGACGGCCGCGGTCTCGGCAGGGTCGGACAGGTGCTCGTCCTCGTACGCGGTCAGCTCGCCGCCGGTGTAGCCGAAGCGGCGGCGCAGGCCCACGTCCTGCGGGTCCTGCTTGGAAGCGCGGTAGAACGGCTGGGAGACGGGCGCGCGCCAGTCGATGACCATCGGGTCGCCCTCGGCGTCGTGCACGTGCCGGCGGCCGATGTAGAACTGCTCGCCCTCGGCGCCCTCCGCCCGGTCGGCGCCCGGCGCGTGCAGGTAGTCGAGGCGGCCGAAGAACAGGGGGGTGTGCGCGAGGTCCGCGAGCGCCTTGATCCGGTCGTCGATCTGGGCCTGCAGGACGAGGGAGTTCACCCAGTTCGCGGTGACGTCGCGGATGTCGAGGGCCTCCACGTCCTCGCGCATGGCGCGGAGCGCGGCGCGCGAGGCCGCCAGGTGCGCCTGCTCGCGGGCGAGCGGGTCGGCGGCGCCGGCGGGGTCGGCGGGGCCGGGGGCTCCCGGGGCTCCGGGCGCCGCGTCGGCGGCTCCGGGGTCGTGGTGCAGGTCTTCGGGGGCGTGCGCGGGCACGGTGGGGCCTCCAGCTGGGGGATCAGTCCTCGGGTTCGGGTGTGGCAGGCGCCGACCGGTTTCCGTCCGGGCGGCGGCTCTCCCCAGCGGTGCGGCGGGAGGCGGGCAAGAGCGGAGATTGTAGTCAGCGGGGCCGATCGGGGCGAATGGATTAACGGGCCGGGTGGGGTGCGGCGGGGGCGCGGTGCGGGGGCGACCCCGAGGGCCGGGTGGGACTTTCGGCAGAGCCCGTAGGGGACCCCATGGGACTCCAGGAGGACTTGTGTGACCGCCAGCTTCCCTCCGCAGACCGATGCGCCGGACGGGGTGCAAAACGGACCATGGATCCATGAGCACCGCATCCTTCACCCCGGTCCAGGGCGGCCGCGTCAGCGGCGCCACCGCCACCTCCTCGCACCGCGCACACCGCAGCCGCCACGGCTTCGGCGGGGCGCTGCGCGCAGCCAAGGTCTTCGCAGGAGCCGCCGTCAGCGTGGTCCTCCTCGGGGAGTACGGCCAGGAAGCAGACATAGTCCGCCGCTGAACCGGCGGCGGACCCTGACGATCCACTAGGGTCACGCGCGTGACCCGCAGCCCCCTCCGCGCGCGTGCGCTTCTGTCCGCCGCGGGAGTGCTGTCGGCAGGACTGCTCCTCGTCCTGGCCGCGCTGTGGACCCTCGGCGTGCCGTACGGCGTACTGCCCGACGGCGCAGTGCCCGACGGCGGCACCGCGTACACCGGCTCCGGGTTCGCCTACGGGCCGGGCCCAGGACCGGGCTCCCGGCTCGGCACGGGGCTGGGCCCACGGCCGGGGTCGGAGTCCGGCCCCGGTTTCGGCAGCACCGGGCTCGACGGCGATGCGTACGGCGCGCTCGGCCTGGGCGCCTGCGAGGTCACGGCCACGGCCTCCAGGGGTCCCGCGTACGAGGGCCTGGGGTACGGCGGCTTGGCGTACGGCGGCTTGGCGTACGGCCTGCCGTACGACGCGGGGCCCGGTATGGGGGCCGCGGTGGGGGCCGGTGTGGCCGTCGGTGCGGGGGCCGACTGGCGGCTGGCGGGCGGCTGTCCGCCCTTCGCCGCGATCCTCTTCCTCCCGGCCAGCTGGTTGCCGACCGGGGCGCTGTCCGTCGTCTGCGCCGTGATCGCCGCCGCCCTGCCGGGGCTGCTCGTGCTGCTCGCGGCGAGACCGGCCCGGACCGTACCGCTGCTCCTCGCGGCCGGTGCCGGACTGTGGCTGGAGACGGCCGTGCCCACCCTGCTGCCCGGGCCGGTGAGCCTGGCCGTGGCCTGCCTGGTCCTGTGGGACCTGGGGCGGGCGGACGGTTCGGTCGGGAAGGGCTTCGCGCTCGGCATCGCCGCCGGGATCAAGCTGACCCCCGCGGTGTTCCTCGTGTACTGCCTGCTCACGGGGCGGATCCGAGCCGCGCTGACCGGACTGGCCGCCTTCGCCGGCACGGCCGCGCTGGGGCTGCTCGTATTGCCCGCCGCGAGCGCGGAGTTCTGGACCGGCCGGATCGAGGCCGCACTGCACGCGGTCCGTTCCGCGGTCGGGGGAAGGGGAGGGGTCGGGGGAGGGGGAGGGGGAGGAGGCTGGGGCTGGCCCGGGACCGGGGATGCGGGCGGGGAGCGGACGGCTGCCGCGCTGTCCTCCCCGTACCCGCTGCTCGTCCTCGCCCTGCTGGTCGCGGCCGCCTGGCGGCTGGGCCACGGGGACCCGACGGGTCTCCCGGTCCCGTCCCCACCGCCGGAGCCGGGCGGGGTGCCCGCCCAGCGCCGACGATCGGCGGACGCCCGGCCCGCTGACGCCCGGCCCGCGGGCCCCCGGCCCTCGGCCGGCCGGTCCTCGTCCGGCCAGCCGTGCGCCGGTCAGTCCTCGGCCGGCCGGTCCTCGTCCGGTCAGCCGTCCGCCGGTCAGTCCTCGTCGCGCCGGCCCTCGGCCGGTCAGCCCTCGCCCGGTCAGTCCTCAGCCGGTCAGTCCTCGACCGGTCAGTCCTCGGCCGGTTCGTCCTCGGTCGGGCGGTCGGCGTCGGGGCGGTCGGCGGACAGCAGTTCGTCGGCGTCCATGATCCGGTAGGCGTAGCCCTGTTCGGCCAGGAAGCGCTGCCGGTGGGCGGCGAAGTCCTGGTCGATGGTGTCGCGCGCGACCACCGAGTAGAAGCGGGCCTCGTGCCCGTCCGCCTTCGGGCGCAGCACCCGTCCGAGCCGCTGCGCCTCCTCCTGCCGGGACCCGAAGGTGCCCGAGACCTGGATGGCGACGGTCGCCTCCGGCAGGTCGATCGAGAAGTTCGCGACCTTGGACACGACGAGCACGTTGATCTCGCCCTCGCGGAAGGCGTCGAAGAGCTTCTCGCGCTGCGCGTTCGAGGTCTCGCCCTTGATGACCGGGGCGTCGAGGTGCGCGCCGAGCTCGTCGAGCTGGTCGATGTACTGCCCGATGACGAGGGTCTGCTCGCCCTTGTGCCTGCGCACCAGGGCCTCGGTGACCTTCCGCTTGGTCGCGGTCGTCGCGCAGAAGCGGTACTTCTCCTCGGTCTCGGCGGTGGCGTACGCGAGCCGCTCGCTCTCGGTCAGGTTGACCCGGACCTCCACGCAGTCGGCGGGCGCGATGTAGCCCTGCGCCTCGATCTCCTTCCACGGCGCGTCGAAGCGCTTCGGCCCGATCAGCGAGAACACGTCCGACTCGCGGCCGTCCTCGCGGACCAGGGTCGCGGTCAGGCCGAGCCGCCGCCGGGCCTGGAGGTCGGCGGTGAACTTGAAGACCGGCGCGGGCAGCAGGTGCACCTCGTCGTAGACGATCAGGCCCCAGTCGCGGGAGTCGAAGAGCTCCAGGTGCGGGTAGACGCCCTTCCGCTTGGTCGTCAGCACCTGGTAGGTGGCGATGGTGACCGGGCGGATCTCCTTCCGGGTCCCGCTGTACTCGCCGATCTCGTCCTCGGTGAGGGAGGTCCGCTTCACCAGCTCGTGCTTCCATTGGCGGGCGGAGACGGTGTTCGTGACGAGGATCAGCGTGGTGGCCTTGGCCTCCGCCATCGCACCGGCCCCGACCAGGGTCTTGCCGGCGCCGCAGGGCAGGACCACGACCCCGGACCCGCCGTGCCAGAAGCCGTCCACCGCCTGCCGCTGGTACGGGCGCAGCGTCCAGCCGTCCTCGGCGAGCTCGATCGGATGCGCCTCGCCGTCCACGTACCCGGCGAGGTCCTCGGCCGGCCAGCCCAGCTTGAGCAGGGTCTGCTTGATCTGGCCGCGCTCGGAGGGGTGCACGGCGACGGTGTCGGCGTCGATGCGCGCGCCCACGAGCGGGGTGATCCGCTTGGACCGCAGGATCTCCTCCAGCACCGGCCGGTCGGTGCTGGTGAGCACGAGCCCGTGGGTGGGGTGCTTGCTCAGCGTCAGCCGCCCGTACCGGGCCATCGTCTCGGCCACGTCCACGAGGAGGGCGTGCGGGACGGGGTACCGGGAGTACTCGACGAGTGCGTCGACGACCTGCTCGGCGTCGTGCCCGGCGGCCCGCGCGTTCCACAGCCCGAGCGGGGTCACCCGATAGGTGTGGATGTGCTCGGGCGCGCGCTCCAGCTCCGCGAAGGGGGCGATGGCGCGGCGGCAGGCATCGGCGAGTTCGTGGTCGACTTCGAGGAGCAGGGTCTTGTCGCTCTGGACGATGAGGGGCCCGTTCACGCTCATCCCTTCCGGCACGGGGCGGCCGTCCGGGTGCGCACGGCCAAACCTCCAGTCTGCCGCATCCGCCGCGGCGACGGGAGCGGACGCGGTCGGGTGGCCCGGGGGCGTGCCGGTTCAGGCGTCCGCGGCGGTGTACGGGCGTTCCGGCGGGAGGAGGGTGCGGGCGGCGGCGAGGTCGCCGTCGCGGACCAGGGCGTGGATCTCGTGGGCCAGCGGGGTGACGTCGCGGATGGAGACCGTCCACTCGTCCGCGTAGGCGCGGGAGAGGGAGCCGGACAGGCCCAGCTGGAGCGAGCGGTGCGGGAGGGGGCGCAGGTGCAGGTCGCGCTCCGGGTCCCACTGGATGCGGGCCTCGGTGGCGCGCAGTTCGCGCTGCCAGGCCTCCCGGTCGGCGTGGACCTCCGGCACGTAGTGGGAGAGGCAGGCGTCGCGGACGGCGCGGTCGAAGCCCTCGCGGCTGATCTCCACGGCGAGCACGGTCTCCTGGTCGGTCTTGGTGCCCCAGCCGCAGCGGTACATCATCCACAGGAACGAGGGCTTGATCCAGGTCATGCGGTCCCGCTTCCAGGCCGTGGGGAACCGGCCGTTCCGGGCCGCGGGCAGGCCGAGGCGCGGGTTGTACGCCTGGTAGACGGTGACGGTGGTCTCGGTGTGCACCGCGCGGATCTGGTGGCGCGGGGGGTCGTTGGTGACGTTCTCTGACATGCCGCCAGGGTGTAGCCCGCCGAGGCCCGTTGGCCACCGAATAACCGGCCGCGGGGGCGGACCGGTCCTCCGCCGGGACCGGCCCCCCGCCGGATCCGCTCCTCCGCCGGGCTCGGTCCCCGCCGGATCCGCTCGTCCGCCGGGCTCGGCCCTCCGCCGCAGCCGCTCCTCCGCTAGATCTGGTCCTCCGCGAGTTCGGCCACGCCGGTGATCCGGTGCAGGGCGTACGTGCGGACCTCGTCGGCGGTGTGGTCGTAGCCGGTGACGAAGCCGCCCTCCACGCGGACCGGGGCGATCACCCGCTGGCTGGCCGCCCCCTCCGCGTTCACGTAGCCGATCCACACCGCCGAGCCGGTCAGGGCCGCGGCCTGGACGGTGGCCAGGGTCTCGGCCGCGCTGGTGCGCGGGAGTTCGCCGGGGGCGAGCGGGACAGCGGTGGCCGCGGGCTCCTTGCGGACCGCGGTCGCCGCCACGTCCCCGGCGCGGATCGCGCGTACGGCCGCCCCGAGCAGGGTGGCGTCCGGGATCGGCGGGCCGTCGGGGACCGGGGCCGGGGCGGTACGGGGCGGGGTGCGGTGCGCGGCGGCCTTGGCGACCAGCACGTCCCCGGTCGCGGACTCGGCGGCCGGGGCGTAGCCGAGGGCGCGCAGCCCGTCGAGCAGCCCGGCCGGGTCGGCGGTGGACGCGAGCACGGTGGGCGCCAGCCGGCGCAGGCCGAGTCCGGCGGACCGCTTGTCGGCGAGGATCTCGCCGAGTACGGAGTCGTCGTCGCAGCGCACGTACGAGGAGGCCGCGCCGACCCGGAGGTGGCCGTGGCGGCGGGCCACGTCGTCGATGAGGTACGCGAGCGGCTGCGGGACCGGGGTACGGCTGTGCTCGGTGAGGAATTCCAGCAGGTCGGAGGCGGTACGGCCGGAGTCGAGGGCCCGCCGGACCGAGCCGGGGGTGAACCGGAAGACGGTCGCCCCGCCCTTGGACTCCACGTCCGCGAGCACGGCGAGGGTGTCGGCGAGGTGCCGCTCCAGCGGCCCGGGCGCGACGGCCGTCAGGTCGGCCTGGAGCAGTACGTGGTCCACGGGCTCGGGCAGCAGCGGCCCGAGCAGTGCCGCGGCGGCCGTGGCGGCCGCGCGGGCGTGGGCGCGGGCGTGGTCGTGCTCGCTGCCGTGGAAGCGGCCGTGTTCGCCGCCGGGGAGGCGGTCCCCCGTACCGGCGCCGGGAGCCTCGCCCGGGCCCGCGCCCGGGACTCCGCTCGTGTCCGGGCCCGCTGCTGCCCCCGGACCCGCGGCCGTGCCCGTACCCGTACCCGTGCCCGTACCCGTGCCCGTGGCCGCTCCCGTACCGGCGGCCGAACCCGCGGCCGGACCTCCGGCCGAACCCGCGGCCGGACCCCCGGCCGAACCCGCCCCCGGGGCCGGATCCAGCAGGGCGCGGCCGTGTGTGGACAGGGCCTCGCGGCCTGTGATGCCCAGGAGTTCGGCCTCGTCGAGGGTCCATTCGGCGAGGCGGGCGCGGAGGTCGCCGGTGGTGCGTACGGGGCGTTCCCAGGCCAGCCGGGCCAGCACGGCGGAGCGGTCGGGGGCGCCGCCGGGCGGGAGTTCGGACAGGAGGGTGAGCACCCGGTGGCGGACCTCCGGGGCCGGGGAGCGGTCCAGACCCGGTCCGAGGGCGGACAGGGTGCGGCCCTTCGCGTCCTGCTCGCCTGCGAGGCCGGGGGTGCGGGTGGCCGGGAGCCAGGCCGCCACGAGGGCCGCCCAGCGGTCCTGCGGCGGGAGCTCCAGCCAGTCGTCGTAGGCGGGGGTGGGCGCGTAGCGCTCGTCCGCCTCGCCGTCGCTCGCCAGCAGGCCCGCCGCGAAGCAGAGCTCGATCCAGAACGCCGCCACCGGCTCGGCCACGTCCAGCGCCGCCGCCGTTCGCTTCAGGTCGCGCACGCTCAGCCCGCCCGCGCGCAGGACGAGCGGGCCGCCGTGTTCCCAGGAGGCGAGCAGCTCGGCGGCGGTCGCGATCGCGGCCAGTGCTTCGGCGGCGGCGTTCGCGTCCACAAGCTGTGGACGGTGTTCGCGCGCCGCGGGCACGGGCGGGGCGACCGGCTCGGGAGCGCGGTGGGCGCGGCCGCCGCGCAGGTGCAGGGCCACCTCGCGGGGCAGCACCACGGTGCGCGCCGACACCGGCAGCAGCAGACCGCGGTCGCGCAGCCAGCGCACCGGCGGGGCGGGGTTCGCGGTGACCTCCCCGTACGGCGGGCCCCACACCAGCCGTCCCAGCAGCTGGTGCGCCTCGGCCGGGGCCTGGTCCAGCAGGGCCGACATCCGGTCCCGGTCGGTGAACAGCGCGGTCAGCGCGGCCACTGCCGACACGGGGTCGTGGGTGGCGGGCAGTCCCGCCGCGGCCACGATCTCCTGCACCCGGCCCGGGGACATCCCGGCCGTGGCCTCGGCGACGGTCGGCCCGAGGCCGGTGGGGGAGGGGCGGGAGGCGGTGGGGGCGAGCAGCTCGCGGGCGGTGCGTACGAGGCGCAGCCGTTCGTCGTCGCCCCAGATCAGGGCCTGGTCGCGCAGGGCGGCCACGGCGGCGGGGAGGGCGGCGAGGACGGCCGAGGCGGAGGTCCCGGCGGCACCTCCGGCACCGGCGGCATCGGCGGGATCAGTGGCACCGGGGGCGTCCGGGCCGTCGTCGCCCGTCATCAGGCCGGCGAGCACCCCGTACGGGCACGGGTCCGGGGCCACCGCCAGGGCCTCGGCGGTCTGCAGGGCGAACCGGTCCAGGCGTTCCAGGGCGCGGACCACCGAGGCGCGGGTGCCGGCCCGCGTGGCCAGCTGGGTGAGGTCGCCCGGCACCGGCGCCAGCAGGTCGGGGCGGGCCCGCAGCAGGGCGGCGAGCGAGGCGTCGTCGCGGGCGCGCAGGGCTTCGGCGAGGGAGCGCGGCGCACTCCCGGCGGCCGCGGGTGCGCCGGGCCCGCCGGGGGCGGGCCCGGCCGTGCTGGGGGAACTGCTTCCGTCGGACACGTTCGCCTCCTGGTCCATCCGGCCAACGTTAGCCCCTGTACGGCGGCGGCAGGCGCTACCTTCGGGGCAGCGGGCACGGGAGGAGCCGGGGCGTGGGGATCGAGAGCGACCAGCTGGTCTACGACTATCTGAGCCGGGTCGGCGACCTGGCGCAGCGTCAGCAGCTGCCGTCGGGCGACCGGATGCGGCTGGTGGCCGCGTTGCGCAACGAGATCGACCGGCAGCGCGCCAAGTACGAGCCCGAGACGACGGCTTCCGTGCGGCGGATCCTGGAACGGCTCGGCAGCCCGGAGGACCTGATCGCGGCGGCCGGGGCGGTGGCGGGGGGCGCGGGTGCGGGCTCGGCTGCGGGTGCCGGGGCTGCCGCGGGGCCCGCGTCGTCGGCGGCCGGGGCCGGCGGGCCGGGGCCGGGCGTGCCTTCGGTGCCGGTGCAGCGGGGGCCGCGGCGCTTCTTCAAGGGGGCGGGGGACGGGTCCGCGGTGCCCGCTGCGCCTTCCCCGGCCGCGCCGCCGGTCCCGTCGAGCACGGCGGCGCGGCCCCCGCACCTGGCGGGCGAGGACGAGATCGACTCCGGGCGGACCGAGCCGGACTGGTGGCGGGTGGAGCCTGCGGTGTTCGGGCCGGACGCGGGGGTGCCCGGGTTCGCGGGCGGGATCGAGATCCCCGAACTGCTGCGCAAGCCGGTGCCTCCGGAGGAGGAGGCGGAGGCGGAGGAGGACGCGGGTGCGTCCGGGGAGGTGGCCGCGGGCCCGGAGGATGCGGGCGTTGCGGCCCCGGCCGGGCGGGCGCGGACGGTCGTACGGGCCCTGCGCGAGCGGCGGCGGCTGCTGAAGGAGGCGCCGCCCGCGCCGCCCACGGCGCCCGCGGCGCCTGCGGCCCCGGCTCCGGCCCGGCCCCGGCCGCACGGGTTCCTGCTCCTGGCCGCGGCCGTGCTGGTGGGCGGGGCGGTCAGCGGTTCCTGGCTGGTGCTGGCGGCCGGGTGGGCGGCGGCCTACTGGTCGCGGGTGCTCGGGCCCACGGAGAAGAAGGCCGTGCTCTTCGGGGTGCCGGGGGTGGTGCTCGGCGGGGCGGTCGTCTGGTTGTGGGGGCGGGTGCACGGGCGGTGGGGGGCGGGGCTGGTCGAGGGGCGGGTGGGGGAGGCGTTCGGGGACATGTGGCCGGGGTTGGTGCGGGTGGCGGCGGTCGCCTGCGCCGTCTACTTGGCAGCCCGCTCCCGCCGCCCCTAACCCGCGGCTCGCCCCCGCCCGTACCTCCGTCCCGCCCCCGCCCGCTCCCGCCACCTGTCACCCTGCGCCTCGTCCCCCGCCCGCTCCCGCCGCCCGTGCCCCTGCGGCTCGCCCGCTGCCCGCTCCCGCCGCCCGTCACCCTGCAGGTCAGCGCCCCGCCCCCTCCGCTCCGACCCTGCGGGCGAGTCCGACCCTGCGGGGGCAAAATCAAGCCCCGCCGGCGTTTGAGGCGCGGGGGGCCGGGGGCGGAGCCCCCAAATCCAGCCTCGCCGGCGTTTGAGGCGCGGGGGCCCGGGGGCGGAGCCCCCACATCAAGCCCCGCCGGCGATTGAGGCGCGGGGTGCGGGGGCGGAGCCCCGGGGGGCTACAGCTTCTGGGCCGCCGCGATGCCGA
>NZ_JBVIDV010000047.1:0-7080 GCF_055572195.1 Streptomyces sp. NPDC030809
CGAGGGCGGCTGCGAACACGGGGAACGCGTCGTAGAGTTCGCGTCCCATTCCGGGCCGCTGGCTGCCCTGCCCCGAGAACAGGAACGCCACTCGGCCCTGCGACCCGTCCGCGGAGCCGGTGAGCACACGGCTGTGCTCCTCGCCGCGCGCCAACGCGCCGAGTGCGTCGAGGAAGTCGGCGCGGTCCTCCGCCACCACCACGGCCCGGTCGTCCAGCGCGGCCCGCGTGGTGCCGAGAGAGAAGGCCACGTCCACCGATGCCAGTTCGGGACGGTCGGCGACGAACGCGTGCAGCCGCTCCGCCTGGGCCCGCAGGGCCTCCGGGCCGTGCCCGGAGAGGACCCACGGCACCGGCCCGGACAGCATCGTCCCGCCTCCGGCCCCGCTGCCGATGGCCCGCTCGACATCCTCCGCCGCGGGCTGCTCGATGATCGCGTGCGCGTTGGTGCCGCTCACACCGAAGGAGGACACACCGGCCCGCCGGGGCCGGCCGGTCTCCGGCCATTCGGCCGCCTCGCGCAGCAGGGCCACCGCACCCGAGGTCCAGTCCACGTGCGGGCTCGGCTCGTCCACGTGCAGGGTCTTCGGCAGCACGCCGTGGCGCATCGCCATCACCATCTTGATGACCCCGCCCACACCGGCCGCAGCCTGCGTGTGCCCGATGTTCGACTTCAACGAGCCGAGCAGCAGCGGCTGTCCGGCGGGCCGGTCCTGGCCGTACGTGGCGAGCAGGGCCTGCGCCTCGATCGGGTCGCCCAGCTTCGTGCCCGTACCGTGCGCCTCGACGGCGTCGACCTCGGCGGCCGTGAGCCCGGCCTTGGCGAGCGCCTGCCTGATCACCCGTTCCTGCGAAGGGCCGTTGGGGGCGGTGAGCCCGTTGCTCGCGCCGTCCTGGTTGACCGCCGTACCGCGTACGAGGCCCAGTACGGGATGCCCGTTGCGCCGGGCGTCCGACAGCCGCTCCAGGAGCAGGACGCCCGCGCCCTCGCCCCAGCTGGTGCCGTCGGCGGCCGCGGCGAACGACTTGCTGCGCCCGTCCGGAGCCAGTCCGCGCTGCCGGCTGAACTCCACGAACGTTCCCGGGGAGGCCATGACCGTGACACCGCCCGCGAGCGCGAGGGTGCACTCCCCGCCCCGCAGTGCCTGGACGGCCATGTGGAGGGCGACCAGGGAGGAGGAGCAGGCGGTGTCCACGGTGACAGCCGGGCCTTCCAGGCCGAGGGTGTACGCGACCCGGCCCGAGATCACGCTCGCGGCCGTACCGGTGAGCAGGTACCCCTCGAAGCCCTCCGGCGCCTCGCTCATGCGCGGCCCGTACTCGTCCTGGGAGGCCACGCCGACGAACACGCCGGCCCGGCTGCCCGCCACCGACCGCGGATCCATCCCGGCCCGCTCGAAGACCTCCCACGAGGTCTCCAACAGCAGGCGCTGCTGCGGGTCCATCGCCTGCGCCTCGCGCGGCGAGATCCCGAAGAACCCGGCGTCGAACTCGGCAGCCTCGTAAAGGAATCCGCCCTCGCGGACGTACGAGGTACCCGTGCGCTCCGGATCGGGGTGGTAGAGCGCGTCGATGTCCCACCCGCGGTCCGTCGGGAAGACGCCCACGGCGTCCCCGCCCTCCGCGAGCAGTCGCCACAGGTCCTCCGGCGAGCGGACCCCGCCCGGGTAGCGGCAGGCCATGGACACGATGGCGATCGGGTCGTCGTCACCCGCGTCACCCGCGCCACCGGCCACGGCCGGGACGGCGGCGGGAGCCTCCGCCCGGGCGGCCCCGACCGCTGCTCCGGCGGCCAGACCGTGCAGGAAGCGGGCCAGCGCCCGCGGGGTCGGGTGGTTGAAGACCAGCGTCGGGGCCAGCTTCAGGCCGGTGACCGCCACCAGGCGGTTGCGCAGCTCGACCGCCGTGAGCGAGTCGAAGCCGATGTCCTTGAACGGGTGCGCGGCGTTCACCGCGTCCGCGGAGCCGTGCCCGAGCACGGCGGCCGCCTGCGCCCGCACCAGGTCCAGCAGCAGCCGCTCGGCCTCCGCACCCGACAGACCGGCCAGCTGCTGCGTCAGCGCGGACTCGTCCTGCCGGGTGCCGGCGGGACGGCCGCCGCCGTCTGCGGGCTCCTCCCGGAGGCTCCGTACGTCCGGCAGGTCGGAGATCAGCGGGCTCGGGCGGGCGGCCGTGTACGCGGGGACGAAGCGCTCCCAGTCGATGTCGGCGATCGTCACGGCGGACTCGCCGCGCCCGACGGCCTCGGCCAGCGCGGTCACCGCGAGCTCCGGTGCCAGCGCCGGGAACCCGCGCCGCCGCAGCTGGTCGCCGACCTCGCCGGCGGCCATCCCGTCCGCGTCCCACGGGCCCCAGGCCACGGAGGTGGCGGGCAGCCCGAGCGCGTGACGCTGCCGGGCGATCGCGTCCAAGTGGGCGTTCGCCGCACCGAAGTTGCCCTGCCCGGCCCGGCCGAGCGTGCCGACCACCGACGAGAAGAGGACGAAGGCGTCGAGGTCGAGATGGCGGGTGTGCCGGTCGAGGAGGGCGGCGGCCTCCGCCTTGGGCCGCAATACGTGGTCCAGGCGGTCGGGGGTGAGGTTGTTGATGGTGGCGTCGTCGAGGGTGCCGGCGGTGTGGATGACGGCGGTGAGGTCGGGGTGTGTGGTGATGAGGGTGTGGACGGCTTCGGGGTCGGAGACGTCGCAGGTGGTGAGGGTGACGGTGGTGCCGAGGCTGGTGAGTTCGGTGTGGAGGGCGTCGGCGCCGGGTGCGGTGTGTCCGCTGCGGCTGGCGAGGACGAGGTGCTGTGCTCCGGCTTGTGCGGCCCAGCGGGCGACGTGGGTGCCGAGGGCGCCGGTGCCGCCGGTGATCAGGACGGTGCCGCGGGGTTTCCAGGCGGTGTCGGCCGTGGTTGTGGTGCTCGTACGGGTCAGGCGGCGGGCCAGGACACCGGAGGTGCGGATCGCCACCTGGTCCTCACCGCCGGGCGCGGCATTCAGGAGGGCGCGCAGACGCGCGGCAGCCCGTTCGTCGAGCCGGTCGGGCAGGTCGACGAGACCGCCCCACAGCTCCGGGTGCTCCAGTGCGGCGACCTGGCCGAGGCCCCAGACCTGCGCCTGAGCCGGATCGGTGACCGGGTCCGAAGCACCGGTGGTGACCGCGCCGTGCGTCGCACACCACAGCGGGGCCTGGATCCCGGCGTCACCGAGGGCCTGGACCAGCGCGAGCGCCGGCGCCGCGGGGGAGCGGTCGAGCGGGGCGAGCGCGAGGAGGGACAGCACGCCCGCCACCGGAGCGCTCTCGCCCGCATCGGCAGTGCCATCGCCTTCGCCGAGGGTCCCGGTCAGCGCTGCCGCATACTGCGTGCGGTCCGCCTCGGTGGCCTCCAGCAGGCACTGCCGTACGTCCGTCCCGTTGCCGGCCAGTGCCCGGAGGACGTCACCGACCAGCGGGTCGTCCTCGCGGCCCGCGGGAACCACGACCAGCCAGGTCCCGACAGCCGCGGCGGTCACGGCCTGCGGATCGGTGACCGGCCGCCACACCGCCCGGTAGCGCCAGCCGTCGAGCGTGGACGCGAGGTTCCGGCTCTTCCGCCAGGACGCGAGCGCGGGAAGCACCGCACTCAGCGGGGCATCCGGCTCTACCGCGAGGGTGTCGGCGAGCGACGACCAATCCGCGTTCTCGACGGCCTCCCAGAAGCGCGTGTCCACGCTGTCCGCGGTTGCGCTCGCGCGAGTGGAGGGGGTGTCGATCCAGTAGTGCTGGTGCTGGAAGGGGTAGGTGGGGAGGTCGGCGTGGCGGCGGCGGTGGATCTGGGGCCAGGTGAGGGTGTGGCCGTGGGTGTGGAGGTGTGCGGCACTGGTGAGGAGGCGGGTGAGGGTGCCGTTGTTGCGGCGGAGGGTGCCGGTGATGGTCAGGGGGGCCTGGGTGTCGGTTTCCTCGATGCCGTAGGTGAGGACGGGGTGGGCGCTGGATTCCACGTAGGTGGTGTGGCCGGTGTCGGTCAGCGTCCGGATGGCGGTGGCGAACTGCACGGTCTGGCGGAGGTTGCGGTACCAGTAGGCGGCGTCGAGGGTGGTGGTGTCGAGGAAGCCGGGTTCGACGGTGGAGAAGAAGGGGATGTCGGCCGTTCGGGGGCTGATTCCGTCGAGGGTGCTCAGGAGGGCTTTCTCGATGTTTTCGACGTGGGCGCTGTGGGAGGCGTAGTCGACGGGGATGAGTCGGGCGCGTATGTCCTGCTGCTGGAGGCGTGTGACGAGTTCTTCGACGGCGGTCTTGTCGCCTGAAACGACGGTGCTGTTGGGGCCGTTGACGGCGGCGATGCCGACGCCGGTGGTGGTCTCCAGGTGTCCGGCGACCGTGTCGGCGTCCAGGGGGATTGAGGCCATGGTGCCGAGTCCGGCGAGGTGTTCGCCGATGATCTGGGCGCGGAGGGCGACGACCTTGGCGGCGTCTTCGAGGGTGAGTGCTCCGGAGACGGCTGCTGCGGCGATCTCGCCCTGGGAATGCCCGACCACGGCGTCCGGCCGGATGCCGAGGGACTTCCAGACCTCCGCGAGGGAGACCATGACGGCCCAGGTGACGGGCTGGATGACATCGACGCGGTCGAGTTCGGCCCGCGAGCGCAAGACCTCGGTCAGGGACCAGTCCACGAACGGAGCCAACGCCTGCTCGCACCGCGCGATGGACTCGGCGAACACCGGTGATTCGTCCAGGAGTTCCGCGCCCATGCCGGCCCACTGCGTGCCCTGACCCGGGAAGACGAACACCGTCTTCCCGACCGTTTCGGCCTCGCCTTGAACCAGGTGAGTGTGCGGCTGACCGGCGGCGAGCGCGTCCAGGGCAGCCGTCAGGCTGTCGCTGTCCTCGGCCAGGAGGACGGCACGGTGCTCGAACAGGGCCCGCCCGTTGATCAGCGTGGCGGCCACGGCAGCAGTGTCGAGGTCCTCTACCTCACCGACGTACGTGCCCAGTTGTCGTGCCTGTGCCCGGAGGGCTTCTGCGGTCCTGGCGGAGAGGACCCAGGGGAGGACGGTGTGCGGGCTGTCGGGGGTGTTGTCAGTCGCGGGTGCGGTGGGGGGTTGTTCGATGATGGCGTGGGCGTTGGTGCCGCTGACGCCGAAGGAGGAGATGCCTGCGCGGCGGGGTTGCCCGGTCTCGGGCCAGGGCTGGTCCTGGGTGAGGAGGGCGACTGCTCCGGTTTCCCAGTCGACGTGGGTGGTGGGCTGGTCTATGTGGAGGGTTTTGGGCAGCAGGCCGTGGTGCATGGCCATGACCATTTTGATGACTCCGGCGACGCCGGCCGCAGCCTGCGTGTGGCCGATGTTGGATTTCACCGATCCCAGCCACAGGGGTTGGTCGGTGGGCCGGTCCTGTCCGTAGGTGGCGAGGAGGGCTTGTGCCTCGATGGGGTCGCCGAGGGTGGTTCCGGTGCCGTGTGCTTCGACGGCGTCGACCTGGTCGGCGGTCAGGTCGGCGTTGGCGAGGGCTTGTCGGATGACGCGCTGTTGGGAGGGTCCGTTGGGGGCGGTGAGTCCGTTGCTGGCGCCGTCCTGGTTGACGGCGGTGCCGCGGACGATGCCGAGGACGGGGTGTCCGTTGGCTTGGGCGTCGGAGAGGCGTTCGAGGAGGAGGATGCCGACGCCTTCGCCCCAGCCGGTGCCGTCCGCGGCTTCCGCGAAGGCCTTCACCCGGGCGTCGGGGGCCAGCCCCCGCTGCCGACTGAACTCCACGAACATGCCGGGGTTGGACATCACGGTCGCGCCGCCCGCCAGGGCGATCGAGCACTCCCCGCTGCGCAGGGACTGTGCGGCCATGTGGAGGGCGACCAGGGAGGAGGAGCAGGCGGTGTCCACGGTGACGGCCGGGCCTTCCAGGCCCAGGGTGTACGCCACCCGGCCCGAGGCCACACTCGGCGTGGTGCCCGTGAGGACGTAACCCTCAAGCTCCTCGGGTGCCTCGTGCAGCCGAGGGCCGTAGTCGTGGCCCGTCACGCCGACGAATACCCCGGCCTGACTGCCGCGCAGGGTCCGCGGGTTGATGCCGGCCCGCTCGAAGGCCTCCCAGGAGGTCTCCAGCAGCAGGCGCTGCTGCGGGTCCATCGCGAGCGCCTCGCGCGGGGAGATCCCGAAGAACGCCGGGTCGAACCGGGCCGCGTCGTGGAGGAAGCCGCCCTCCCTCGTGTAAGTCGTCCCGGCCCGCGCCGCCGCCTGCGGGTCGGCGTCGTACAGGGCGTCCAGGTCCCAGCCGCGGTCGGAGGGGAACGGGGAGATCGCGTCGCCCCCGGCCGCCAGCAGCGCCCACAGCTCCTCGGGTGTCCGTACCCCGCCGGGGAACCGGCAGGCCATCCCGACGATGGCGACCGGATCGGCGTCGCCGTCGGCGGCCGTCCGGACGTGAGCCGCCGCAGGGGCCGAGACGGCTTCCCCGCCGCCCAGCAGCCCGTCCCGCAGGTGCCGTGCCAGCGCCTCGGGGGTGGGGTGGTCGTACAGCGTGGACGAGGGCAGTCGCAGGCCCGCCGCGTCGCCGAGCCGCACGCAGAGCTCCACCGACATGAGGGAGTCGAAGCCGAGCTGCTTGAACGGCATTTCCACTGCGACCTGTTCGGGTCCCTCGTGTTCGAGGACGGCCGCCACGTGCTGCCGTACGAGGTCGAGCACGGCGCGTTCGGCATCCTGTGCGGACAACCCGGCGACGGCCGCGGCCATCCCGGACCGCTGTGCGGACCCGGACTCCGCGGGTGAACCCTCGGCCGTGTCCGGCTCCGACTCGTCCGCGCCCGCTCCCGTCCCGTCCGCGCCCGCTCCGGTCCCGTCCGCCGAAAGGCCTGCCGACACCTCGGCCGTCTCCTTGAGCCAGTAGCGCCTGCGCTGGAAGGCGTAGGTGGGCAGCTCCGCCTTGCGGTCCGTGGCCACACCCAGCTCGGCGAGCAGGGTCGGCCAGTCGAGGGGGATGCCGGTGGTGTGGAGTTCGGCGGTGGCTCGGGTGAGTGCGTGGTGTTCGGTGTGGTGTTTGTTGAGGGTGGTGATGGTGGTGGCGGGTTGGGTGAGGGTGTCTTGGGTCATGGCGGTGAGGACTGCGCCGGGGCCGATTTCGAGGT
>NZ_JBVIDV010000048.1:0-6283 GCF_055572195.1 Streptomyces sp. NPDC030809
AGTTCGGCCCGCGAGCGCAAGACCTCGGTCAGGGACCAGTCCACGAACGGAGCCAACGCCTGCTCGCACCGCGCGATGGACTCGGCGAACACCGGCGATTCGTCCAGGAGTTCCGCGCCCATGCCGGCCCACTGCGTGCCCTGACCCGGGAAGACGAACACCGTCCTCCCGACCTCGTCCCCGGCGATCCCCTGAACCACCTGGGAAGAGGGCTCGCCATGGGCGAGGGAGCCGAGCCCCTTCAGGAGCTCGCTGCGGCTCCCGCCCAGGACGACCGCACGGTGCTCGAACGCCGCCCGGGTGCCGGAGAGCGCGTGCGCGACCGCCGCGATGTCCGGCTCCGCCTGCTCCTCGACGTACGTCCGCAGCTGTCGTGCCTGCGCCCGCAGGGCCTCCGCGCTCCGGGCGGACAGCACCCAGGGGACGATGCCCCCAGGCTGCGGCTCCGCGGGGGCATCGGCCGCCGGGACGGCCTCCTCGGCGGGCGGGGCCTCCTCCAGCACGGCGTGCGCGTTGGTGCCGCTGATCCCGAACGAGGAAATGCCCACGCGCCGCGGCCGGTCCAGTGCGGGCCACGGCACCTCGTCCGTCAGCAGCGAGACCGCCCCGGACTCCCAGTCGATGCGCGAGGAGGGCTCGTCCACGTGCAGGGTGCGCGGCAGCACGCCGTTGCGCAGGGCCAGCACCATCTTGATGATCGAGGCGGCACCGGCGGCGGCCTGGGTGTGGCCGATGTTGGACTTCACCGAGCCCAGCCACAGCGGCCGTTCGGCGGGCCGGTCCTGCCCGTAGGTGGCCAGCAGGGCCTGCGCCTCGATCGGGTCGCCCAGCTTCGTGCCCGTGCCGTGCGCCTCGACCGCGTCCACCTGGTCGGCGGTCAGCCGGGCGTTGACCAGCGCCTGCCGGATCACCCGTTCCTGGGAAGGCCCGTTGGGCGCGGTCAGGCCGTTGCTGGCACCGTCCTGGTTGATCGCGCTGCCGCGGATCACGGCCAGCACCCGGTGGCCGTTGCGGCGCGCGTCCGACAGCCGCTCCACCAGCAGCATGCCGATGCCCTCGGACAGGGCCGTACCGTCCGCACCCGAGGCGAACGCCTTCACCCGGGCGTCCGGAGCCAGGCCCCGCTGCCGGCTGAACTCCACGAAGGAGGCGGGCGAGGACATGACGGAGATGCCGCCGGCCAGGGCCATCGAGCAGTCGCCCTGGCGCAGCGCGTGGCAGGCCAGGTGGAGGGCGACCAGGGAGGAGGAGCAGGCCGTGTCCACGGTCACCGCCGGGCCCTCCAGGCCCAGCGTGTACGCCACCCGCCCGGACACCACGCTCGGGGTGTTCCCGATGCCGAGGTGCCCCTCCACCTCGGCCGGGACCTCGGGCAGCCGGGTGGCGTAGTCCTGGTAGTTGCTGCCGACGAAGACGCCGGCCTTGCTGCCGCGCAGGGACTGCGGGTTGATGCCGGCGCGTTCGAAGGCCTCCCAGGAGGTCTCCAGCAGCAGCCGCTGCTGGGGGTCCATGGCCAGGGCCTCGCGCGGGGAGATCCCGAAGAACGCCGGGTCGAAGTCGGCCGCATCGTGCAGGAATCCGCCCTCGCGGACGTACGAGGTGCCCGAGCGGTCGGGGTCCGGGTCGTACAGCCCCGCCAGGTCCCAGCCGCGGTTGTCGGGGAACGCGGAGATCACGTCCCGGCCCTCCGAGACCAGCCGCCACAGGTCCTCCGGAGAGCGGACGTCGCCCGGGAAACGGCAGCTCATGCCGATGATGGCGATGGGCTCGTGGTCCTTGGCCTCCGCCTCGTTCAGCCGGCGGCGGGTCTGGCGCAGGTCGTTGACCACGCGCTTGAGGTAGTCGCGGAGCTTGTCCTCGGTCATGTTCTGCGGGGATTCGGAAGAGCGGGCGGGGATGGGCTTTGACATCAGTTCACGTCCTAGGAAAGCCAGTGGTCAGGTGGCGCGGTCGCAAGGCGGAGCCCGGCGGGGCGGCGGAGCGCGCGGGACACGGGCGCGCCACGCGGGGCAGAGGGGCGGGAGGCGGCGCGCAGGGGAGGCGCGCGCCCGGCCGCAGGGGGATCAGAACGTTCAGAACTGTCCGAGCTCCTTGTCGATGAGGTCGAACATCTCGTCGTCGCTCACGGGGTCGAACTCCCCTTCGCCGTCCGCCCCTTCGGGGTCCTCGCCGGCACCGGGGTTGCCCCGCGTGCCGTGGGCGTCGTCCCACTTCCAGAGCAGGGCCTGCAGCCGGGCCGCCACCTTGCTCCGTACGTCTTCGTCGGGGGCCTCGGCACCGAGGAACGCGGCCTCCAGCCGGTCGAGTTCGGCCAGCAGCGGCAGTCCGGCCTCCGCAGCGTCCGGGACCAGCTCGTCCAGCAGCCGCTGCGCGAGCGCGGCCGGAGTCGGGTAGTCGAACACCAGCGTCGCGGTCAGCCGCAGGCCGGTGGCCGTCCGGAGCCGGTTGCGCAGCTCCACCGAGGTCAGCGAGTCGAAGCCGAGGTCCTTGAAGGCCCGGTTCGCCCGCACCTCCTCCGGGGACGCGTGCCCGAGCACGGCCGTGACCTGCTCCCGTACGAGATCCAGCAGCATCCGCTCCTGATCGGCGCGCGGCAGCCCCGCCAGCCGGTCGGCAGGCCCGGACGTGCCCTGCTCGGCACGTATGCCCGAGGCCGCCGCCGTACGCCGTACGGCCGGCACGCGCACCAGCCCGCGGAACAGGGCCGGCATGACCCCGGCCGCCGCCTGGGAGCGCAGCTCCGCCAGATCCAGGCGGGCCGGGACGACCACGGCCTCGCCGAGCGCGGTGGCCGCATCGAAGAGGGCGAGACCCTCCTCCGCCGCCATCGGAGCCGCACCCACCCGGGACATCCGGGCCAGGTCCACGTCGCTGAGCCGGCCCGCCATGCCGCTGCGCTGCTCCCACAGGCCCCAGGCCAGCGATACGGCGGGCAGCCCGCGGTCGCGACGGTGACGGGCCAGGGCGTCGAGGAAGGCGTTCGCCGCCGAGTAGTTGGCCAGCCCGGCGCCGCCGAGGGTGCCGGAGAGCGAGGAGAACAGCACGAACGCGGACAGGTCCAGACCCTCGGTGAGGGCGTGCAGGTTCAGCGCCCCCTCGGCCTTCGGCCGCAGGACGGCGTCGATCCGCTCCGGGGTCAGCGCCTCCACCACCCCGTCGTCGAGCACGGCCGCCGTGTGCACCACGGCCCGCAGCGGCCGGTCCGCCGGTACGGCGGCCAGCAGTTCGGCCAGCGCGGCCCGGTCGGCCACGTCGCAGGCCGCGATTTCGACGGCGGCGCCGAGCGCGGTCAGCTCGGCCACCAGCTCCGGCATCCCGTCGGCGGCGGCGCCGCGGCGGCTGGTCAGGAGCAGGTTCCGGACCCCGCGCTCGGCCACCAGGTGGCGGGCGAGGAGCCGGGCGAGCCCGCCCGAGGCACCGGTCAGGAGGACCGTGCCGCCGTCCCCGAAGGGAGCCTCGGGGGCAGCGGTGGCGTCGGAGCGCTCCGGTCGGGAGACCCGGGCCAGGCGGGGCGCCAGCACCTCGGCGCCGTCGAGCGCCAGCTGCGGTTCACCCGTGGCCACGGCGGCCGCCAGCGCATCCCAGTCGGGCTCTCCCGCCGCCGTCCCGCCCGCGTCCACGAGCACGAACCGGCCGGGATTCTCGACCTGCGCCGACCGGACCAGGCCCCAGACGGGCGCACCCGCCGGCCCCTGCCCGGCCAGCAGCACCAGCCGGGAATCGCCGAACGCCTCCTCGGCTAGCCACTGCTGTACGAGCTCCAGGGCGCGGTGTGCGGCAGCGCGCACCGCATCGGCGTCCGCGGGGGATCCTTCCGCGGCACTGTCTGCACCGCCTGCACCGTCTGCACCGGTGTCCGGGAACGGGGCGAAGACCAGCTCCGGGATGGGTCCCCCCGAGGCGACGAGGGCCGCGAGGTCCTCGTACCCGTCCAGGTTGCCGTGCCCGGTGCTGCCGGCACCGAGGAGCGCCCACCGCCGGGCGGGCCCGGCCGCCGGGACCGCGGCGACCGGCACCCACTCCACGCGGAACAGGGAATCGGCTCCGGGCTCCCGCGCCCCGGAGAACTCCTCCGCCGCGACCTCGCGGAGGGTCAGGGAGGCGATGTCGGCGAGGGGCCGACCCGTCACGTCCGCGACCGCGAGGGACACGGCGTTCTCACCGGCCGGCGCGAGCCGCACGCGCAGGGCATCGGCGCCCTGGGCGTACAGGCTCACCCCGTTCCAGGCGAACGGACGCCTGATGCGCCCCTCCCCGGTGCCGGACGGCAGCACGCCCAGGCCCAGCGGCTGGAGCGCCGCGTCCAGCAGGGCGGGGTGGATCCCGTAGGCCGCGGCCTCTGCTGCGGGCTCCTCCGGCAGGGCGACCTCGGCGAAGACCTCGTCGCCGCGCCGCCAGACCGCGCGCAGCCCCTGGAAAGCAGGGCCGTACTCGACCCGCAGAGCGGCGAGCCGCTCGTACGCGTCCTCCACCACGACCGGCTCCGCTCCGGCGGGCGGCCAACTGCTCAGTTCGGCAACGGAATTGGGCTCCGCATCGGCCGGGGCCAGGGTGCCGGTGGCGTGCCGGACCCACGGTTCCTCGTCGCCCGCGCTCTGGAGCCGTCCGTACAGGCTCAGTTCGCGGCGACCCGACTCGTCGGCAGCGCCCAGGCTGATCTGGAGGCGTACCGCGTCACCCTCCGAGAGCGCCAGCGGCGCCTGGAGGGTCAGTTCTTCGACGGTGGTGCAGTCGACGTGGTGCCCGGCCTGGAGGGCGAGTTCGAGGAAGCCGGTGCCGGGGAGGAGCACGGTGCCGGCGACGGCGTGGTCGGCGAGCCAGGAGTGGCTGGAGAGGGACAGCAGCCCGGTGAGCACGTGGCTGTCCGTACCGGCGAGCTCGACGGCCGCACCGAGCAGCGGATGTCCGGCGGACCCGAGTCCGATGGACACCGCGTCCGCGGACCGCACCGGGGCCGGGGCGGGCCAGTAGTGCTGGTGCTGGAAGGGGTAGGTGGGGAGGTCGGTGTGGGGGTGGTTTTGGTGGGTGTGGGGCCAGGTGAGGGCGTGGCCGTGGGTGTGGAGGTGTGCGGCGGAGAGCAGGAGCCGGGCGAGGGTGCCTTCGTTGCGGCGGAGGGTGCCCGTGATGGTCAGGGGGGTGGGGGCGTCCGTCTCTTCGATGCCGTAGGTGAGGACGGGGTGGGCGCTGCTTTCTATGTAGGTGGTGTGGCCGGTGTCGGTGAGTGTCTGGATGGCGGTGGCGAAGTGGACGGTCTGGCGGAGGTTGCGGTACCAGTAGGCGGCGTCCAGACCGGTCGTGTCGAGGAATCCGGGTTCGACGGTGGAGAAGAAGGGGATGTCGGCCGTTTGGGGGCTGATTCCGTCGAGGGTGCTCAGGAGGGCTGTCTCGATGTTTTCGACGTGGGCGCTGTGGGAGGCGTAGTCGACGGGGATGAGTCGGGCGCGTATGTCCTGCTGCTGGAGGCGTGTGACGAGTTCTTCGACGGCGGTCTTGTCGCCGGAGATGACGGTGCTGTTGGGGCCGTTGACGGCGGCGATGCCGACGCCGGTGGTGGTCTGCAGGTGTCCGGCGACCGTGTCGGCGTCCAGGGGGATGGAGGCCATGGTGCCGAGTCCGGCGAGGTGTTCGCCGATGATCTGGGCGCGGAGGGCGACGACCTTGGCGGCGTCTTCCAGGCTGAGGGCTCCGGAGACGGCTGCTGCGGCGATTTCGCCCTGGGAGTGGCCGACGACGGCGTCCGGCCGGATGCCGAGGGACTTCCAGACCTCCGCGAGGGAGACCATGACGGCCCAGGTGACGGGTTGGATGACATCGACGCGGTCGAGTTCGGCGCGCGTGCGGAGCACCTCGGTCAGGGACCAGTCGACGAAGGGGGCGAGGGCGGTCTCGCAACGGGCGATGGACTCGGCGAAGACGGGTGAGTCGTCGATCAGATCGGCGCCCATGCCGGCCCACTGCGTGCCCTGGCCCGGGAAGACGAACACCGTCTTTCCGAGTCCGTCCGCGGCGACACCCTCGACCACATGCGCGGAGGGCTCACCGCCGATGAAGGCGTCGAGACCGGCGAGGAACTCCTGGCGGGTTCCCCCCAGGACGACCGCGCGGTGTTCGAACGCCGTCCGGGTGGTCGACAGCGCGTGCGCAACCGCCGCGATGTCCGGCCCGGCCTGCTCCTCGACGTACGTGCGCAGTTGTCGTGCCTGTGCCCGGAGGGCTTCTGCGGTCCTGGCGGAGAGGACCCAGGGGAGGACGGTGTGCGGGCTGTCGGGGGTGTTGTCAGTCG
>NZ_JBVIDV010000049.1:0-6278 GCF_055572195.1 Streptomyces sp. NPDC030809
GTGACGACGGCGTTGCGGGTGAGGATCACCAGGCGGGAATCGGTGTGTCGGGGATCGGCCAGCCATTCCTGCACCAGACCCAACACCCCGTGCAGCACCTCGTGGATCCGCTCGGCCAGGTCACCGGAGTCGTCCAGGCGAGGCGCGAACGGAACCACCACCACGTCCGGTACGGCGTCCAGTTCGGCCAGGGCGGCCGGACCGTCCGCGGAGAACACCGTCGCCCTGGCCTCCTCCAGTGCCGGGCCCACCTTGAGCGGGTCCGCGCCCAGGACGGCGAAGCTGCCGGAAAGCGGCGAGGCAGCCGCGGGCACCGCCACCCACTCCGTACGGAACAGCGCATCGTTCGAGGGGGAGCCGGCGGACCTGAGGGTGTCCGTGACCACCGGCCGTACGACAAGCGAATCGACGGAGGCCACGGGCGCACCGGCCGCATCCCAGACGGTGACCGACACGGCGTCCGCGGCGTCCCCGCCCAGGGGCGCCACCCGCACCCGCAGGGCGGCGGCACCGACCGCGTGCAGCTGCACCCCGCTCCAGGAGAACGGGAGCCGCGCCCGGCCCTCGCCCGCCGCGGGCAGCACGCCCAGGCCCAGGGCGTGCAGCGCTGCGTCCAGCAGGGCCGGGTGGATCCCGTAGGCCGCGGCCTCTGCTGCGGGCTCCTCCGGCAGGCTGACCTCGGCGAAGACCTCGTCGCCGCGCCGCCAGGCGGCCCGCAGCCCGTGGAAGGCCGGCCCGTAGCCGTAACCCTGCTCGGCCAGCCGGTCGTAGTAGCCCTCGGTCGCGATCGGCTCCGCGCCGGTGGGCGGCCAGGCAACCGGATCGGACCCGGCGCCGGGCCCGCTTCCGGTCCCGAGGCCGGAGTACGGCAGGGCGCCGACCCCGGCGGGAGCGAGCGTACCGGTGGCGTGCCGGATCCACGGCGCCTCGGCGCCGTCGCCCTGGACCCGCGAGTACAGGCTCAGCTCGCGCCGGCCCGAGTCGTCACCGGCCCCCACGTTCACCTGGACCTCCACCGCGCCCTGCGGGGGCAGTACCAGCGGCGCCTGGAGGGTGAGCTCCTCGACGGTGGTGCAGTCGACGTGGTGCCCGGCCTGGAGGGCGAGTTCGAGGAAGCCGGTGCCGGGGAGGAGCACGGTGCCGGCGACGGCGTGGTCGGCGAGCCAGGGCTGGCGGGGAAGGGACAGCAGTCCGGTGAGCAAGTGGCCGTTCGCACCGGCGAGTTCGACCGCAGCCCCGAGCAGCGGATGCCCCGCGGCCGTCAGGCCCGCCCCGGCCACATCGGCACGCGAGGTGGGAGTGTTGATCCAGTAGCGCTGGTGCTGGAAGGGGTACGTGGGCAGGTCGGCGTGGCGGCCGGTGCCCGTACCGGCACCCGGCCAGGTGAGGGCATGGCCGTGCGCGTGGAGGTGTGCGGCCGAGAGCAGGAGCCGGGTGAGGGTGCCTTCGTCGCGGCGCAGGGTGCCCGTGATGGTCAGCGGCGCCTGAGCCTCGGTCTCTTCGATGCCGTAGGTGAGGACGGGGTGGGCGCTGGATTCCACGTACGTGGTGTGGCCGGTGTCGGTCAGCGTTCGGATGGCGGTCTCGAACTGCACGGTCTGGCGGAGGTTGCGGTACCAGTAGGCGGCGTCGAGGGTGGTCGTGTCGAGGAAGCCGGGCTCGACGGTGGAGAAGAAGGGGATGTCGGCCGTTCGGGGGCTGATTCCGTCGAGGGTGCTCAGGAGGGCTTTCTCGATGTTTTCGACGTGGGCGCTGTGGGAGGCGTAGTCGACGGGGATGAGCCGGGCGCGTACGTCCTGCTGCTGGAGTGTCACGACGAGCTCTTCGACGGCGGTCTTGTCGCCGGAGATGACGGTGCTGTTGGGGCCGTTGACGGCGGCGATGCCGACGCCGGTGGTGGTCTCCAGGTGTCCGCGGACGGTGTCGGCGTCCTGGGGGATGGAGGCCATGGTGCCGAGTCCGGCGAGGTGTTCGCCGATGATCTGGGCGCGGAGGGCGACGACCTTGGCGGCGTCTTCCAGGCTGAGGGCTCCGGAGACCGCGGCAGCGGCGATTTCGCCCTGGGAGTGGCCGACCACGGCGTCCGGGTGGATCCCGAGGGACTTCCACACCTCCGCCAGCGACACCATGACGGCCCAGGTGACGGGCTGGATGACATCGACCCGGTCCAGCACGGCCCGCGAGCGCAGCACCTCGGTCAGCGACCAGTCCACGAACGGAGCCAACGCCTGCTCGCACCGCGCGATCCACTCGGCGAACACCGGTGAGCTGCCGATCAGTTCGGCGCCCATGCCGGCCCACTGCGTGCCCTGCCCGGGGAAGACGAACACCGTCTTCCCGACCGGCTTGGCCTGCCCCTGCACCACGAGCGCGTGCGGCTCGCCGCCCGCCAGAGCGTCCAGCGCCTCCGCCAGGCTCTCGGGGGCCTCGGCGAGCACGACCGCCCGGTGGTCGAACAGGGCTCGCCCGCCGATCAGCGTGGCCGCCACCGCCGCGGCGTCCAGGTCCGCCGTGTCCTCGACGTAGGTCCGCAGCTGCCGGGCCTGTGCCCGCAGGGCCTCCGCGCTCCGGGCCGAGACCACCCACGGCACCACCCCGGCCTGCGGTCGCGGTGCCGTGTCCGTGTCCGTCTCCTGCTCCGGACCCTCCTCGGGGGCCTGCTCCAGCACCGCGTGCGTGTTGGTGCCGCTGATCCCGAACGAGGAGACACCGGCCCGCCGCGGCTCACCGGTACGGGGCCACTCCGTCTGCTCCGTCAGCAGGGCGACCTCCCCCGCCGACCAGTCCACCTGCGGGGTGGGCTCGTTGACGTGGAGCGTCTTCGGCAGGATTCCGTGCTGGAGGGCCATCACCATCTTGATGAGGCCCGCGACTCCCGAAGCGGCCTGTGTGTGACCGATGTTGGACTTCACGGAGCCGAGCCACAACGGCCGGTCCGCCGGCCGGTCCTGGCCGTAGGTGGCGATCAGGGCCTGTGCCTCGATCGGGTCACCCAGCTTCGTACCGGTGCCGTGCGCCTCGACCGCATCGACCTGAGCAGGCGTCAGGCCGGCACTGGAGAGGGCCTGCCGGATCACCCGCTGCTGCGAGGGGCCGTTCGGGGCGGTGAGTCCGTTGCTCGCCCCGTCCTGGTTCATCGCCGTACCGCGCACCACGGCGAGCACGCGGTGGCCGTTGCGGCGGGCGTCCGACAGCCGCTCCAGCAGCAGCATGCCGACCCCCTCGGACATGCCCATCCCGTCGGCGTCCGCGGAGAAGGCCCGGCAGCGGCCGTCCACCGAAAGCCCCCGCTGGCGGCTGAACTCGATGAAGGACGTGGGCACCGCCATCACGGAGACACCGCCGGCCAGCGCCAGCGTGGACTCGCCCTGGCGCAGCGACTGGGCCGCCAAGTGGAGGGCGACGAGCGAGGAGGAGCAACCGGTGTCGAGGGTCACGGCCGCGCCCTCCAGGCCGAGGACGTACGAGACGCGTCCCGAGGCGATGCTCGCGGTGTTGCCCGTGCCGAGGTAGCCCTCCACCTCCTCCGGGGTCTCCCGCAGCCGCGACCCGTAGTCGTGGTAGCTGACGCCGGCGAACACCGAGGTCCGACTCCCGCGCAGGGACTGCGGGTTGATGCCCGCCCGCTCGAAGGCCTCCCAGGAGGTCTCCAGCAGCAGCCGCTGCTGGGGGTCCATGGCCAGGGCCTCGCGCGGGGAGATCCCGAAGAACGCCGGGTCGAACTCGGCCGCGTCGTAGAGGAATCCGCCGTGCCGGGTGTACGAGGTCCCGCGACGGTCCGGGTCCGGATCGTAGAGCGAGTCCAGGTCCCAGCCGCGGTCCGTCGGCAGCCCGGAGATCACGTCGTCACCGCGGAGCAGCAGCTCCCACAGCTCCTCCGGCGAACGCACGCCCCCGGGGAACCGGCAGCCCATCCCGATGATGACCACCGGGTCGTCCTCGGCGGCCGGGAGCACCGCGGGTGCCGCGCCACCGGACGAGGCGGCCGGGTCGGCGGCCGCGCCGAAGAACTCGGCGTGCAGGAAACCGGCCAGGACGCCGGGAGAGGGGTAGTCGAAGACGAGCGTGGCCGGCAGCCGCAGACCCGTCGCCGTGACCAGCCGGTTGCGCAGCTCCACCGCGGTCAGCGAATCGAAGCCCAGGTCGCGGAAGGCCCGTACCGGCTCCACCGCCTCCGCCGAAGCATGGCCCAGGACCGAGGCGGCCTGGCCGCGCACCAGATCGAGCAGCACCCGCTCGCGCTCGTCAGCCCCGAGCCCCTCCAGCCGGTCCCGCAGCGGGGACGAGGGAGCCGTCCGCGCGTCCGCCCCCGGCGCACCGCCCGCGGGCGCCGTGGCGGCCTCGATCTCCCGGCGGGCCTCGGCCACGCCGCCCAGCAGCGGACGCCGTCCCGCCGAGGTGAAGACGGGAACGAACCGCTCCCAGTCGACATCCGCCACGGCCACGAAGGCCTCGTCGTGCGCCAGCACCTGCCGCATCGCGGCGAACGCCGTGTCCGGGTCGAGGAACGGCAGGCCGCGCGCCTGCAACTGCTCCGGCTTGACCCCGTCCGGGAGCCGCTCCGGGTCCCACACGTTCCAGACGCCCCAGGCGATGGAGCTCGCCCTCAGCCCGCGGGCCCGCCGCTGCTCGGCCAGCGCGTCCAGGTAGGCGTTGGCCGCCGCATAGGCGCCGTGGTCACCACTGCCCCAGACACCGGCGATGGACGAGAAGAGCACGAACGCGTCGAGCTCCTCGGCGCCCAGCAGCTCGTCCAGGTGGGCCGCGCCGCCCACCTTGGCGGCCAGTACGTCCGCGAACTCGCCGAGCCCGGACTCGGCCAGCGAAGCGAGCTCGATGAACGCGGCGGCGTGCACCACCGTACGCACCCGCTCGCCCCCGGCCTCCAGCTGCTCCAGCACCCCGGCCAGGGACTCCCGGTCGGCCGCGTCGCACGCCGCCACCGTGAGCCGCACGCCCGAGCCCGCGAGCTCCTGCTCCAGCTCGGCCATCCCGGGCGCGGACGGCCCGCGCCGGCTGGTCAGCACCACGTGCTCGGCCCCGCTCTCACCGAGCCAGCGCGCGATGTGCGGGCCCAGCGCCCCCGTACCGCCGGTGACCAGCGCCGTACCGCTCGTCCGCCAGACCGGCGCCGAGCCGCCCGGCTCGGCATCGAGCGGGGAGCGCACCAGGCGCCGCGCGAACACGCCCGACGCGCGCACCGCCACCTGGTCCTCGTCCGCCAGCCCGGCCAGGACGGCGCACAGCCGCGTCCGGGCCCGCTCGTCGAGCTGCCGCGGCAGGTCCACCAGACCGCCCCAGCGCTCGGGCTGCTCCAGCGCGACCACCCGGCCCAGCCCCCACACCTGGGCCTGCGCGGGACTGGACAGGCGGTCCGAGGCGCCGGCCGCGACCGCCCCGCAGGTCCCGAACCACACGGGCACCTCGATCCGCGCGTCGCCCAGCGCCTGGACGAGGGCCAGGGTGCCGGCGAGGCCCGCGGTCATCGCGGGGTGCGCGGGGAAGGGACGCTCGTCGAGCGCCAGGAAGGAGAGCACACCGGCGAGCGGAGCGCCGGCCGCGGCCAGCTCCTCGCCGATGCGCTCCAGGTAGGCGCCGCGGTCCGCCGCCCGGGCGGCGAGCTCCAGCGGGACCACGCGGGCGCCGTGCCCCGCCATGCCCTCGGCGGCGGCGCGCACGACCTCGTCCGTGGCGTGCCCCTCCGGGAACACCACCAGCCAGCTGCCGGCGAGCCCGGCCGCGGCGCCTCCGTCGGCCACCGGCTTCCAGTCGATCCCGTAACGCCAGTCGTCGACCGTGGCCTCGCGCTTGCGCTCCTGCCGCCAGGAGGCGAGGGCGGGGAGCACCGCACTGAGCGCCGCGTCGTCCGCCACGTCGAGCGTGCCGGCGAGCGACTCCCAGTCCTCGTTCTCCACGGCCTCCCAGAAGCGGGTGTCGACGATGTCGGTGGCCGCAACGGGGGAGCGCACCGCGGCCGCGTCCGGGACGTCGATCCAGTACCGCTGGTGCTGGAAGGGGTAGGTGGGGAGGTCGGTGTGGGGGTGGTGTTGGTGGGTGTGGGGCCAGGTGAGGGTGTGGCCGTGGGTGTGGAGGTGCGCGGCGGAGGCCAGCAGGCGGGTCAGGGTGCCTTCGTTGCGGCGGAGGGTGCCCGTGATCGTCAGGGGAGTGGGGGCGTCGGTCTCTTCGATGCCGTAGGTGAGGACGGGGTGGGCGCTGGATTCCACGTAGGTGGTGTGGCCGGTGTCGGTCAGCGTCCGGATGGCGGTGGCGAACTGCAC
>NZ_JBVIDV010000050.1:0-4825 GCF_055572195.1 Streptomyces sp. NPDC030809
CCGACGCCCCCATCATCACCACCGACGCACGCCACCGCGCCGACGCCAAGAGCGCCCTCATCACCCTCGTGGAACACGCACTCATGGCACGCCTGAAGTAACCGGGCGGGCGACTGCGGGGCGGGCTGTGTCGCACGACACGGCCCGCCCCGTTCGTTCATAACGTTTCGACAGAGAATTGCGGCACGTCGGCCACCGCACGCGTACGCACCGTCTCGCTGCGCGCACACCGGCTCCGATTTTTGCCGCAGCTCGCTCTTTATGTCCGTTTTATGCGGGCGATAAGGCTCAAGGACCGGCCGGATCCAACTGTTTGGAACAGGGCCGTTCCCCGTGCTGGAATTCAACGAACCAGCTAGTAGCACCGCCGAGAGGTTGTTGGTCGAGTGAGGCGAAGCAACGAGAGCCCCGCGGAGGCGATCCCGTCCGACGGGAACGCCCGGGGCAACTTCACCCCGCCGCAGCGCGCGGTGCAGCCGTCCGGCGTACCGGAGGACCTGCCGCCGAGCCGCGGCAGCCAGAGCCGCTTCGCCCCCCGCAACTGGCGCGTGCCCACCCGCCTGAACGCGATCCTCCTCGTACCCGCCCTCGTCGGCCTGGTCATGGGCGGCTTCCAGGTGAAGGGCTCCGTCGAGACCTGGAACGAGGCCAAGGACGCCGAGAAGACCGCGCGCATCGTGCAGGCGGCATCGGAATACGGCCAGGCCCTCCTCAACGAGCGCGACCTCAGCGCCGAACCCCTGCTGTCCGGCAAGCGCGACAGCGAGGTGGTGGCCCAGGTCCGCGCCGCGACCGACCGGGCGAAGGCGAACTTCGACAACGCCGTCAAGGACATGCCGGAGAAGCAGGGTCTGGAGCACCGCCTCGACCTCTTCCGGCGCGCGGAGCCCCAGCTGGAGCAGATCCGCGCCACGGCCTACCGCAAGGAGGTCGAGACCGCGAAGAAGAACCCCGCGCAGAACCAGGGCGGACCGGTCGCCACCGAAGAGGGCTACGTGCTGGTCCAGCACAACCTCATGCAGTTCTCCAACGAGCTCGGCCTCGGCACCGGAAACGTCACTTCGTACGGCCGTATGGTCTACGCGATCCAGCTCGCCAAGGCGGCCGGCTCGCTCCAGCGCTCCATCGGCACCCACCTCCTGGTCCGGCCCAGCCAGAAGGAATCGGTCAAGGCCGGCCAGCTGATCGCCTTCTCCTCGTACGCGTACCTGGAGGAGATCGCCCTCGCCGAGTACGTGGCCGCCGGAACCGACGCGGACACCGAGCGCCTCAAGGCGGTCTTCGCCCAGAAGACCAAGGAGGGCGAGGACAAGCTCGGCCAGGCCAAGCAGGACGCCGAGTCCGCCGGCCTGCCGTTCAAGGCCCCGCCGGTGGTCAACGGCTCCATGCTGGAGGGCATGACCGAGGCGATAGCCAGCGGCGAGGATCCCGCGGACCTCGCCAAGGCGGGCACCAACCCGGTCTTCTGGCAGGCCGGTGCCACCGCCAAGTTCGACGCGTACGCGGAGATCGAGAAGGAAGTCGTCGCCAAGGCGGTCGACGAGGCCGTGAAGATCTCCGAGGAAGCCCGCAACGACGCCATCATCAACGGCGCGATCGTGGTCGTGGCCCTGCTGACCGCGTTCATCATGGCCGGCCTCATGGCCCGCCAGATGGGCCGCTCGATGCGCCGCCTGCGCGGCGCCGCCTTCGACATCGCCGAGCAGCGCCTGCCGGCGCTCGTCGACCAGCTCTCCCGGACCGACCCGGGCAAGGTGGACACCCGCGTCACCCCCATCCCGATCGACTCCCAGGACGAGATCGGCGAGGTCGCCCGCGCGTTCGACCAGGTCCACCGCGAGGCCGTCCGGCTCGCCGCCGAGCAGGCCCTCCTGCGGGGCAACGTCAACGCGATCTTCACGAACCTCTCCATGCGCAACCAGTCGCTGATCGAGGGCCAGCTGACCCTGATCACCGACCTGGAGAACAACGAGGCCGACCCGGACCAGCTGGAGAACCTCTTCCGCCTGGACCACCTGGCCACCCGCATGCGCCGCAACGGCGAGAACCTCCTCATCCTCGCGGGTGAGGAGCCGGGCCGCCGCTGGGACCAGCCGGTCCCGCTGGTCGACGTGCTGCGCGCCGCCTCCTCCGAGGTGGAGCAGTACGAGCGCATCGAGCTCTCCGGCGTCTCCGAGGCCGAGATCCACGGCCAGGCCGTGACCGACCTCGTGCACCTGCTCGCCGAGCTCCTGGAGAACGCCACCACGTTCTCCTCCCCGCAGACCAAGGTCCGCGTCAACGCGACCCGTCTCCCGGACGGCCGCGTGATGATCGAGATCCACGACAAGGGCATCGGCCTCACCGCCGAGGACTTCGCGGACATCAACCACAAGCTGGCCAACCCGCCGACCGTGGACGCCGCGATCTCGCAGCGCATGGGCCTCTTCGTGGTCGGCCGGCTGTCCGACCGGCACGGCATCCGCGTCCAGCTGCGCCCCTCGGGCGAGCAGGCGGGCACCACCTCGCTGGTCATGCTCCCCGAGGCCATCACCCACGGTGGCGGTGGCGAGGGCATCCCGGACGACGACTTCACCGTCTCCTCGATGATCCCGCAGCAGCAGGCGCAGGAAAGCGCCCCGATGCGCACCGCGGCCGAGCTCGGCTTCGACGACTCCCGCTACTCCGACGCGGCCGAGGAGCCGGGCCTGGACCCGGTGGGCCGCTCGCTCCAGCGCGAGGGCCGCCGCGAGGCGCTGTCCCAGCAGGCCGGGTTCCGCCAGCAGGACGGCTTCCAGGGCGAGTTCGCCCCGGACCAGCCGCACCCCGGCCACCCCGGCCAGGGCTACCCGCACGAGCCCCAGCCGGAGCACGGCTACCCGCCGTACCCGGGCGAAGCGGAGGGCCAGTACGGCGACGAGGGCGGCTACGCCCAGGCCGGCGGCTACCCGCAGCAGGACGGCGGCTACGAGCAGCAGCCCGCCGAGGAGTCCTACGCCGCGTACGGGGACCAGGGCTACGCCTATCCGGAGTCCTCGTACCAGGACCAGTCCGGCGCCGGTCAGCAGTTCGACGGCGGTTACGAGGACCGGTCCCACCAGGCCGAGTGGCCGGCCCAGAACACCTACCAGGCCGACTACCAGCAGGGTTACGCGACCGAATCGGAATCCCCCGCCGGTCCCGAACTCGCCCAGGACCGCGTAGGCTTCGACCGTCCGGGCACCGCTGCCGACACCGGTCACCAGATGACCGGAGCGGGCCTGCCGCGCCGCGGCAGCCAGCAGCAGTGGCAGCCGGCGCAGCAGGAAACGGAGCGCAAGTCGTTCTTCGAGGGGGGCACTTCGGTCTCCTCCGGGAACGAGGAGCGCCAAGACGGCTGGCGTTCACGCAACGACGAGCGCTGGCAGCAGGCCGGAAAGCTCCGAGAGCCGAAGGCAGGCGGGGTAACCCCCTCCGGTCTTCCCCGGCGGGTGCCCAAGGCCAACCTGGTCGAGGGCACCGCTGAGTCGACCCCGCAGGGCGGCCCACAGGTCTCCCGCGCGCCTGAGGACGTCCGCGGCAGGTTGAGCAACCTGCGGCGCGGTGTTCAGCAGGGCCGCAGCGCGGGAACAGAGCAGTCCAGTAACAGCTATGACCAGGAGCGTTAGTGTGAGCCCGATGAGCCAGGCGGCACAGAACCTGAACTGGTTGATCACCAATTTCGTGGACAACACCCCCGGGGTGTCCCACACCGTGGTGGTCTCCGCCGACGGCCTCCTTCTGGCGATGTCCGACGGGTTCCCGCGGGACCGCGCCGACCAGCTGGCGGCGGTCGCCTCGGGACTGACCTCGCTGACCGCGGGTGCCTCCCGGATCTTCGAAGGCGGCCACGTCAACCAGACCGTGGTGGAGATGGAGCGCGGCTTCCTCTTCCTCATGTCCATCTCCGACGGGTCCTCGCTGGCCGTGCTGGCGCACCCGGAGTGCGACATCGGCCTCGTGGGCTACGAGATGGCCCTTCTGGTGGACCGGGCGGGCACCGTCCTGACCCCGGACCTGCGTGCAGAACTGCAAGGCAGCCTTCTCAACTAGGACTTGAACAGTTCTCAACCAGCAGACAGGCAGTGCGTTTCGCGCCATCGCACCATAGGGTGCGGTGGCGCGGTTCCACAGGGAGTACTGCGTTCTTGGAGTCGGAGGAGGAAACGTGGCAACACCCCCAGGAGGACATCCTTACGGCGGCGCGCAGCAGCCGCAGGGTGGGCACGACCAGAACCGCTTCAACTTCCCCTCCGCTCCCACCCGCCACCCCGCGCAGGAGCAGAACCCGTACATGCAACAGCCTTATGGTCAGCAGCCACAGGCCCATATGCCGCCGCCGCAGCCCCATCGGGCGGCACCGGCGGCTCCGAAGGCCCACAACCCGCTGGTCCGTCCCTACGCGATGACGGGCGGCCGGACCCGGCCCCGCTACCAGCTCGCCATCGAGGCGCTGGTCAGCACCACGGCGGATCCCGCCCGGCTGCAAGGGCAGCTGCCCGAGCACCAGCGCATCTGCCGGCTGTGCCAGGAGATCAAGTCCGTTGCGGAGATCTCGGCACTCCTCTCCATCCCCCTCGGCGTGGCCCGCATCCTCGTCGCCGACCTGGCGGAGGCGGGCCTCGTCGCCATTCACCAGCCCGGCGGCGACGAGTCGGCCGGCGGCCAGCCTGACGTGACACTGCTCGAAAGGGTGCTCAGTGGACTTCGCAAGCTCTAACGGCGGAGCGGCTCGCTCCACCACCTCCGCGAAGATCGTGGTGGCGGGCGGCTTCGGCGTGGGCAAGACCACGTTCGTCGGCGCCGTCTCCGAGATCAACCCCCTGCG
>NZ_JBVIDV010000051.1:0-4782 GCF_055572195.1 Streptomyces sp. NPDC030809
CCCGCCACCAGCCTCGCCTGGGGCCTCTGGCACGAACGCAGCACCATGACCGGCAACCTCACCCCCACCGACCTCCACCGCATGAACCGACACGGAGTCGGCCCGATGGAGAGCGAGGAGGCGCTCCGGCTCATGGACGCGGCCCTCGCGAGCGGCGAGGCGCACCTCCTGCCGATGAAGCTCGACGTCGGCACGCTGCGGCGGCGGGCCCGTGAGGAGGAGCTGCCGGCCCTGCTGCGCGGGCTCGCCCCGCGCGCGGTGCGGCGCAGTGCCGCCGAGGGCGGGGTACGGGCGGCGGCTGCGGAGCTGTCGCTGTCCGAGCGGCTCGCCCGGGTTTCCGGAGAGCAGCGGACGCAGGCGCTGGAGGACCTGGTGGTGGCGCAGGTGGCGGCCGTGCTCGGCCACGCCTCGACGGCCGCGATCGAGCCGGACCGGGCGTTCAAGGACATCGGTTTCGACTCGCTGACCGCCGTGGAGCTGCGCAACCGGCTGAACACGGCCACCGGCCTGCGCCTGCCGGCCACCCTCGTGTTCGACCAGCCGACGCCCGAGGCGATCGCCCGGTTCGTGGAGCGGAAGCTGTTCCCGCAGGAGCCCGCCCGGGCCGCCGGTCCGGTGGCCGGAGAGTCCCGCGGGGCGGTCCTGGAATCCCTCGACGAGATCGACGAGATGGACGTCGACCTCCTGATCAACCTTGCCTTCGACGGCGATGCCGCCGGATCCGACGCGGAGCGTGAGTGACCCCATGAGCAATTCCCACGACAAGGTCGTCGCCGCGCTGCGGGCCTCCCTGAAGGAGACCGAACGGCTCCGGCAGCACAACCGCGAGCTGACCGAGCGGAGTCGGGAGCCGATCGCGATCGTCGCGATGAGCTGCCGCTATCCGGGCGGTGTGCGCTCTCCGGAGGACCTGTGGCGGCTGGTGGCCGCGGGCGAGGACGCGGTGTCGGGGTTCCCGACGGATCGCGGCTGGGACCTGGACGGGCTGTACGACCACGGCGGATTCCTTTACGACGCGGCCGAGTTCGACCCGGCGTTCTTCGGGATCTCCCCGCGCGAGGCCTTGGCCATGGACCCCCAGCAGCGGCTGCTGCTGGAGACCTCCTGGGAGGCCTGCGAACGCGCCGGCATCGACCCCCGCACCCTGCGCGGCAGCCGCACGGGCGTCTTCGCCGGAGTCATGTACCACGACTACGGCACGCTGGTGGGGCAGTCGCCGGACGCGGTGGAGGGCTACGTCTACAACGGCAGCGCGGGCAGTGTCGCCTCCGGCCGGGTGTCGTACACGCTGGGGCTGGAGGGCCCGGCCGTCACGGTGGACACCGCCTGCTCCTCCTCGCTCATCGCCCTGCACCTGGCCGTGCAGTCGCTGCGCAACGGCGAGTGCTCCCTCGCGCTCGCCGGCGGGGTGGCGGTGATGTCCACGCCGACGCTCTTCGACGAGTTCAGCCGGGGGCAGGGGCACGGGCTGGCCCCGGACGGGCGCTGCAAGGCGTTCGCGGAGGCCGCGGACGGGACCAGCCTGGCCGAGGGCGTGGGGCTGGTGCTGCTGGAGCGGCTGTCGGACGCCCGGCGCAACGGGCATCCGGTGCTGGCGGTGGTCCGTTCCACGGCGGCGAACCAGGACGGGGCGAGCAACGGCCTGACGGCCCCCAACGGTCCGGCGCAGGAGCGCGTGATCCGGGACGCGCTGGCCGCGGCCGGGCTGACCGGTTCCGACGTGGACGTGGTGGAGGCCCACGGCACGGGGACCAGCCTGGGCGACCCGATCGAGGCACAGGCGCTGCTGGCCACGTACGGCCAGGACCACAGCACCGAACAGCCTTTGTGGCTGGGCTCGTTGAAGTCGAACATCGGGCACACCCAGGCCGCCGCGGGCGTCGGCGGGGTCATCAAGATGGTCATGGCCATGCGCCACGGCACCCTCCCCCGCACCCTCCACGTGGACGCCCCCTCCAGCCACGTGGACTGGGACTCCGGCGCCGTGTCCCTGCTCACCGAGGAGCGGCCGTGGCCCGCGGCCGGGCGGCCGCGCCGGGCCGGGGTGTCCTCTTTCGGCGTGAGCGGGACGAACACGCACGCCATCCTGGAGCAGGCTCCGGACGCCCCCGAGCCGGCCGAGCCGGCCCCCGCGGCGGCCCCGGCCCCGCCGGTGGTGCCCTGGCTGCTGTCCGCGCGGTCGGCGGAATCCCTGCGCGCGCAGGCAACGCAGCTGCACGCATACCTGACGGGTGCGGGAGCCGGCCTCGACCCGGCCTCCGTCGGCTTCTCCCTGGCCGCCGGGCGTACGGTCTTCGAGCACCGGGCGGTGCTGCACTCCGGCGCGCCCGGCGGGCTCGAAGGGGCGCTGGCGGCGCTCGCCTCCGGCACGGCAGGTGCGGCCGCCACCCCCGGGCTGGTGACGGGCAGCGGCAGCCGGGCCGGGCGGACCGCCTTCCTCTTCACGGGGCAGGGCAGCCAGTACCCGGGCATGGGGCGCGCACTGCACTCCGCGTACCCCGTGTTCGCCGCGGCCTTCGACGAGGTCTGCGCGCACCTGGACCCGCACCTCGAACTCCCTCTCCGGGAGGTGGTGTTCGCCGAGCCCGGCACTCCCGTGGCGGGGCTCCTCGACCAGACGCGCTACACGCAGGCCGGTCTGTTCGCCGTGGAGGTGGCGCTGTTCCGGCTCGTCGAGAGCTGGGGGCTGCGGCCGGCCGCGCTGGTCGGGCACTCGGTGGGCGAGCTGGCCGCCGCCCACGTCTCGGGGGTGCTGGGGCTGCCGGACGCCTGCGCGCTGGTGGCCGCCCGCGGGCGGCTGATGCAGGAGCTGCCCGCCGGCGGGGCGATGGTGTCCGTCCGCGCCACCGAGGAGGAGGTGGCGGAGGTGCTGGCCGGGCGCACGGACCTGGTGTCGCTCGCCGCCGTCAACGGGCCCCGCTCGGTGGTCTTCTCGGGCGACGAGGAGACGGTGCTCGCCATGGCCGCCGAACTCGCCGGGCGGGGCCTGCGCACCAAGCGGCTCAACGTCAGCCACGCCTTCCACTCCCCGCGCATGGACCCCATGCTCGACGCGTTCCGCGCGGTGGCCGAGGGCCTGCGGTACCGGGAGCCGCGGATCCCGGTGGTCTCGAACGTCACCGGCCGGACCGCGACCGCCGAGGAGCTGACCGACCCCGGCTACTGGGTGCGGCACGTACGGCAGGCCGTGCGGTTCGCCGACGGGATGCGCACGCTGGGCGAGCAGGGCATCGGCAGCTACCTGGAGCTCGGCCCCGGCGGGGTGCTCGCCGGGATGGGCCAGGACTGCCTGCCCGAGGATCCGGCGGCGTTCGCCGCCGCGCTGCGCCGGGACCGGGCCGAGCCCGAGTCGCTGGTGGAGGCGGTGGCCGCGGTCTTCGCCCGCGGTGCCCGGGTGGACTGGACGGCGCTGTTCGACGGCAGCGGGGCCCGGCGGGTGGACCTGCCCACGTACCCCTTCCAGCGGCAGCGCTATTGGCCGAAGGCCCCGTCCGGTCCGGCGGGGGCCGTGCGCGCCCTGGGGCTGGAGGCGGTGGACCACCCGCTGCTGGGGGCCGTGCTGGAGAGCGCGGACGGCGAGGAGCTGATCTTCACGAGCCGGGTCTCGCTCGCCGCGCAGCCGTGGATCGGCGGCCACCGGGTGCAGGGCGCGGCCCTGCTGCCGGGTGCGGCCCTGGCCGAGCTGGCCGTACGGGCCGGGGACCGGGCCGGGTGCCGGCTGCTGGAGGAGCTGGCGCTGGAGGCTCCGCTGGTGCTGCCCGAGGAGGGCGGGCTCCAGCTGCGGGTCCGGGTCGGCGGCGCGGACGGGGCGGGGCGGCGCGCCCTGACCGTGCACGCCCGTCCGGAGGGGGAGGCCCCGGAGGACGGCGCGCCGTGGACCCGGCACGCGAGCGGCACCCTGCATCCGGGGCTGCCCACCGCCGCCGGCTCGGGCGGACCGGGCGGCTCCGGCGGCTCGGGCGGTTCCGCGGGCCGTACGGAGGAGGAGCCGTACGCGTTCGGCGCCCCCTGGCCGCCGGCCGGGGCCGAGGCGCTGGACCTGGACGGCTACCACGAGCGGCTCGCCGAGAGCGGATTCGACTACGGCCCGGCCTTCCGGGGGCTGCGAGCGGCCTGGCGGCGGGGCACGGAGGTCTTCGCGGAGGTTTCCCTCCCGGAGGAAGTGGCTGCGGAGGCAGGGGATTTCGAGCTGCACCCGGCACTGTTCGACGCCGCGCTGCAGACGGTCGGCCTCAGCAGCCTCGCCGAGGAGGCGGCCGCGGACGGCGGGCGGGGCCGCATGCCCTTCTCGTGGCGGCAGGTGCGGCTGCACGCCGCCGGCGCGACGATGCTGCGGGTCCGGCTGGCCGTGACCGGTCCGGACGCGGTGCGGGTCGATGCGGCGGACGCGCTGGGCAGCCCGGTCCTCTCGGTGGGCTCGCTGACCCTGCGGCCGCTGCCGGACGCGGTGTCGCAGGGGGCCGGCGCCGCGGCGCGGCTGCGCGATTCCCTGTTCCGCGTGGAGTGGGTCCCGGTGACGGGCGCCGGGGAGGCAGGTCCGGCCGGTCCCGGGCCGGAACCGGTCTGGCTCGCCGGGGCTTCCGGGCGCCGGGACGGCGACGGGGTCTCGGACCTCGCCGTCCTGCCGTCCGAGGGACCGCTCCCGGAGGTCGTGATCGCCCCGTGCGCGGGAGAGCACCGGGCCGATCTGCACGGGGTGTTGGGTCTGGTGCAGGAATGGCTGGCCGATCCCCGACACACCGATTCCCGCCTGGTGATCCTCACCCGCAACGCCGTCGTCAC
>NZ_JBVIDV010000052.1:0-4691 GCF_055572195.1 Streptomyces sp. NPDC030809
GGGATGGGGTCGGGGGCAGCCGGAGCGGGGCCCGCGCAGCCGGGATGGGGTCGGGGGCAGCCGGAGCGGGGCCCGCGCAGCCGGGATGGGGTCGGGGGCAGCCGGAGCGGGGCCGGCGCAGCCGGGATGGGGTCGGGGGCAGCCGGAGCGGGGCCCGCGCAGCCGGGATGGGGTCGGGGGCAGCCGGAGCGGGGCCCGCGCAGCCGGGATGGGGTCGGGGGCAGCCGGAGCGGGGCCCGCGCAGCCGGGATGGGGTCGGTGTGGCTGGGAGGGGCCCGGGCGGGGCGAGCCCGGAGGGGCGAAAACAAGCCTTGGTGGCGGTTGAGGCGCGGGGGGTCGGGGGCGGAGCCCGCGGAGGGAAAAGGCCTGTCAGGCCGCCATGCGCGGCACGCGGCGACCCCGCGCACCACGAACCGCACGCGACCGATAGCCTTCGGCTCATGACCGCACCGCTTTTCTCGGGTAGGGGCCGCCGCAGCGTCGCGGCCCTCGGAGCCGTGTCCGCCGGCCTCCTCGTCCTCTCCGCCTGCGACAAGCCGACGCCTCTGGCGACGGTGACGGTCGGCAGCTCGTCCGTCTCCGCCGAGGCCAAGTGCCACAAGGACAAGGGCGCGGCGGAGCTGACCGCGGAGAAGGTCCAGGAGTGCCTCAGCAGCCTCAAGGCCACCAAGACCATCGACTACTCGCGCGGTGACACCCTGCGCCTCGGCGTCGAGCCGGAGGTCGTCGAGGACGGCAAGAAGTGGCAGGCGGTCCTCGACGGGCAGCCGATCACCGAGCCCTCCGAGAACACCTACCGCAGCTTCCCCGGCGCCGACGTCTTCGCGACCGGCGGCCAGGGCGACGCCCCGGCCTCCAAGAAGCTCGCGATCGTCCAGGTCGGCAAGGACGGCAAGCCCCAGGCCGTCTGGTCCTTCACCCTCAAGCTCAAGAAGTAAGTGCACGCGCTCGTCGTGACCGCGGTGGCGGCGGAGGCCGACTCCGTCGCCGCCGGTCTGAGCTCCGGCTCGGCAGCCGCCCCGCCTCCCGGCGGCGGCCCGGTCACGCCCCCGCGCACCCTCCCCGGCGGCTACCTCATCAGCCGCCACGATGTCCCCGGTCTCGCCCTCGACGTGCTCGTCGCAGGCGTGGGGCCGGCAGCCGCGGCGGCCGCCACCGCCACGGCCCTGGCCGTCGCCGAGACCTCCGGCCGGCCGTACCGCCTCGTCGTGTCCGCGGGCATCGGCGGCGGGTTCGCACCCGCCGCGCCCGTCGGCAGCCTCGTGGTCGCCGATGCGATCGTCGCCGCCGACCTGGGCGCCGAGACCCCCGAGGGCTTCCACACCGTCGAACAGCTCGGCTTCGGCCGGGCCGTGCACCTGCCGCCCGCCGAGCTGGCCGCCCGCGCCGCCGAGGCTTCCGGCGCCCTCCTGGCCCCCGTGCTGACCGTCTCCACCGTCACCGGCAGCGCCGCCCGCGCCGCCGAACTGGCCGCCCGGCACCCGATGGCCGGGGCCGAGGCGATGGAGGGCTTCGGGGTGGCCGAGGCGGCCGCCGCGTACGGCCTGCCGGTCCTGGAGCTCCGCGCCGTCTCGAACCCCGTGGGCCCGCGGGACCGCGCCGCCTGGCGGATCGGCGAGGCGCTGGCCGCGCTCACCGCCGGCTTCCACAGCCTCGTACCCGTACTGAACGGATGGGGAGACCGCCATGACCGCGCGCAGTGAGACCGGCCCGGCCGACACGACCGGCACCACGACCGGCACCACGACCGGCCGGACCGGCCGGACCGGCATGCAGGAGCAGCCCCTGCTGATCGCCTACTCGCCCTGCCCCAACGACACCTTCGTCTTCGACGCCTGGGCCCACGGCCGGGTCCCGGGCGCGCCGCCCCTCGACGTGACCTTCGCCGACATCGACATCACCAACGGGATGGCCGAGCGCGGCGAGTTCGACGTGCTCAAAGTGAGCTACGCGGTGCTGCCCTGGGTCCTCGACGAGTACGCGCTCCTGCCCTGCGGCGGCGCGCTGGGCCGGGGCTGCGGCCCGCTGGTCCTGACCCGCGAGCCGGGTCTCGACCTGCGCGGCCGGACCGTGGCCGTGCCGAGCGAGCGTTCCACCGCCTACCTGCTGTTCCGGCTGTGGGCGGCCGACGTGCTGCCGGAGGGGGTCGGGCAGGTCGTCGTCCTGCCCTTCCACGAGATCATGCCCGCGGTGCGCGACGGCAAGGTGGACGCCGGGCTGGTCATCCACGAGGCCCGGTTCACCTATCAGGACTACGGCCTGCACTGCCTCGCCGACATGGGCGAGCACTGGGAGGACACCACCGGCCTGCCGATCCCGCTCGGCGCGATCATCGCGAAGCGCTCGCTCGGCCCCGAGACCCTGCACGCGCTGGCCGCCGCGGCCCGCAGCTCGGTGCAGATGGCCTGGGAGGACCCGGAGGCCTCCCGCCCGTACGTGCGCGCCCACGCGCAGGAGCTGGACCCGGCGGTGGCCGACCAGCACATCGGCCTCTACGTGAACGAGTTCACGGCCGCGCTCGGGGAGTCCGGGTACGCGGCCGTCCGCGGCCTGCTGACCCGGGCCGCGGCCGAGGGCCTGGTCCCGGCCCTGGCCCCGGGCGCCCTCGCCTTCCCCTGAGCGGACGGGGGGCGCCCGCCCGCCAAACAAACGTGCCCCGCCACTCGTTCGAGCGGCGGGGCACATGCGTTTGACGCGTACGCCCTGCGGAGGGCGCTGCGGAGGGCGCGGACGCCGGTACGGGCGTCCTGGCCGGCCTCCTTGCGGGCGTCCTTGCGGGCGTCCTCGCGGCCGGCTAGACGTCCAGCTGGTCGGCGACCGCCCGCAGCATGCCGGCGATCTTCGAACCGTGCGCCTTGTCGGGGTAGCGGCCCCGCTCCAGCTGCTGCGTCACGTTCTCCAGCAGGGTCGTCAGGTCCTGCACGATGGAGGCCAGCTCGTCGGGCTTGCGGCGCTGAGCGGCGGCCACCGAGGGCGCGGGCTCCAGGACGGTCACGGAAAGGGCCTGGTCACCGCGCTGGCCGGCGACGACACCGAACTCCACGCGCTGACCGGGCTTGAGCGCATCGACCCCGGCAGGCAGCACCGACGAGTGGACGAAGACGTCTCCGCCGTCGTCTCGGGAGAGAAAGCCGAAGCCCTTCTCGCTGTTGAACCACTTGACCTTGCCGGTAGGCACGTCTGTTCCTCGTCCTTGTGTTCGTCGGGTCCGTAATGCCGCAAAAACGGCTCCGGACAGCAGTACAGCGGGTCCTCTGTGACCCGCCGCATCCAGGCTAATGGTCCAGGGCCCGCTGACAAGACGTCTCGGGGTCCTTCCTGCGGGCGGCCCAGGACAGGGAACTACCCTGGTCGGGTGACTGCTACTCCTGTTTCCGACGAACCCCGCCCCGGGGACGGCCTGGTCCGTACCGGCGGCATCGTCTTCATCGTCGGCGCGGTGGCCACCCTCGCGACGATGGCCCCGCTGTTCCTGGGCACCGACCCGTTCCCGCCGGTCGCCTACGCCGTGTGCATGCTCATGGGCGTCGGCTTCGCGATCGCCGGCGCGGGCGTCCTCCGCTCGGCCGCGGCCCAGCGCCGCGCGGCCCGCGCCTCCGCCGCGGCCCCGGCCCGGCAGGCCTGACCCGCGCCGCAGCCGTACGCGTACGCCGTGCGCGGTGCGCCGTGCGCGGTCAGGCGCTCCGGTCCGCGTACGACGCGAGCCACTCCGGCAGGGCCGTCAGGTCCGGCAGGACCACGTCGGCACCCGCCGACCGCAGCTCCTCCGCCGAACACGGGCCGGTCGGCACCGCCACCGACAGCGCGCCCGCCGCGCGGGCCCCGCGTACGTCGCCCACGTGGTCGCCCACGTAGACCGAAGCCCCGTGCGCGCGCAGCGCCTCCGCCTTGGCCTCCGCCCACAGCGAGCCGACCACGGCATCCGGGCGCATCCCCAGGTGGTCCAGGTGCAGCCGGGCGTTCGGCTCGTGCTTGGCCGTCACGACGATCGCGCTCCCGCCGAGCGCCTGCACGGCCTCGATCGCCTCGCGCGCGCCCGGCATCGCGGGGATCCGCGCGACGGCGTGCTGCGGGTACAGCGCGCGGTACCGGTCCGCCATCTCGGGGATCTGCTCGGCCGGGAACCAGTACGCCAGCTCCTCGTCGAGCGGGGGCCCCAGCCGGGTGACGGCGGCGTCCGCGTCGATGTACGTCCCCGTCGCGGCGGACAGCTCCTGGTACGTCGCGCGGATGCCGGGGCGCGAGTCGATCAGGGTCATGTCGAGGTCGAAGCCGACGGTGAGCGGGTGGGTGGGGGCGGCGGCACTCATACCCCCATTCTGCCGACCGGCATGACCCCCGGAAGAACACCCCCTGAACCCCTGGGACTCCGCCCCGCCACGCACGCGCCGGCTGCGCGGGGCACGCTCCAGCCTCGCGGGGCACATTCCAGCCTCGCCGGCGTTTGAGGCGCGGGGTCTGGGGCGGAGCCCCGGGCCTTTCAGCCCCGCTGGGGCCGGCTCCAGCTTCGCGGGGCAACCTCCACCCTCGCGGGGCCCATTCCAGCCTCGCCGGGCACATTCCAGCCGGGACCCATTGCAGCCCCGCCGGGCACGCTCCAGCCTCGCGGGGCACATTCCAGCCTCGCCGGCGTTTGAGGCGCGGGGTCTGGGGCGGAGCCCCACTTCGGGAAGGGGCGGGTAGGGGAAAGC
>NZ_JBVIDV010000053.1:0-2851 GCF_055572195.1 Streptomyces sp. NPDC030809
ACCTCGAAATCGGCCCCGGCGCAGTCCTCACCGCCATGACCCAAGACACCCTCACCCAACCCGCCACCACCATCACCACCCTCAACAAACACCACCCCGAACACCACGCCCTCACCCGAGCCACCGCCGAACTCCACACCACCGGCATCCCCCTCGACTGGACCGCGTACTTCGCCGGCCGGGGTACCACCCCCCGCCGCGTCGAACTCCCCACGTACGCCTTCCAGCGGGAGCACTACTGGCTCGACCCGAGGTCGGGACGCCGGGAGCAGACCGGCGGCTCGGTCGCGGACGGCTGGCGCTACCGGGTGATGTGGCGGCCGGTGCCGGACACGCAGGCTGCGGCCGCCCTGTCCGGGACCTGGCTGGTGGCGGTCCCCGCAGGATTCGAGGACCGGCCGTTCGTACGGGACACCCTCCGCTCCCTGGAAGCGGCGGGCGGCGACGTACGTGAAGTCGTGCTGGACCCGTCCGAGGCCGACCGGGCCGGCTACGCCGAGCAGGTTCAGGGCGTGCTCGACGGGCTCGGGGCGCCGGTGGCGGGCGTGCTCTCCCTGCTGGCGCTCACCGACACCGACACCGCGGCCGAGGCCGACGCCGACACGGACGCCGAGGCCGACGCCGACCTCGACGGCTCGGCCGTCGCGACGCTCGTGCTCGTCCAGGCGCTGGTGGACACCGACGTACCGGCTCCCCTGTGGTGCCTCACCCGGGGCGCCGTGACCACAGGCGGTTCCGACCCCGTCTCCCGTCCGGCTCAGGCGCAGGTCTGGGGCCTCGGCCAGGTCGCCGCACTGGAGCACCCGGAGCTGTGGGGCGGTCTCGTCGACCTGCCCAAGGAGTGGGACGAGCGGGCGCGGGCCCGTCTGTGTGCCGTCCTGGCAGGGCAGGCCGCCGCCGGTGAGGACCAGGTGGCGATCCGCACCTCCGGTGTCCTGGCCCGCCGCCTGACCCGCACGAGCACCACAACCACGGCCGACACCGCCTGGAAACCCCGCGGCACCGTCCTGATCACCGGCGGCACCGGCGCCCTCGGCGCCCACGTCGCCCGCTGGGCCGCACAAGCCGGAGCACAGCACCTCGTCCTCGCCAGCCGCAGCGGACACACCGCACCCGGCGCCGAGACCCTCGAAACCGAACTCATCGGCCTCGGCACCACCGTCACCCTCACCACCTGCGACGTCTCCGACCCCGAAGCCGTCCACACCCTCATCACCACACACCCCGACCTCACCGCCGTCATCCACACCGCCGGCACCCTCGACGACGCCACCATCAACAACCTCACCCCGGAGCGCTTCCGGCGCGTCCTCGGCCCGAAGGCCGGCGCCGCCGCGCTCCTCGACCGGCACACCCGCCATCTCGACCTCGACGCCTTCGTCCTCTTCTCCTCCGCAGCGGCCACCTTCGGAAACGAGGGCCAGGCCAACTACGGCGCTGCCAATGCCCACTTGGACGCGATCGCCCAGCAGCGTCACGCGCTCGGGCTGCCCGCCACCTCCGTGGCCTGGGGCGCCTGGGCCGGATCCGGCATGGCGACCGACCGGGCGGCGGCGGAGCAGCTGCACCGCAGCGGTTTCCCCGTGATGGCGCCGGACCTTGCGCTCGGTGCGCTCGGGCAGGCCGTCGGGCGCGGCGAACCGGCCGTGACCATCGCCGACATCGACTGGGAGCGCTTCGTCCCCGCGTACACGGCCGCCCGCCCCAGCCCGCTGGTCTCCGACCTGCCGGAGGTCCGGGCGCTGGCCGTACCGGCCGCGCCGGGCGGCGGCCCCCGCGACGAGTCCTCCTCGCTGGCGGACCGGCTGGCCGTGCTGGCCCCCGCCAAGCGCGAGGAACTGCTGCTGGAGCTGGTACGGACCCAGGCCGCGCTGGTCCTGGGCCACTCCGGCCCGCAGGCCGTGGGCCCCCACCGCGCCTTCAAGGACATCGGCTTCGACTCGCTGGGTGCGGTGCAGCTGCGCAACCGGCTGAACGCGGCCACCGGCCTGCGGCTGCCCACCAGTGTGATCTTCGACTACCCGACCGCGGGCGACCTGTCCCGGCACCTGCTGGGCGAGTTCCCGGGCCTTCTGGAAGAGACGGCCCCGGCCGGGGCGTCCACGGCCGCCGCGGTGGCGGCCGCGGACGGCGAGCCGATCGCCATCGTGGCCATGAGCTGCCGCTTCCCGGGCGGCATCCGCACGCCCGAGGAGCTGTGGGCGCTGCTGGCGGCGGGCGGCGACGCGATCTCCCCGTTCCCCTCCGACCGCGGCTGGGACCTGGACGCCCTGTACGACGCCGACCCGGAGCGTTCGGGTACGTCGTACGTCCGCGAGGGGGCCTTCCTCCAGGACGTGACCGGGTTCGACGCCTCGTTCTTCGGCATCAACCCGCGCGAGGCGCTCGCGATGGACCCGCAGCAGCGGCTGCTGCTGGAGACCTCCTGGGAGGCCTTCGAGCGGGCCGGCATCAACCCGCGGAGCCTCCGCGGCAGCCGGGCCGGGGTGTTCATCGGCAGCAACGGACAGGACTACGCCACGCTGCTCCGGCAGGTTCCGGAGACCGTCGAGGGCTACCTCGGCACCGGCATCGCGGGCAGTGTGGCCTCGGGCCGAGTGGCGTACACCCTCGGCCTGGAAGGCCCGGCCGTCACCGTGGACACCGCCTGCTCCTCCTCCCTGGTCGCCCTCCACATGGCCGCACAGTCCCTGCGCAGCGGCGAATGCACGCTGGCGCTCGCCGGCGGCGTCACCGTGATGTCGACTCCCGAGGTCTTCGTGGAGTTCAGTCGGCAGCGGGGGCTGGCCCCCGACGCCCGGGTGAAGGCCTTCGCGGAAGCCGCGGACGGCACCGGCTGGGGCGAAGGCGT
>NZ_JBVIDV010000055.1:0-1622 GCF_055572195.1 Streptomyces sp. NPDC030809
GGCTGTTCCATCTTCATGGCTTCGAGGACCACGACGAGGTCGCCTTCGGCGACCTGCTGGCCTTCCTCGACGGCGACCTTGACGATGGTGCCCTGCATGGGGGAGGCCAGGGTGTCGCCCGAGGCGGCCGGCCCGGACTTCTTCGCCGCGCGGCGCTTGGGCTTGGCGCCGCCTGCGGCTGCGGTGCGGGCCAAGGTCATGCCCAGGCTGGAGGGCAGGGAGACTTCCAGGCGCTTGCCGCCGACTTCGACCACGACGGTCTCGCGGCCGGGCTCGTCCTGGTCCTCCTCGGCGGCGGGGGCGGTGAAGGCGGGGATGTCGTTGACGAACTCGGTCTCGATCCAGCGGGTGTGGACCGTGAACGGGTTGCCGCCGGCGGGGTTGAAGGCGGGGTCGGCGACGACGGCGCGGTGGAAGGGGATGGCGGTGGCCATGCCCTCGACGCGGAACTCGGCCAGCGCGCGGGCCGCGCGCTGGAGGGCCTGCTCGCGGGTGGCGCCGGTGACGATCAGCTTGGCGAGCAGGGAGTCCCAGGCGGGTCCGATGACGCTGCCGGATTCCACGCCTGCGTCCAGGCGGACACCGGGTCCGGTGGGCGGGCTGAAGAGGGTGACGGTGCCGGGGGCGGGCAGGAAGCCCCGGCCCGGGTCCTCGCCGTTGATGCGGAACTCGAAGGAGTGCCCGCGCAAGACGGGGTCGCCGTAGCCGAGTTCCTCGCCGTCGGCGATGCGGAACATCTCGCGGACCAGGTCGATGCCGGTGACCTCCTCGGTCACCGGGTGCTCGACCTGCAGACGGGTGTTGACCTCCAGGAAGGAGATCGTGCCGTCGGCACCCACCAGGAACTCCACCGTGCCGGCGCCGACGTAGCCGGCCTCCTTCAAGATGGCCTTCGACGCCGCGTAGAGCTGCTCGTTCTGGGCCTGGCTCAGGAACGGGGCCGGGGCCTCCTCGACCAGCTTCTGATGGCGGCGCTGCAGCGAGCAGTCACGGGTGGAGACCACCACCACGTTGCCGTGCGCGTCTGCCAGGCACTGCGTCTCCACATGCCGCGGCTTGTCGAGGTAGCGCTCCACGAAGCACTCCCCGCGCCCGAACGCCGCGACCGCCTCACGCACCGCGGAGTCGTAGAGCTCGGGCACCTCCTCCAGCGTGCGGGCCACCTTCAGACCCCGCCCGCCACCACCGAACGCCGCCTTGATCGCGATCGGCAGGCCGTGCTCCTGCGCGAAGGCCACGACCTCCTGCGCACCCGACACCGGATCCGGCGTGCCCGCCACCAGCGGCGCACCCGCACGCTGCGCGATGTGCCGGGCCGCGACCTTGTCACCCAGGTCCCGGATCGCCTGCGGCGGCGGACCGATCCACGTCAGACCCGCATCGATCACCGCCTGCGCGAACTCCGCGTTCTCCGACAAGAACCCGTAACCGGGGTGGACCGCATCCGCACCGGCATCCGCCGCGGCCTGCAAGACCTTCGCAATGTCCAGATAACTGGTGGCCGGGGTGTCACCGCCCAGAGCGAACGCTTCATCGGCCGCACGGACATGCAGAGCATCCCGGTCCGGATCCGCGTAAACGGCAACGCTCGCGATCCCCGCATCCCGGCAGGCCCGCGCAAC
>NZ_JBVIDV010000056.1:0-1533 GCF_055572195.1 Streptomyces sp. NPDC030809
GTAGTAGGTAAGCGATGGGGTGACGCAGGAAGGTAGTCCAGCCCGGGCGGTGGTAGTCCCGGGGTAAGGGTGTAGGCCGTGTGGTAGGCAAATCCGTCACACGTTAAGGCTGAGACCTGATGCCGAGCCGATTGTGGTGAAGTGGATGATCCTATGCTGTCGAGAAAAGCCTCTAGCGAGTTTCATGGCGGCCCGTACCCTAAACCGACTCAGGTGGTCAGGTAGAGAATACCGAGGCGTTCGGGTGAACTATGGTTAAGGAACTCGGCAAAATGCCCCCGTAACTTCGGGAGAAGGGGGGCCACGCCTGGTGATGAGTCTTGCACTCTGAGCTGGGGGTGGCCGCAGAGACCAGCGAGAAGCGACTGTTTACTAAAAACACAGGTCCGTGCGAAGCCGTAAGGCGATGTATACGGACTGACGCCTGCCCGGTGCTGGAACGTTAAGGGGACCGGTTAGCTCTGTTTCGACGGGGCGAAGCTGAGAACTTAAGCGCCAGTAAACGGCGGTGGTAACTATAACCATCCTAAGGTAGCGAAATTCCTTGTCGGGTAAGTTCCGACCTGCACGAATGGCGTAACGACTTCTCGACTGTCTCAACCATAGGCCCGGTGAAATTGCACTACGAGTAAAGATGCTCGTTTCGCGCAGCAGGACGGAAAGACCCCGGGACCTTTACTACAGTTTGATATTGGTGTTCGGTTCGGCTTGTGTAGGATAGGTGGGAGACTTTGAAGCCGTGACGCCAGTCATGGTGGAGTCGCCGTTGAAATACCACTCTGGTCGTGCTGGATGTCTAACCTCGGTCCGTGATCCGGATCAGGGACAGTGTCTGATGGGTAGTTTAACTGGGGCGGTTGCCTCCCAAAGGGTAACGGAGGCGCCCAAAGGTTCCCTCAGCCTGGTTGGCAATCAGGTGTTGAGTGTAAGTGCACAAGGGAGCTTGACTGTGAGACCGACGGGTCGAGCAGGGACGAAAGTCGGGACTAGTGATCCGGCGGTGGCTTGTGGAAGCGCCGTCGCTCAACGGATAAAAGGTACCCCGGGGATAACAGGCTGATCTTCCCCAAGAGTCCATATCGACGGGATGGTTTGGCACCTCGATGTCGGCTCGTCGCATCCTGGGGCTGGAGTCGGTCCCAAGGGTTGGGCTGTTCGCCCATTAAAGCGGTACGCGAGCTGGGTTTAGAACGTCGTGAGACAGTTCGGTCCCTATCCGCTGTGCGCGTAGGAATATTGAGAAGGGCTGTCCCTAGTACGAGAGGACCGGGACGGACGAACCTCTGGTGTGCCAGTTGTCCTGCCAAGGGCATGGCTGGTTGGCTACGTTCGGGAGGGATAACCGCTGAAAGCATCTAAGCGGGAAGCCTGCTTCAAGATGAGTATTCCCACCTCCTTGAGAGGGTAAGGCTCCCAGTAGACGACTGGGTTGATAGGCCAGATGTGGAAGCCCGGTAACGGGTGGAGCTGACTGGTACTAATAGGCCGAGGGCTTGTCCTCAGTTGCTCGCGTCCACTGTGTTAGTTCTGAAG
>NZ_JBVIDV010000057.1:0-1397 GCF_055572195.1 Streptomyces sp. NPDC030809
GCGGTCCTGCAATGGGGCCGCTGGCCTCCGGGCTCGGTATGACTGTGTCCCCTCTGTCGAAGGCATGACCTGGGGGGTGGTGTCGCCGGGTTCGTGGGGTGCCGTCGGAGACGCTGATGAGAGACCCGGCCACCGCCCGGCCCGGCGCAATGCCGAGCACAGAAGCGGGCGGCAGGTCTGCATAACGTGGATGCGCGAGCACGGTGCCACCGCCGAGGCCGGCACGGTCAACACCTGCGGAAGGGTGCAATGTTAGACACCGAAGGCATAGGCGTCTTCCTCGGGCTGGACGTCGGCAAGACCGCCCACCACGGTCACGGGCTGACACCGGCCAGGAAGAAGGTCTTCGACAAGCCGATGCCCAACAGCGAGCCGAAGCTGCGGGCCGTCTTCGACAAACTCAAGGCCAAGTTCGGCACTGTCCTGGTGATCGTGGACCAGCCCGCCTCGATCGGCGCCCTGCCCCTGACCGTCGCCCGCGACGCAGGCTGCGAGGTCGCCTACCTACCCGGACTCGCCATGCGACGGATCGCCGACCTCTACCCGGGCGAGGCGAAAACGGACGCGAAGGACGCGGCGGTCATCGCGGACGCCGCCCGGACGATGCCCCACACTCTGCGGTCGCTGGAGCTGACCGACGAGATCACCGCCGAGGTCACGGTGGTGACCGGCTTCGACCAGGACCTCGCGGCCGAGACCACCCGCACCTCCAACCGGATCCGCGGGCTGCTGACCCAGTTCCACCCCAGCCTCGAGCGGGTGCTGGGCCCGCGCCTGGACCACCCTGCCGTCACCTGGCTCCTCGAGCGCTACGGATCCCCGGCCGCACTACGGAAGGCCGGCCGTCGCAGACTCGTCGAGGTGATCCGGCCCAAGGCCCCGCGCATGGCCGCCCGGCTGATCGACGACGTCTTCGACGCCCTCGACGAGCAGACCGTCGTGGTCCCGGGAACGGGCACCCTCGACGTGGTCATCCCGTTACTGGCCCGCTCGCTGGCCGCGGTCCACGACCAGCGCCGGGCCCTGGAAGCCCAGATCAACAGCCTGCTGGAGGCCCACCCTCTTCACCAGGTCCTGACTTCGATGCCGGGAGTCGGAGTCAGGACCGCCGCCATCCTGCTGGTCACCGTCGGCGACGGCACCGGCTTCCCCAGCGCCGCCCACCTCGCCTCCTACGCCGGCCTCGCCCCCACGACCAGGTCGTCGGGAACCTCGATTCATGGTGAGCACGCACCACGAGGCGGAAACCGGCAGCTCAAACGCGCAATGTTCCTCTCCGCCTTCGCCTGCATGAACGCCGACCCGGCCTCCCGCACCTACTACGACCGACAACGAGCCCGCGGCAAAACCCACACCCAGGCCCTCCTCCGACTCGCCCGCCAACGCATCAGCGTCCT